>DATKCJ010000301.1:0-2822 GCA_035513275.1 Opitutaceae bacterium
GCGGCTCGACGTGTTTTCGGAGGATTTGCATGACATGTACGGCGAATTCGATTTGGTCATCGCGGATTCGTTTGTGAAGCAATTTCCGACCTCCAAGAAAATCGATGTGCTGCGGCGGCTGCGCCGCTGCGGGGCACCGGCGGCCGCGTTTCTGTTTCGCGAGTACCCCGGTGCACTTTCATCGCTGCTCCATTCTTTTTGGCGGAGGCTACCCGAAGAAATGATTCGCGAACTGCTGGCCGACCATGGCGCCATGACTTGGGATCAGTTCGCGAACATGCTGCAAGCACTACAGGAATACATGTCGCGCGTGGGCGCAACGTTCGAGTCGGTCGAGGACTTGGAGCAGAGCTTTTTAGACGCGGGACTGACGATTAGAGAGAGTTGGTCTCCGCTGAGCGCGGATTACATCATCGCTCTGGCGACGGCCACTTCGTGACGCCGAATGCGCCAGTTTCGGCGGCGGTCTAATTTGAAGCACTGCGGGCCTCCGGGCTTCTGGGCGGCTGGCACCGAAAGCAGCCGGCGATTCGACGTTTGGCTGTGAGCGTTGCATCCATGGCGTCTTCGGCCGGTTGATAGGGTGGAGTGTTTGTCACTTCACTACGGGAGGTCGAGATGGCCAGAAGAAACACAGGGGAAGCGGCGTTACGTTGGCGGGAGATCCTGAAGCGGCAGGCGGGTAGCGGCCTGTCGGTCCGCGAGTTTTGTGCGACCGAGGGAGTTTCGCAACCTTCGTTTTACGCCTGGCGGCGGAAGTTTCGGGAGCGAAAGAACAATGGTTCGCGCTGGCGGGCAGCGAAGCGTCCCAAGGACGCGCCGGACCAGGAGCGCATGTTCGTTCCCTTGGAACTGCTCGGCGCCGCTCAGTCGCTGGAGATCATTCATCCGCTCGGCTACCGGGTTCAGATCGGCGGCGAGGTGAATCCCGTTACGCTGCGGCAGGTGATCGAGGTACTCAATGAACGAGGTGCCCCATGATCGCACTGCCTCCGCAGATCCGCGTCTTCCTTTATCGCCTGCCGACGGACATGCGCAAGAGCTTTAACGGCCTGGTCGCCTTGACGGAGTCGGCGTTGAAACAGGACCCTTTGTCGGGAAGCTTCTTCGTCTTTGTCAACCGACGCCGGGATCGCATCAAGATTCTGTACTGGAGCCAGACCGGGTTCTGCATCTGGTATCAACAACTCCAGAAGGGAACCTATCAGTTGCCCACCGCGAACGCGATTGAAGAACTGGAGACCATCGAAGTGACTCGATCTCAGCTGTCGCTGATCTTGGACGGGATCGATCTTTCTTCCGCGCGCCAGCGGATGCGTTTTCAGTTGCCGAAGGACCTTCTTGATCAAGAGGAACCGACGCGCCGCTGACGCGCGGCCACTTCACCTTGCAGCTTTCGACTCGAGTGCGACCTTGGAAATAATCAAGGTCGCACTTTTTTTTGAAAAAGCTTCGAACCGGACTTGCGCGATTGGTAGTTGTTTGCATAATGCGGACATCGTTGTCGTTCACGGCTCAATCGACTGCCACCCATCGACGAAACACGCCCGATGACTTCACTTCGTTCCGAACTGCCCGACGATCTCCAGAGTTGCCACGCCTTGATCGCGCAACTTCAAGCGGAGTTGCAGGCGGCAACCGAGCAGCTCGCCAAGCTGCAAGGGAAAGCGGACGAAGCACAAGACGCCACGGAACAAATCGCGCATCTCGAAGCATTGTTGGCCAAGTACCAAGAGACGATCACCGACCAACAGCAGACGATCGAAAATCTGGCCGCCGACAACGCGCTGCTCAAGCGATCCTTGTTCGGTTGCCGCCGGGAGCGATTCACGGATGATCCGGCGCAGACCCTCCTGTTTGATCCCACGTCGGACTCACCGGAACCGGACGACGAGGACGAGCAACCCCAGAAGAAAAAGAAGCGAACCAGCAAGGGACGTCAGGCGCGTGTCTTCCCCGAGTTCCTGCCGCGTGAAGAGCAGAAACATTTTCTGAATCCGGAAGACATCCCGGAGGAGATGCGCGACAACCCGGACGCTCGCCGGTTCTTCAAGAAGGTCGGCGAAACGCTCGAAATGACGCCCATGCAACTCAGGGTGGTCGAGCAGTTCCAGGAGGTCATCGCCCTCGATCGGCCCAACGAGACGACGACGATGGTCGCCGCGAAACGCCCCGTTCCGTTGATCCAATCGTTCGCCGGTCCGAGTCTCTGGGCGTACCTGACCGTCAGTCGCTTCGCCGATCACCTGCCGTACTACCGCCTGGAGGACATCCTGGGAAGAAGCGGATTCCGCATCGACCGCAGCACGCAGTGGCGGTGGATGCGAGGTCTCGGCCAGGGCGTGACACCGTTGGTCGATTTGATGTTGTAGCGGGCTCGGCAATCCGCGGTCCTGGGGATGGATGAAACTCCGGTGATGGAGCTGGGTGGCCCGGGACGGACGCTCAAAGGGTATCTGTGGGCTGGCGTCGGCGATAAGGATCATCCTTACGACTGTTTCTTCTATTCGTCAGATCGCCGCAGCATCCGCGCGGAGACGATGCTGACGGGCTTCCAAGGTTACCTGACCGCCGATGCGTATATCGCCTACGAGCGCATCGGCGAGTTGTGGCCGAGTGTCTTCAAGACGAGTTGCTGGGTGCACAGCCGCCGCAAGTTCGAAGCGTGCCATCATCTCGGCAAGACAAAACAAACAACCATTGCATTGGCGTACTTCCGTAAGCTGTTCGACATCGAAGACCGATATCGCCAGAGCAGTGACGAGGTACGACTGGCGGCTCGTCTCGAGCTGTCGCAACCGATCGTCACGGACTTTTGCGAG
>DATKCJ010000302.1:0-2140 GCA_035513275.1 Opitutaceae bacterium
AGTTTGAGTCCGTCGCGTCGTCAAGAGGCAAGATGTTTCGCGCTTCTGGACGTCGCGGCTGTGCGGCTGTTACCCTGACCGCGCATGCCTGACGCCAAAACCCGCCACGCCACGGCCATTACGATCATCAACCTCAAGGGCGGCGTCGGTAAGACGCATACCACTTGGCTGCTCGCCTCCGTATGTCAGGAGCGCGGGCTCAAGGTGCTGGTGATCGACACCGACACACAGGCCAATTTCACGAGCTCGTTCCTCGAACCGGCGCAGACCGTGCCCGGTGTGGAGCGGCTCTTCCATCCCGGCGCGGAGCAAAATCCGCAGCTCCTCGTTCGCCGCACCCGCTATCCGCACATCGACGTTCTCCCTTCGAGTTCGGCCCTCGCTCGGTTTGATCTCGCGGACCAGCGGGAGTGGGAGCGAGCGGATCTCCACCTGTCGCTCGTCGAGGCAATCCGCGAGCTGCGCCCGCTCTACGACTACGTGCTGATCGACTGCCCGCCACGCCTCTCTCTGGTGAGCTTCGCCTCACTCTGCGCCAGTGACGGCGTCATTATCCCGATGGAAGCGGCGGACTGGGGCGCGCAGGGCATCATGCAGGTCACTGCGGCCGTCGAGTATGTGCAGCAGCGGTTCAATCCCCCGCTTCGGCTGCTCGGCTATCTCGTGTCGCGTTTCAAGCGGGCGCGATCGTATCAGCAGAGTTATCTGAGGCGATTGCGCGAGCACTTCGGAGCACTCGCCTTTGACACCGTCATCCCTGATCTGGCACAATTTGAGAAGAGTGTCACCGACCGCGTCCCCATCAGCCTCCACGCCCCGCGCAGCGAAGAAGCCGCAATCGCTCGGGCATTCTTCGACGAATTCCGGCACCGTGCCGAAGGGCACGTCACAGGCGGCGGAACGCGCCGCCGACCGGGCGTTCAGCGTCCGGCCGTCACTGCCGCTGGATGAAGGCACGGCCAGCGACAGGTCGCTCGAAGGTATGCGCCGTCTCAAGGGCGCATTCTTTATCGCGGTCAACCGCATCCGGCCGGATCCCAACCAGCCCCGCAAGAACCTCGAAACCGACGCCCATCGCGAGCTCACTGCGTCGGTAAAGGAGCACGGCATCCTGCAAGCCATCGCCGTTCGGCGTCTGTCCGGATCGGAGACCTTCCAGATCATCAGCGGCGAGCGCCGATACCACGCCGCCGTTGCCGCGGGGCTTGCTGAAATTCCTTGTTGGATACAGGAGCCCCAGGAGCAAAAGATTCTCGTCCAGCAGCTCATCGAGAACTGGCAACGCGCCGACCTGCATCCGTTTGAGATCGCCGACACACTCGGCCGGCTGCGCGACACGCTCGGCTACACGCAGATTGCGCTCGCGAAACTCACCGGTAAATCGGAGAGTGAGATTTCGAAGTTGCTCGCCCTGCTCGATCTCTCGCCGGTGGCTCAGCAGCTTGCGCGGAGCAACGCAGGTCGCGTGCTCACGCGCCGCCATCTCTATGCCGTGAGCCGAGTTCCGCAGGCCGAGCAGCATGCCCTCGTGGAACGCATCGCCACCGACGGCCTGACCGCCGAGGACACGGACAAGATCGCCGCAGTGAAGCGGCCGACCGCCAGCGGTGCCCGGAAGCGAGGCGCGCCGGTCCACCGCATCCGCCTCACGACGTCGCAGGCCACGGTCCTTCTCACGTTCCGCCGCAAGAACGTCAGTGACGAGGATGTGCGGACGGCACTGGAGGAAGCCCTGAGGCAGGCCAAGCCAAAACCGGACAACAACATCGTGCAGCCGACGGACTCGAAGCATCTCGCTTGAGACACGCCCGAAGGGAAATAGTCTCCGCGAAACGTGGCTTCAACTCCCCCTCCCAATCGCTGGCGAATGGGGTGCAATTCTTGGCTTGCGAAAGCGGTTGAACAGAACAGTTTCCCGCGGGAAAACCTGGTGGCATATCGCGTCAATCCTGAAATCCAAACAAGAATTCCTGCAACGCGAGCGAGTCGGTGTGCGCCACCGATGCTTGCAACGGCACCAGCCGAACTACATTCGGTGTGTCGGCCCGTTGAACGTCTGCGCGATCTAACTCAGGACACGCCCTCATTGTGCACCTCGGAGCTGACAGGTCACGGATAGGATGTCAAGTGACTCGGGGTG
>DATKCJ010000303.1:0-16250 GCA_035513275.1 Opitutaceae bacterium
TCAAGACGGTCCTGATTTGCTTTGCGGCGCTTGGTCTCTTTCTCGCGGCACTCGGCCTCTACGGCGTGATCGCGCGACTGGTCGCGCAACGCACTCCGGAAATCGGCATCCGCATGGCGCTCGGCGCGCAGCGGCGTGATATCACCTGGCTGATTCTGAGCTCCGGCCTGCGCCTCATCTCTTACGGCGCCGCGATCGGCATCATCGGTTCCATCGGCCTTTACTTCATCCTCAGCCGCTGGTCGCAGGCCCCCTCCATCAACGTCCCGGCAGTCTTTGCGATCATCACGGCGATCCTGCTCCTCGTGGGCCTCATCGCCTGCTGGCTGCCAGCCCGCCGTGCCAGCAAAGTTGATCCCCTCGCGGCGCTTCGCGCCGAGTGAAAGTGAAAGTGAGAGTGAAAGTGGAAAGACAACAATCCTCAGCCCGCTGAATTCCACTCCGTCCCAATCGAGAATCCAAAGTCGAAAACCCTCTCCCCTAGACCCGAGACCCCAGACCCAACTTCCGTCCCACTCTCACTTTCACTCTCCACTCTCCCTTTCCTCCCATGAACGATCTCCGATTCGCATTCCGGCAGCTCGCCAAGTCGCCCGGATTCACCGCAATCGCCGCCATCGCCCTCGCGCTGGGCATCGGCCTGAACACGACGATGTTCAGCCTCGTGAACGAGCTGGTTCTCCGGCCGCTCCCGTATCCTCAAAAGGACCAACTCGTGCGAGTCTATCGCACGACGGCGCAGGATCAGGCGGCGAGCCACAGCGCCCCGTCGTTCCTCGACCTGAAGCGCGAGACCGCGGACTTCATGAAGCTCACGGCATTTCGCCAATGGGGCTACACACTCACGCAACCGGGCCGCAGCCCCGAAAGCCTGAGCGGATTGCGCGTCTCGGCTGACTTCTTGTCGGTGCTCGGGATGCAGCCTGAACTCGGCCGCGCGTTCACTCCCGACGAGGATGATGCGGGCAACCACGTCGTGATCTTGAGCAATGCCGCCTGGATCTCGCTGTTCGGCGGCGACCCGGCGATCGTCGGCAAGACAGTGTCCCTCGACGGCGAGGCCACGACGGTCGTCGGCGTGATGCCGGCGGAATTTTCCTCGGTCCTCCTCTGGGGACCGGGGGACGCATTCCGTCCGCTTGGCCTGAACGCGAAGGAGAAGACCGACCAAAGCGACACCGGGCTCACCTTGATTGGCCGTTACGACAAAGGGATCACGCTCGAGCAGCTCAACGCCCGCCTCACCACTGTCTCCACCCAGCTCGCCCCGAATCGCATCCGGTCCCAAAGCGAAGACGGTCTCCGCGCCGCGACGCTGCAGTCCACGACAGTGCCGCAGGGAGCAGCCATCGGCACGTTCTTCCTCCAGCTTCTCGCGGGCTTCGTGCTCCTTATCGTTTGCGGCAACCTCGCCAACCTTCAACTCGCACGCGCCGTCGCGCGTTCACGCGAGTTCGCGATCCGCGCCGCACTGGGCGCATCGCGC
This sequence comes from Opitutaceae bacterium, assembly GCA_035513275.1. Lineage (GTDB taxonomy): Bacteria > Verrucomicrobiota > Verrucomicrobiia > Opitutales > Opitutaceae > DATKCJ01. The sequence goes on from DATKCJ010000303.1 coordinate 1,487, forward strand.
GCACGGCTCCTGCGGCCGCTCCTCTTCGAGGGCTTGTTGCTCGCGTTGCTCGGTGGCGTTTGCGGCGTGCTCGTCGCCGTGTGGGGCAACGACTGGATCTCCAAGACCATGTCCGCGAATCTCCCTATCAACCTCGAGTTTCGCGTCGACTGGCCCGTGCTGCTGTTTGCGTTTACGGTCTCGCTCGTCACGGGCGTCGGCTTCGGGCTCGTGCCCGCGTGGCTGTCGTCGCGTGTGCGCGTCAACGACGCGCTCAAGACCGGCACGCGTGGCGCGACCGGCGATCGCTCGCAACACTGGCTGAGAAACTCGCTGATCGTGCTCCAGTTCTCGGCGGCGCTCGTGTTGTTGAGCTGCACGGGCTTCTTCATCCGCGGCATGGAGACGCTCTTCGACCGCGAGGTGGGCTGGAAGACCACGGGTCTCGCGCATGGAATCCTCAACCTGCCGGAAGGCCGCTACTCCACGACCGAGCAGACAGTTGATTTCTACACCCGGCTCGACGAGCGGCTGCGCTCCCTGCCCGGCGTCGAGAACGTCGGCGTCGGCTGGACCGCGCCGTTGTTCATGTTCTTCGTCGAGCGCACATTCGTCGTTGAGGGCCGTCCGCCACCGGAGCCCGGCCGCGAGCCGGTCGCGACGATTGCCGGAGTGACACCCACTTATCTCGAGACGCTCCAGGCACGCCTCGTCTCCGGGCGGCAGTTCGACGCGCGCGACAAGTCCGGCGCACCGCCCGTCGTGTTGATCAACGAGTCGTTCGCGCGCTCGCTGTTTCCCGATGGCGATGCGGTGGGCCACTCGCTCGTCTCTGGCGCGGGTGAGACACGTGTGTCCGCCGAGATCGTCGGCGTGTTCGCCGACCTTGGCATGGCAGGAAATCCCGCGCCGCAGAAGACGCCGTTCCAGGTGCTTCTGCCTTATTCTCAGGAGCCATGGAACTATGCGACCGTGCTCGTGCGATCCGACCAGCCCGGGATGACCGAGACGCTGCGCCGCACGATCAACGAAATGGATCCGAACGTTCCGGTGCAGATGCTCAACACCGTCGAGGAGCTTGCAAAGATCGGCACGCGCGGAATGACGCTCATCACGAAGATATTCGGCGGGTTCAGCACGCTCGGGCTCTTCCTCGCTGCGATCGGGCTCTACGGCGTGATCATGCACCTGGTGACGCAGCGCACACAGGAGATCGGCGTTCGCATGGCGCTCGGCGCGCAGTTGCGGGACATCCTTTCATTGATCATCGGCACGGGCTTCCGCCTCGCACTCATCGGCGCCGGCGTCGGCCTGCTCGGCTCGATCATGATGAACCTCATCATGGGCGCCGTATTCAACAACGGCTCGATGCAGCTCGACTACGTGACGCTCGGCCTCACGACGTCGGCACTCGTGCTCGTCGCGCTCATCGCCACCTACCTGCCCGCCCGCCGCGCAACGAAGGTGAATCCGATGGTAGCACTAAGGGCCGAGTGAAAGTGAAAGTGAACGGGAGACCACAAGACCACTGACCAAGGGCCTCAGAATCCGCGGCCATCCGCGTAATCCACGGGAACGAGTCAGCCTTCCTAACAATCGAGAATCGAAAAACCAAAATCGAAAATCCCGGCCCAAGCCCCAGACCCAATTTCCGCCCCACTCTCCCCTCTCACTCTCACTTTCACTTCGATGAACGACCTCCGCTACGCCATCCGCCAGTTGAGAAAGTCGCCCGGCTTCACCGCCGTCGCGGTGCTTACGCTCGCGATCGGCATCGGGGGCTGCACCGCGATCTTCAGCGTCGTGTCCGGCTTGTTACTGAGTCCTCTGCCGTATCCCGAGTCGGCGCGACTGATGCAGATCGACGAGCAGGCAGCCCCCGGCGCGCTCGGCGGTTCGTGCGGCGGCACATTCCTCGAGTGGCAGGAGAACAACGAGCACTTCGATCTGATGGCCGCATTCCACCCGGTCAGCCACAACCTCACCGGACGCGGCGAGCCTGAGCAGATCCAAGGCTGGGAGGTCACGCCGCAGTTTCTTTCCCTCTTCGGCCTGCGCCCGGTGCTCGGTCGCGACTTCCTTCCCGACGACGACGCCGCGGGTGCGAACCACCGCGTCATCATCGCGAGCGACGCGTTCTGGAGGGAACACCTCGGTAGCGATCCAAACGCGGTGGGCGAATTCATCCAGTTCGACGGCGATGGCTACGAAGTCATCGGCGTCCTCGAGCCCGATGCACTGATCTTCCCCGGCGTCGAGTTCCTCGCGCCCACGGGGATGCTCTCCGCCCAGCACAAGCAGGACCGCAACTACACCTACGTCACCACCACGCTCGCGCGCCTCAAGCCCGGCTCCACGCCGGAGGCCGCCGCGACCCAGCTCACAACCGTCAAGCAGCGCAACAACGAGTTCTATCCCGAGCGCAAGAAGGCATGGACCGTCGCCGTCGGCGGCCTGCAGGAGCGGATGTTCGGCGGCGCGCGCCAGTCGCTCGGCTTGCTGATGGGCTCGGTCGCCGTCGTCTTGCTTATCGCCTGCGCGAACATCGCGAATCTTCTTCTCGCGCGAAACACCTCGCGCTCCGCGGAGATCGCGCTGCGCGCGACGCTCGGCGCCTCCAAGGGCCGGCTCTTCCGCCAGCTTCTCACAGAGAGCCTCGTGCTCGCGGTGATCGGCGGTGCGGCGGGAATTTTCGTCGCCACGCTGGCGATTGATCCGCTCACGACGTTCGCAGGGGTCAACAGATTCGAGCGCATCGAGTTCGGCGTCGACGGCCGCGTGCTCGCGTTTGCGCTCGGCGCCTCGGTGCTCACCGGAGTGTTGTTCGGCGCGCTGCCCGCGTGGCGCGCGCTGCGGGCTGACATGTTCGGCGCGATCAAGGAAGGCGGCCGAAGCGGCACCTCGGGCTCGCGCAAGCATCTTCAGGGCGTCCTGATCGTCGCCGAGACCGGCCTCACGGTCGTGTTGCTCGTCATTGCAGGGCTGCTGATGCGCAGCTTCGCCAACGTGGCCGGCGAGTCCGTCGGCTTCGAGCGCCACGGCGCGCTCGCCTTCCGCATCGCGCAGTCGGGCGACACCGCGCAGACGATCGAAAAGCGGACGCAGTTCACTGACCGCATCCTCGCCGAGCTCGAACAGATCCCCGGCGTCAAAGCCGCCGGCATGATCTCCGCAATGCCTCTCAACGGCCGCAACTACTACGGCGACTCGATCCACCGCTCCGACCAGCCCGTGACCGATGCGAACATCACCGCGGGATTCGACGGAGTCTCGCCCGGATTTTTCAAGGCGATGGGCATCCCGCTCCGCCGCGGCCGCAATCTCACTGCCGCCGACAATCGCGCCGACGCGCCCAAGGTCATGCTCGTGAACGAAGCCCTCGTCGCGCGCTTCTTCCCCGACGGTGAGGATCCGCTCGGCGGCCGGATTCATTTCAAGGGAAACGACTGGGAGATCGTCGGTGTCGTCGGCGACGTGCGCCGCTTCAACCCCGCGGCGCCGCCGCCGATGCAGGTCTACCTGGCGCAGGTGCATTTTCCGTGGAGCACGCACTACGTCGTGCGCACGGATCTGCCGCCGGCCTCGCTCGCCTCGCAGGTGCGGCAGGCCGTTCAGAATGTGAATCCCGACCAGCCGATCTCGGACCTTCGCACGCTCGATGATCTCTTCCGCGAGCGCATGTCATTCCGCCGGATGATGCTCACCCTGCTCTCGCTCTTCGCAGCCATTGCATTGTTGCTCGCATGCATCGGACTCTACGGCGTGATGGCCTACTCCGTCGCGCAGCGCACGCGCGAGCTCGGCATCCGCATGGCGCTCGGCGCCGGCCGGGGAGGATTGCTGCGCCTCGTGCTCGGACAGGGGCTCCGGCTCCTCGTCATCGGCGTCGTCATCGGTGCGATCGGCGCCGCAGCCGCAGCGCCGGTGCTCGAATCGCAGCTCTACAACGTCGGCCGCTTCGATCCCTTCGTGTTTCTCGGCGTCTCGCTAACACTCGTCGCCGTCGGTGCGCTCGCGTGCTGGCTGCCCGCGCGGCGCGCGACGCGAATCAATCCGATCGAAGCGCTCCGCGCGGAGTGAAAGTGGAAGTGAGAGTGAAAGTGGAAAGACACCAATCCTCAGCCCGCTGAATTCCACTCCGCCCAATCGAGAATCGAAATTCCAAAATCGAAAATCCTCAGCCCTAGACCCGAGACCCCAGACCCAAGACCCAGTTTCTGTCCCACTTTCACTCTCACTCAGATGAAATTCGCCATCCGCTCACTCCTCAAATCCCCGGGCTTCACGGTGGTCGCGCTGATCACCCTCGCGCTGGGAATCGGCGTGAACTCGTCAATGTATTCGCTGATGAAAACGTTGCTGTTCGCATCCGCGCCGTTCCCGCGGCCCGAATCGATCGTCAACGTCAACGGCCAGACGCCGCAGGCCGAGTTCCTGGGCCTCTCCGTGCAGGAGGTGCAGGAAATCCGCGATCACCCGGCCGGGGCGTTCTCCAGTTTGGCTCTCCGCTCGGGCACACTGGAGACCGTGACGCTCCCGGGTGCCCTCCCGGAACAGATCCAGGGCACCGCCGCACAGGCCGAGTTGTTCCGTCTGCTGGAAACGCCGCCGCTGCTGGGGCGGACTTTCACGGCTGAGGAGTGCGTGGCGGGCCGCGACACGGTCGTGCTGCTGACCGAGCGCTTCTGGCGGGAAAAGTTCGCCGCGCGCACCGACGCCATCGGCCAGACGGTCCGGATCAATGGACGCGTGTTCACCATCATCGGCGTGCTGCCGGACGCGTATGGCACCATGTTCATGTTTGGCGAGACCCGCTACTTCCGGCCGCTCGTCCCCTCCGAGCAACAAGTCACCAGCCGGGACCGTCGCGAATTCGGCGTCCTCGCGCGCCTGGCGCCGGACGTGTCCATGTCACAGGCCCTGACTGTCACGGCTCCGGTCACCGACCGGTGGTTGAAGGATTATCCGACGCAGTATTCCACAGGTTACCAGCTCCGGCTGCAGCTCGCCGGACGCGTCGGCGGTGCGGCGAACGTGACCATCATCTCTCTGCAGCTGGGCCTCGCCGCCGCGATCCTCGCGATCGCGTGCGCCAATCTCGCCAACCTTCAGATGGCCCGTGCGGTCGCGCGCAGCCGCGAACTCGCCATCCGATCCGCGCTGGGCGCAAGTCGCGCCGACCTGCTGCGACAGCAATTGGTTGAGTCGCTGCTCGTCTCGGCCGTGGGCGGCGGGCTTGGGCTGCTCGTCGCGCACTGGAGCAACGAACTCATCGGCCGCAACATCAGGCTGGGCCTGAATTCGACGCTGGACCTCCCGATCGACGCGCGGGTGCTCGGGTTCACGGCGCTCATTTCCATCCTGGCCGGCTTGGGTTTCGGACTCGTGCCCGCGTGGCTTTCCTCACGCACCGATGTCAACGAAGCCCTCAAGCAACAATCCCGCGGCTCGACCGGTGGCAAAGGCCAGGGCTGGGTTCGCCGCACACTCGTCGTTGGGCAGGTCGCGCTTTCGCTCACGCTGCTCTCCGCCGCGGGGATGATGATCCGTGGCCTGGACCGCACGATCAACTTCCGACCCGACTGGGACAGCGAGATGATCCTGACCGCCAACATCCAGATCGAGGAGGCGGAATATCCCGTCGAAAAGCGCCGGACCCTTTACAACGACTTGCTGGTGCGACTGGAGCGGATCCCCGGCGTCGAGGCAGTGACCCTGGCGAACCGGCTCCCCACCGGCCAGGGTGGCGGGCCGATCGACATCTTCATCGAGGGACAAGACTCCACCGTGAAGGATCTGCCGAAGGCGATGAACTATCTCATCACCTCCGGTTACTTCAGGACGCTGGGCATCCGCGTGATCGAGGGCCGGACCTTCGCGCCCGATGTGTCTCCCGACTCGCCGGATCAAATCGTGGTGAACCAGTCGCTGGCGCGCCAAGTCTGGCCGGAGGAGAGCGCCGTGGGCCACCGCCTGGGGACGCGCGGTGCCGACGGCTCCGTGACACTGCGCGAGATCATCGGCGTCGTCGCCGACGCAGAGGATGCGATCCAATTCTCGGAGCCCGCCACACGCTCTCAATTCTACTCGAACCTGACGCACACTCCCTGGGCCTATTTCCAGATCGCGATCCGTGGATCCAATCCCGTGCGTTTCGGCCAGGATCTGCGCCTCGCCGTCGCCGATGTCTCGCCCGACCTCGCCGCGCGATTCGTCTGGACGCTGGAGGACATGCGCGAGCTGTTCCTCCACAATCTGATTGTCATCAACGGAGTCCTTCTCGCATTCGCGCTGCTCGGCCTCGGCCTGGCGAGTGTGGGGCTTTACGGCATCGTCGCCAACAATGTGAGCCAGCGCATGACGGAATTCGGCGTCCGCCTCGCCCTCGGCGCCCGGGGACGCGACATCCTGCGCATCGTTCTGAAACAGAGCCTGGTGCTCACGCTGGTCGGGCTGGCCCTCGGCGCGGTCGGCTCGTTCGTGCTCGGCCTGGCGCTGAGGCGGGGCCTCGGCCCGATCGTCGCGCAGAGCTACAGCATCCTTCTGGGCACGAGCGTGGTCATCTTCATCGTCGCCTTTCTTGCCGCGCTGTTCCCCGCCCGCCGCGCGACCACGGCAGACCCGATGGCGGCCCTGCGGGCGGAGTGAGAGTGGAAGAGAGACCACAGGACCACAGGACCACAGACCACAGGACCACGGGACCACGGGACCAAGAGACTAAAAGACTACGGACCACTTCGTGCCAATTCGTGGAATTCGTGTTTCTCCGTTGAATCGAAGATCGAAAATCCAAATTCGAAAATCCAAAAACCCGAGACCCCAGAACCGAGACCCAATTTCCGCCCCATTCTCACTTTCACTTTCCCCTTCCGCCATGATCGCTGACCTCCGCATCGCGCTTCGTTCGTTGCGCAAAACCCCGGGCTTCGCCGCGACTGCCATCCTCACGCTCGCCCTCGGTATCGGCACGTGCACGGCGATGTTCAGCATCGTCAACGCCGTCCTCCTCAAGCCGCTGCCGTTCCGCGAGCCCGGCCGCCTGGTCTGGATCGAAAATGTCTACGGCGGCGGCTTGTCCGGCCGCACCACGCGCGCCGACGTCTTCAATGGCTGGCGCGAGCAGAACCAATCTTTCGAATCGCTCGCCGCGTATTTTGCGTTCTCCGACTTCGGCCGCCACACGCTCTCCGGCGCCGGCGAACCAGAGCGCCTCCGCAGCGTAGGCATTTCCGACAACCTTCTCGACACGCTCGGCGTTCCTCTTCTCCACGGCCGCAACTTCACCGCCGAGGAATGCCGGTGGCAGGGACCCGGTGCGGTCATCCTCAGCTACGGTTTCTGGCAGCGCCGTTTCGCCGGCGACCCGTCCGTCGTCGGAAGCGTCCTAACGCTCAACAACACGCCGACCACCATCATCGGAGTGCTCCCGCGCAGCTTCGACTTCGACGCCGTCTTCACGCCCGGCAACGAGGTCGAGATCATCGTTCCGTTTCCGCTCACGCAGGAAACGGCGAACTGGGGCAACACCGTGTTCGGCATTGGCCGCCTCAAGCCTGGCGCGACACTCGAGCAGGCCCAGGCCGAGCTCACCCTCATCAGCGAACAACTGCGCGCCACGACGATTCAGAATCGTGGCAACTTCGGCGCGATCGTCTCCACGCTCGACGACGCGCTTCGCGGCCGCTTCCGCGGCGCGTTCACGCTCCTCGTCGCCGCGGTCGCCTGCGTCCTCGCGATTGCGTGCGTGAACCTCTCCAACCTCCTCCTTGCCCGCATCAACGTGCGCCGCCAGGAGTTCGCGATCCGAATCGCTGTCGGCGCCCGCCGCCGCCATCTCGTCCAGCAGGCGCTCAGCGAAAGTCTCCTCCTCGCATTCCTCGGTGCGCTCTTGGGCGTCCCGTTCGCGATCTGGGCCACCTCCGCCCTCGCCCGCCTTCAGACTTTCGGCGTGCCGCTTCTGCAGGAAGCCACCGTCGATCCGGTCGCGCTCGCCGTGACGACCGGCCTCACCGCGCTCGCCGGCCTCGCCTGCGGGCTCCTGCCCGCGTTTCACCTCACTCTCCACCAACGCGCGCAATCGTCGCAGATCTCTTCGCACCAGCGCACAGCCGGCCGATCCTCCGCCATCGCTCGCAACGCGCTCGTCGTTTCTGAGGTCGCGCTCGCCTGCGTCCTCCTCGTCGGCGCCGGCCTTCTCTTGCGCAGCTTCAATGCCGTCCTCCAGGTGAACCTCGGCTTCTCGCCGCAACACGCCATGGCCTGGCGGGTCGACCCGCCGCGCAGCTTCGACAGCGTCATCGAGGCGAATACCTATCTCGACAACCTTGTCGCACGCGTGGCCGCGCTCCCCGGCGTCGATGCCGTCGGGCTCAGCGACTGCCTCCCACTCAGCCGCAACCGCACATGGAGCGCCGGTGCGCTCGGCATCGACTATCCAGAGGGCAAGTATCCGATCGCCTACCCCCGCATCGTCGACCAGCGCTACCTCCAGACGATGAAGATTCCGCTCATCGCCGGCCGCTACTTCGACGAACGCGACACCGACAAGGCGGAACGCGCCCTCGTCATCAACGAAACCCTCGCCAAGGTCGCGTTTCTCGACGGCCGCGATCCGCTCGGCCAGAAACTTCGCGTGGGCGGCGAGGGCGGCTCCACGATCGTTGGAATCGTCGCGGACGTTCGCCACGGCTCGCTCGAGCGAGGCGGCGGACCCGAGATGTATCTCAACTTCCGGCAGGGCGGCGACTGGAACGCCATGGAAATGGTTGTCCGCTCCGCGCGCCCGCCCGCCTCACTGATCGCCGACATCCGCGCAGCACTCGTCGCCTACGATCCGAGTCTCCCCAACGGCGAATATTACGAGCTTGATCGCTTGATCGACAACGCAGTCGCCCCGCGCCGACTCATGACGCAGCTTCTAGGATTCTTCTCCTCACTCGCACTCGTCCTCGCAGCGATCGGCCTCTACGGCGTCATCGCTTACTCTGTCACGCAACGCACACAGGAGATCGGCATTCGCATGGCCATCGGCGCGCAGCGCAGCGACGTCCTCGGCCTCATTCTCGCCGGTGGCCTTAAACTTGTCGCGCTCGGCATCGTGCTCGGCCTCATCGGCGCGCTCGCGCTCACACGATTCCTGCAAAGCCTTCTGTTCGGCGTCACCGCGCATGACCCGCTGACCTTCGCCGGCAACGCCGCCCTCCTCCTCGCCGTGGCCGCCCTAGCGTGCCTGTTGCCCGCGCTTCGCGCCACGAGAGTCAACCCGATGACGGCCCTTCGGGCCGAGTGAAAGTGAGGGTGAAAGTGAAAGTCGCCAGACATCGACCCCCTGCCCGCTGAATCTCAATTCCGTCCCAATCCAGAATCGAAAATCCAAAATCGAAATCCCAAGACACAATCTCCGATCTCCCATCTCCGAATTCCGATTCCTCACACTTTCCACTCTCACTTTCACTCTCATTCCTCCGCCATGCTGTCCGACCTCCGTTTCTCAATCCGCCTGCTCGCCAAGACTCCGGGCTTCACCGCCACCGCGTTGATCACCCTAGCGCTCGCCCTCGGCGCAAACTCCGCGGTGTTCTCCCTCGTCAACGCGGCGCTCCTTCGGCCAACCCTGCCGGAGGACAACGGCAAAGTCGTCAGCGTCTTCAACGCCCGGCAGGGCGCTGATCGCGACTTCCGGAGATTCTCCCTCGCCGAATACGAGGTGTTGCGCGATGCGCGCGGTGTGTTTTCCGACGTCGCCGCACTCGCGAAGGCTCGGGCCGGAATCAGCGCGAGTCGCGACGAGGCGATGAGCCGCAGCCTCGTGCATCTCACCTCCGAAAGCTTCTTTTCCCTCTTCGGCACGGAGCCCGCACAAGGCCGGTTCTTCAACGTCGAGGAGTCCCGGCCGAATGCGGGCATGCCCGTCGCTGTCGCGAGCCACGCCGCGTGGCAACGCATGGGAAGCCGGCCGGACTTTGTCGGCAGCACCCTCTGGGTGAACGGCCAGGCCTGCACCGTCATCGGCGTCACCCGCGAGGACTTCAACGGAGGCGGTGTCCTCATCTCGCCCGACCTCTGGCTTCCGCTCGGCATGTTTTCGCAGATCGGCTCGGCGTTCAGCCGGACAGGCGGCCAGTCCGACCTGACGGTGCGCGAAAATCACTCGCTCCTCGTCGTCGCGCGGCTGCTCCCGGGCGAGTCGATCGAGGCAATCACTCCGCGCCTTCCGGCGCTCGCGCAACAGATCACCGATCTTCAGCCGGCCGGTTCGGTCGGGGCGCGCGAACTCCAGGTAGCGCCGACAGGCCGTCTCGGGATTATGTCGGGACCTGAAGACGAGGACGCGCTGGTGCTACTCGCCGCACCGCTCATGTTCATGGCCGCATGCGTGCTGCTCATCGCGAGCCTCAACCTAGCGAACATGCTCCTCGCGCGCGGCGCCGCGCGTTCGAAGGAGATCGCGCTTCGCATCGCACTCGGCGCCGGACGACGCCGGATCGTTCAACAACTCCTGATCGAGGGCCTCGTGCTAGCGCTCGCGGGCGGCGCCCTCGGGTTGTTCATCAGCGATTGGGCGAACAAGGCGCTGATCGCCTCGCTCACGGGCGCGTTGCAGGGGATCGGCACGGTCTCGATCGCCCTCAAGCCGGAACTCGACTTCACCGTGCTGGGCTTCACGTTCGCCGCCTGCGTTGTCGCGACGCTGCTGTTCAGCCTCGCGCCGGCCCTGCGCGCCTCGCGGCTCGATGTCGTGTCGGACCTGAAGTCGGTCGGCGCGGCAGCGGGTCCGTCCGAGAGATGGAACCGCTTCTTCGCGGGACGGCACATGCTCGTCATGGCGCAGATCGCGCTCTCGATGGTGCTTCTGTTCAGCGCGAGCCTGTTCCTGCGGGGCGCGCTCAAGGCCGGCGACATTCCGCTCGGCTTCAAGGCGCACGACGGCCTGCTCACCGAGTTCGACTTCACCCTGCGCAACACGGCGCCGGCCGACGCCCAGCGCAGCCTCGCCGCCGTGCTCGAGCGCGTTGACTCATTTCCCGGCGTTGCCCGCGCCGCCTTCAGCACACAGGCGCCGATGAACAACAGTGAGATCAACCGCCGCGTGCAGGCCGCAGGCACACCGGCCGATGCGCCGCCCGGGCCGCAGGCGCTGTTCGCGGGAATCACGCCGGGGTATTTCGACGCCCTCGGCGTGCCGGTCCTCCGCGGACGCGACTTCAACGAGCTCGAGAGCCGCGACGCCGGCGCCCCGCGCGTCGCGATCCTCGACGCCAGTCTCGCGCATAGACTCTTCCCGGGCGAAGACGCGCTCGGCCGGCGCGTATCGATTGAATCGTCGACCGCAGGCGGCGAGGCCGCGGATCTCGAGGTCGTCGGCATTGTCGGTGAGCACCGGCACGAATTTCTCCAGGTCGAGCCGACGCTCCGGATCTTCGTCCCGCTCGTGCATGGCTACGCGGGCGCGGCCTACCTGCATACGCGTCTCGAGGGCGCCGGCCCGGATGTGATCGCCGCCGCGCTCGGCTCCGTGCGTGCGGAACTCCAGCGCCTCGATCCGAACCTCCCCGTGCTGCGCCACGAGCCGTTCGCCGACTTCATCGATCGCGATGCCTCGCTCTGGAGCGCACGGCTCGGCGCAGCGGTGTTTGGGCTTTTTGGCGCCGTCGCGCTCCTGCTGTCGGTGATGGGCGTTTACAGCGTGAAGGCCTACGCCGTCGCGCGCCGCACGCGTGAGATCGGAATCCGCTCCGCGCTCGGCGCCGGGCCGCGCGATATCCTCGCGCTCGTCATGACCCAAGGCGCACGGCAGATCGCCGTCGCATGCGCAGCCGGCCTTGTCCTCTCGCTGCTCGTGGGCAGGGCGCTCTCGTCGCTCCTCTTTCATATCAGTCCCGCCGATCCGATCGCCCTCGTCAGCGCGATGGCCGTCCTCGCCGGCTCCGCGCTCCTCGCCAGCTACATCCCTGCGCGCGACGCGGTGAAGGTGGATCCGATTGCGGCCCTTCGGGCCGAGTGAGAGTGAAAGTGAAAGTGAGAGTGAGGGTGGACGAGAGACCACAGGACCACTGACCACGGGACCAAGGGACCAAAGGACCAAGACCTCTGAGCAATCCGTGTTCCGAGCGCAGCGACATCCTCAATTCGTGCGCGCCCTCGGAAGCCTCGGCGAAGGAAGGGGCCCTGGCGCTTAGTTTAAGAGCGCTGCAAGTTCGACGCGGGCGACTCCCTCGACCGGCTCTCCCTTTTCAAGCGCGGGCGCGAACAGCACGCTGGAGACGACCGACTCGACGTAGGGGTCGGCGGCCGCGCGCTTGCATTCCTTGTCGGTGAACGTGCCCAGCGAGTGCCCGGTGGCGTCGACTTTCACGTAGTAGGGCTGCGTGAAATCGCCGGCTGCGACTCGCGTCTTCAGGTCGGCTGGCGCCTCGCCGAAGACGGGGGCCGCGGGCACCGAGGCGTCCTTGTTGGCCGCGAGGTGCTCGATCACGATGAACTGCAGGGCCTCGTCACGGGTGAGATCCACGCGCTTTGGGGAATGGCTCGTGGGCATTTCGCGCCCGTGGTTGTAGATCCGCACTTGGTAGTCCTCGAGAGAATAGCCGATCGGAAGGCCTCCCTGATTGATGTAGATCTTTTCCGGCCTGGTCCCGATCGGATCGAGCTTCTTCGCGAATATCCAACTGCGAAACACGCCGGGCTTTTCGTCGCGCTCGTGGATGCGCGCGATGATCAGAACGTAGGGATTGTCGAGCGGCACGGGCGACGACACCTGCATCTTCAGCTCGATCGCATCGAAGTTTTCCTCCGCAAGCTCCAAGGCCAGGGTATGCGCGTGACTGGCCGCGGAGTTCAGATCCGAGCCAATGCTGAGCTGGGCATTCTCCTGGGCCCTGTTGGCGGCATCGAGACCACTCTGCGCGATCGCGACCTGATCCGCCGTGGAATAAGGGTTGCCCATCACGCCTCCGAGGTTTTGTTGGGCCATGTTCGCTTGGAAATTGGAAACGTCCACCGCGGCGGATGCTCCGGCTGACGACGCGGCCATACGATTGAACTTCCGGTTCGGATCGCGGGCGGGCGTGTAAGCCCGCTCGGCCTTGAGATCGCCGAGAGCCACCGGAGTGCCCGCTAGCTTGAGGCCGTTGTCGATGCGCATGCGGGCGGTGCCGAACTCCGTCATTACAAACACCTCCTTCCCCTCCAGCGTGATCTTGAAGCGACTCCCCGACACGTCCTCAACACGGTGAAACGTGTCGCCGTGCTCCAGCAAAAGGTCGGCGCCCATGAAAAGCGTGTAGGCGGGCTTGCCGCTCTCAGGTGCGGCGACGAGCAACAACGGAAGCGCGAACGTCGCGATGAGGACGGAGTGAACGAGTGAGCGTGTGATTGTGAATGTTTTCATCTGTTTCCGGGGGGTGGCTCGAATCGTCGTTTGACCGAAGGTGAACCAAAGCGAGAATATACACCAAGCCCGCCCAACTCGCAGTGAGGCAGCGCACGAGGCTTCTGTGAATGGCAGCATCATTGGGGTTGGATGGGCCGGCGGGCACGGAACGCGTGTAAATTGCGCCCTTCGATCACGACAACGTCAACGTCGAAGACCGTCTGTTCATTCCCGCAATCGACCGAGGGCAGGCGCTGTCGCCTGCCACCGCCGCCGCGCCGCGCGCCGGGGCAACGTTCTCGTAGTCGTCCTCATTCTCTCTCCGGACCCGAACTTTCGCACCACACCACCGAATCGAGAGAACGATTAAGATTACGAGAATGAGAACGAGGCAGAAGAGCCTCGTCCGACGTCTCCTTCTCCCGAACTCCCATCCCAGATCCTCGAACCGCGTTCCCCGGGCCTCGCCTACCCACCTACCGGGCGACTACGGGCCAGAAGGATGATTCGCGGGTTGGTCTCAAGAGGCTCATAAGGCACAGGCAGGGGGGTCGCCGTCGCCAGCATCAAGCCTGCTAAAGCCATACTGCGAGTATGGCTTTAGCAGGGAAGAGACGTCCGCCCGACACCGGCCAACGCGACATCAGGAATGTTGCAACGTCCTTGGCCTCAAGGCATACTTCTCAACCGATGCACCACCGCTGTGCCATCTCCCTGCATCAGCCAACCCTGGCAAAGCCACACTGAGTATGGGCGAATAACACTGTTGGGCGAAATGAGCAACGAACGTATAATTGAGCAGATGGCGCAGCAGTGGTCGAAGAGTCGCGCCCTTTCCGAGTTCGAAAAGATAGACGCGGTGAAGATTACACGCATGTCGCCAAAGGAACTCGCGGCATGGCAGTTCGAGCACGAAAGCGACAGTCCGCACAGCATACTCGCTGCCCATGAGTGGCAGCGGCGGCTCATAGTAGAGCAAGTGCGTTGGATGAAGTTCTCTGTCATTGCTGCTGTTTTTGCTGCGATTCTTGGAGCGATTGTGGGTGCCTCGTTGAGTTCCTATTTATCGAGGATCAATCCACCTCAGTATGAGCGGCACGGCGGCACCGAAGACCAACCCGGCGATGAGCCCAAAGAGAATGGCTTGGATCAGCAGCCAGCGCCCCCAATGGATACTGCGCCAGTCTCTCCACCAGATTCGAAGACTGATCAGAGCCCAACCAGCCCGCTCCAGACAACGAGCGCTCGCGCGCTCGTGTCTGACCGGTGACGATGGGCTGAAGATGAATGACGCACGCGAGAATCCGTACGTGGGGCGAGAGGCTGTGATGTTTCACTTCGCGTGCTCGGCAAAGGAACTCGGAGAGACCTTTTTCTATGTGAAGATTCCTGGTCACATTGGGCCTGATGAGC
>DATKCJ010000304.1:0-4552 GCA_035513275.1 Opitutaceae bacterium
CGCCGATTGGCACATTCAACGTTGGCAAGACATATGAACGACGAGGAATTTGCAGCGTGGAGTCGCTCCCAAAGAGAACAGATAATTTCCTATCTTCAGAAAGAAGGAATTGCGTCGCCCCAGGTGGGAAATTGGCCAGCCTTCGAGGTTGCACCTCATTTCGGCATTTGGTGCGTCGAGTCGAAAGAGCAGAAAGGGAAGATTGGTTGGTGGGCTTTCAGCGGCGACTGTCCGACAGATTACGTTTCGGAGGATGGCCAGTGCCATCCGCGGGCGGCACTAAGGAATTTGGTAGGAAGATGGAGGGACCACATTCCATACATGCAGGCCGGTCAGCAGCCGCCCGACGTAAAGTTTGGAGATGGGGCGAATGTCAAAGACCTCGGAGATTTGCTCGAAAAGAGAGTGGGTATCTTGGAAGGTTGGTTAGCTGATGATGAACTCTGGGAAGAAAGATTGGCCGATCCGACACCTGAGGGCAACGGACCAGGGAAAGGATGACAGTTCAGGCGGTGCGGAGTCGGGCGGCTGTGACTAGGGAAACTGAGTCCTCCGAGGTGGGGCGGGTTGTCCCCAACACGCGCTTTGGGGATCGCACGATTAGGGCGCGTTAGGGACAACGCGCCCCACCTCAAGGCAGACTACATGCGCGGATCCGCCTCGGCGGGAGCCGCGCTACGTTCCCATCACACGCTCCGCGGCGGTGCGGCTGGCGTTGATGCAGTCGGGGAGGGAGATGCCGTTGCGCATGTGGCCGGCGGTCAGGGACGCGCCTGAGGGGCCGGCGGAAGGCAGATTGACGATTCCCCAGTGCCCGTCATGTTGTCCGCATGACTCTCAACGCCGTGCTTACACCTGCCGAAGAGGGTGGCTTCATTGCTCTCAATCCCGAAACGGGCACGACTACTCAGGGCGAAACGGTCGAGGAAGCCCTCGCGAACCTCCGGGAGGCGACGGAACTGTATCTTGAGGAGTTTCCGCTTACCAAGACGAAGCAGTCTCTGTTGACGACGTTCGAAGTGGCCGAGCGTGGCTAAGCTTCCGCACATTTCTGGAGCTGAGATTGTAAGGGCATTCGAACGACTTGGGTTTAGCCGCGTCCGACAAAAGGGAAGTCATGTGATCATGCGTCGGGGATCGACCGGCTGTGTCGTGCCTCTGCATCGGGAAGTGAAAACCGGAACCCTGGCCGGTGTTCTTCGGCAAGCCGGAGTGTCAGTCGACGAGTTTCTCAACGTCCTTTGAGAGGATGCGGTCGACACGACCGCACGCTGGCTCACCTCGAGGCAGTTTGTAGGTGGCGCGCTTGCCGCGCCATTCTGCTGGTCAGCAGAACGCGACAAGCGCGCAACCTACATTCGCGGGTCAGAGACCCGCGCTACGTTCCCACCACACGCTCTGCGGCGACGCGGCCGGCGTTGATGCAGTCCGGCAGCGAGATGCCGTTGCGCATGTGGCCGGCGATTTGGATGCCGGGATGGTCCCTTTCGAACTGCTCCATGAGGCCGACGTAGCGCGGGAAGTCGGCGCCGTATTTTGGGATCGCGCGGGGCCAGCGGGTGATCCGCGTGTAGACTGGCGCGCCGCGGACGCCGAGGATGTTCTTCAACTCGCCGAGGATCGTGGCGAGCAATTCGTCGTCGGGCAGCGCGGCGATCTCGGGCTGGCGGCCGCCGACGAATGTCGTGAGCAACACCTTGCCTTCGGGTGCGC
This sequence comes from Opitutaceae bacterium, assembly GCA_035513275.1. Taxonomy (GTDB): domain Bacteria; phylum Verrucomicrobiota; class Verrucomicrobiia; order Opitutales; family Opitutaceae; genus DATKCJ01. The sequence continues at coordinate 1,714 of DATKCJ010000304.1, forward strand.
GGCCGGGGAAGAGCGTCGAGCTGAAGAGGGTGCCGAGGATCTTGTGGCCCTCCTTCGCGGGGACGAGCATGCCGAAGCCGTCGAGCGCATGGGCGACGTCGGCGCGGTTGAAGCCGAGTGCGACGCTCGTGACGTTTGTGTAGGGCATCGCCGCGAGTCCGGCGAGCGGCTGCGTGCCGGCGATTTCGAGGTCCGCGGCCGCGCTTGCAGTCGTGCAGATGAGGACGTCGGAAAATGTCTCCTCGAAATGCTCGCCCCGCTCTTCGCCGAGGAGTTTCCAGCCGTCGGCGCGCGAGATCGCGTGGACGTGCGCGCCGGTGCGCACTGCGCCGCCGAGCGAGCGTGCGAGGGCGCGCGGCAGTTCGACGAGGCCTTCCTTGAACGAGACCAGCCGCGACTTTGTTTTCACGCCGGACTTCTTCTTGGCGCGCATGAGCGCGATGGTGCCGGCGACGAGCGAGCCGTGATTTTGCTCGAGTCGCCATAGGCGCGGCAGCGCGTGGCGCACGCAAAGCTCCTCGGGCGAGCATGAGTAAACGCCGCCGATGAAGGGATTGACCGCGTAGTCGAGAAATTCCTGGCCGACGCGACGGCGCGCGAACGAGTCGAGCATCTCGTCGGGATTCGTGCGGTTCTGCGGAATGAGCGGCTCGAAGAGCACGCGCAGCTTGCCGCCGAATCGGAAGATCGGAGTCGTGATCGCGCCCCAAAGACTCGAGGGCAGCGCCTGTGGCTTGCCGTAGCGCACGATGAAGCGCAGCTCGGCCTCTGGGTTCGCGAGGATCAGCGACGGGTCGAGCCCGATCTCGGTGAAGAGCGCGTCGCACGAGTTGTCGCGCAGAAGGAGTGTGTTCGGCCCTCCCTCGACGAGCCATTCGCCGTCGCGCACGGTGGCGATCGCGCCGCCGACTTCGTTGCCGGCCTCAAACACCTTCACGGACACGCCGCGTGCGGCGAGCGCGTGGGCGGCGGTGAGTCCGACGATGCCGCCGCCGATGATGGCGATGCGTTTGGGGGAGGGGGTCATGGGAGGGTCAGGCAGAAGTCCCTGCGCTCACGCGCAGGGCTACGAGGACTGGATGTAGCCCGCTCCGTGAGGAGCGGGACTGAATGAGTCGGAAGCGTTCGAAGCAGAAGTCCCCGCGCTCACGCGCAGGGCTACGGGATCCGGATGTAGCCCGCTGGGAGGAGCGGGACAGGATCTGCGTGAGTTCTCCGTGCGTCCCTGCGCTTCCGCGCAGGGCTACAAGATTCGATTCTGTCCCTGCGCTCACGCGCAGGGCTACAATCGGAGGATTCATGCTACACTGTCTTCGAATACCGTGCCGGCTGACCGGCCTTCAGGTAGGTATCGAAGTGCATCGCGAGGTTGCGGATGAGGAGGCGACCGGCGTCGGTGCAGCGGAGGCCGTTGGCGTCGAGCTCGATGAGGCCGTCGTCGACGGGTGCGCCGGAGAGGCGCGCGATTTCGGAGGCGAAGTAGGTGCGGAAGTCGACGCCGACGCGCGCGCCTGCGGCGTCGAAGTCGAGCGCGTGGTCGCACATGAGGCGCATGATGACGTCGCGCCGGATGCGATCGTCGTCGGAAAGGAAAAACGCCTTCGCGGTCGGCAGCTCGCCCTTGTCGAGGAGGCCGTAGTAACCGGGCAGCGATTTGTGGTTCTGGCGGTAGTGCTGATCGGTTTGCGAGATGGCGGACATGCCGAACGCGTAGATGTCGGCGCCGCCGTGCGTGCTGTAGCCCTGGAAATTGCGCTGGAGCGTGCCGGCTTGCTGCGCGCGCGTGAGCTCGTCGTTCTCCTTCGCGAAGTGGTCCATGCCGATGTAGGCGTAGCCGCTGCGCGTGAGCGACTCGATCGTGCCCTTGAGCATCTGGAGCTTCGTATCGGGATCGGGAAGGTCAGCCTCTTTGATGACTCGCTGGCCGCCCTTCATCCATGGCACGTGTGCGTAACTGAACACGGCGTAGCGGTCGGGAGAGAGGGCGAGCGAGCGGCGGATGGTGTCGGCGAACGACTCGACGGTCTGCAACGGCAGGCCGTAGATGAGATCGACGTTGATGGACTCGAAGCCGGCGTCGCGCATCCAACCGATGGCCTGCGCGGTGACTTCCTCGGGCTGGATCCGGTTCACGGCCTCCTGGACGGCGGGGTTGAAATCCTGGATGCCGAGCGAGGCGCGGTTGCCGCCGAGCTGGCGGAAAGCGAGCACGTGCTCGTAGGTGAGGCGGCGCGGGTCGAACTCGATGCCGACCTCGGCGCCGGGCGCGAAGGTGAAGTGCTTCGCGATCATCGCGCCGATGCGGCGGATCTCGGCCGGCGAGAAGAAGTTTGGCGTGCCGCCGCCGAAGTGCATCTGGGTGACGCGGCGGCGCGGGTTGATCTGTGCCGCCATGATCTCCAACTCGCGCTCGAGGTGGGCGAGATAGGGCGCGGTGCGAAGCTGATCCTTCGTCGTGATCGTGGTGCAGCCGCAAAACCAGCACAGCGTCTCGCAAAACGGCAGATGGAAATAGAGCGAGAGGGGCCGGTCGGTGAGGTTGTTCTCCTCGATCTCGCGGGCGAGGCGCGCGCGGTCAAAATCCTCCGTGAACTGCGGGGCAGTCGGGTAGGAGGTGTAGCGCGGCCCCGGCTGGTTGTATTTCCGGACGAGGTCGAGGTTGACGTTCAGAGGCTTCATCATGTCTGCGTTTTTTCGGCCCTTGATGTTGCGGGTGGAGCCCACTGTCGGCGAGAAAAACAAAGGATCCCACTTACGGCTCACTTTCGAGTTTCCGGAGGTAGGGCGGGACCGCTGGGCCCGCCGCGCTGGGGATTCGGCGGGCCCAGCGGTCCCGCCC
>DATKCJ010000305.1:0-8281 GCA_035513275.1 Opitutaceae bacterium
GGAACTGGCAAGTTTACGATCGCACTCTGGCGCGAGTTGCTTACGCCAGTGCAGCGCGCTGGCTACATTTGGTAATAATCTTTATTACCCATCGACACTTCGAAAGGCCGCGTGAGCGGCCTTTTTTGTTTCTGGCTCCGCCGCGGAGTGAAATTGGTCCGTGTAAAAACCATGTGACCCTCCACAACGGCGCGACGGCCGGTCGTCATTCTTCGCCCGAGTCCGGTGGAAACACCCCAGTGGCGTCAGGGCCGAAGGGCCTTGAGCGGGCAGGGCCTTCATGCGCGACACCGGCTCTAACTCTCTCTCCCTCCATGCTGTTAGGCTCATGGTCGAAATCGATTCCCACCATGATCCTAAAGTCCCCACAAACAAGTCACCGCCTACGGAGGAAGCGCGGCATGTCCCTCATCGAAGTGATGGCGGGCGCCATGGTCCTCGTCCTTGTCTTCATTTCCACATTCACCGTCATCCAGACTGGATTCGAGATGATCGACGTCTCGCGCAACACCGGCCTCGCGGGCCAGATCCTGCAAAGCGAAATCGAAGACATCCGCCTCAAGAACTGGGCCAACCTGCCCGATGAAGGCACAACAGACATTATCCTGCCAACTGCGTTCAACGCGGTCGCCAGTCGATTTGCCGCCACGCGCACCGTTGCCCTGGTCAGAAACGCCGACGGATCGGTCAACCCCGACATGAAGAGGGTGACCGTGCAGGTTTCCTGGACAGCCTACACAGGCCGCACCCACACGCGCCGTTACGAGACTTACTACACCGAGGGAGGACTCAATGATTACTACGTCACCCGTGTCCGCTCATAAACCTTCCTTCGCCGAGTGCTCTGCAGGCGCCTCGTTCAAACCGACCACCGTGCCATTCGTTCGCCCAAGGCGGGGTTTCACCCTTGTTGAGATCATGGTCGTGGTCGTACTCAGCGGATTGATCCTTGGCGGCGTGATGTCCACGTACATTGCCGTCTTGAAGAGTTCCATGCGCCTGTGGCACTACGAGAAGATGGAGCGAGATGCGAACCGCGGCCTCGAAACGTTCGCCCGCGACGTACGCATGGCAAAGGCCGTCGCCTGGGGCAGCGACACGACGATCACCCTCACAGTACCTCGCGTCAGCGGTGGCGGGGACAGAAGCGTCAACTACGCATGGCACAATGGCACAAAGACCTTCCGCAGGACTGAGGACGGCGTCGTCAGCGTGCTGGTGAACGACGTGCAGGCATTCGCCTTCAATCGATTCAACAAAATACAGAATCCTGCGCTCAGTCCTGCTGAAACGCACCAGATTCAGCTCACGATGACGACAATCCCACCGACCAACGGTGTCTACGCCGAAAGCTCCAAACGCGTCCTTTCCGCGCGCTACGTCCTTCGCAATTGATGAAAGCTTCCACGATGCAGAACAGAAACGGCTCAGTCGTCATCGTCTCGATGATCCTCGGCCTGTCGCTCGCAGCGATGGCAGGCGGTTACATCGCGCTCGTGACCCAATCGATGAAGCACACGCAGCGGACGTTCTACCTGAATACGGCGTTCAATCTTGCTGAATCGGGTGCTGAATATGCCGTCTGGTGCATGAAGAACTCTTGGACTTTGCCATCAAACGCCTGGACGGGCGACTCCACAACGAGGACCTACATCGGCTCGGTTGGCTCCCCAATCTTTACGGACTCTCAAGGCGCGAAAGGATTCTTCAAGATTCGTGTGACGAACGCTGACTCATCAAATCCCACAGTCATCGCCGAGGGCGTCGTCGTCTCGACCACCGGATCCCTGATAACAAAGCAGATCCGTGTGAGACTCTCCAACGGCGGTATCGGTTGGGACGGAATCACAAACAAGGAAGAAACGGCCCTCTTTGGTGGCTTCTTCGGCAGCTATAGCTCCGGTGAAATGCATGCCTCCAGCGTCACCGCCGATTCCATTCGCCACGAGATCACCATAGCGAGCACATCCTTGGAAATAGGCGATGTGTCGATTGGCAGCGCAGCCGACATCAACGGATACGTGGCCATCGCGCCTTCCGGAGACAGCTCGGCAGCCGCCGATTTCATCGACTCGATTCAAGGTTCCATCATGGGCCCGGACACAGCCGCGGGGCAGCCCGGTGTTGACCAGCAAGGCGCCAACTTGATTGACACGAACCGTATCGCCTACGATTTCACGCAGGACTTCCCGGACGTCACAGTCCCCGCGGTAGATGGCTCGACAGTCGTCTACACATCACTCCCGGCGGTAAACATCCTAGGATTAATTGTTGTCGGCGACCCAGACGGAGTGACGACCGAGCGTTACCAACTCAATTCCGACGTTAGCATTCCGAATGGCACAACGCTTCTGATCATCGGACCCGTCGAGTTTGATGTCGCCCAAGACTTCACAGTCGCCGGAAACGGAGCCTTGGTCGTCCTCGAAGGAGACCTCATGGTGTCAAAGAAAGTTGGCTCCGTCACCTACCTGAATGAATACACAGGCGCCGGCGAAGCAAAACTCTACGTGAAAGGCGACATCTCGATCAGCGGCAATGGATCGTTCAATGCGCCTTACAAGCCCGCGGCTCTTCAGGTCTATGGCACGCTTACCGAAGCCGAATATGCTGCGGGCGCGAGGCAGAACATCACGATTGGTGGCAACGGAGGTCTTTCAGCAGCAGTCTATGCTCCGAATGCTGCCACCGTCATGAATGGCGGTGGATCGTCCGGCTATTTCGCGGGCGCAATCGTGAGTCGGTCCACGCGAGTCAACGGCAACGGTTACAAGGTCCTCTTTGACGAGGATCTTCAAGAAATCACGGATCCAAGCTCCTACACAGTCTCCGGCTGGGCCGAACTCTCGACCGCAGCAGACAGGTATAACTTCGGCGGCTGATCCCGAGTTCGCGGCGACTTTCGAGCCGCAGAACATTCCTAATGAAAATGGCGACGCCCCGGAGGTTTCCCTCCGGGGCGTCGTGTGATTTCGCCGCCTGTAAGCCGGGTTCTGTCCGGCCCCGGCATTGCCGGAGCCTGCATTCATTTCTCTCGCCTGCCTTGCGGAAGGCGCCCCGCTTGCGCGGGATGCAGCATACCCGGGACGATTCGACGGGCCGCCGCGTCCCCTATTTGCCTTGCACCGGATTGGGTTTTTCGTGCCGCGGCCGTTGCCGGCGCGCGCGGTGGGCTCTTACCCCACCTTTTCATCCTTACCCCGCGGTTGCCCGCGTGGCGGTGTATTTTCTGTGACACTGTCCGTCGCCGCGGCTTGAACCGCGACGCCCCCGCTTTCGAAGGGAATCCTGCCCTGTGGTGCCCGGACTTTCCTCTCCGTGCCTTGACCCACCCCTGGCCGAAACCTTGGGCGGTAGTTCAAAGAACGGAGCGAATGCTCGGCTGCGAAACAGGGTGACGTTACGCGGAATCGACACTTCGGCAAGGGCAATGGCGGGAGACCAAGGTCCACGGCAGACGGGAGACAGGGGACAAGGGACATGAGATCGGCCGGGCTGCTGTCACCTGTCGCCTGACCACTGTCACCTGCCCATCTCACTTTCACTCCGCCGAACGCAGGCGAACGCCTACGTCACCTCACCCGATCTCCCAATACAGAATCCGGCCGCAATTGTCGCAAAAGGCCAGCCTGCCGCCTGCGCGCGTATCGGATTCCACTCCAGATGAAACCTTCAGGTGGCATCCGCCGCACTTGTGCTCCTTCAGCGGCACGCAGACCGGCAACCCTGCGTTCTTCGAAAGCCTGGCATAGGATGTCTGGGCGCTCGGCTCCACGCCCGATCGAGCGTCCTCGACGCGCTTTGTCTCCGATTCCAGTTCCGTCGCCAGATTTCGCTCCCTCTCCTGCAATTGCGCGATCCGCGCCTCGTGCCCTGCGACGTTTCCCTTGGCGACCGCTTCTGCCGCCGTGATCTTTCCTTTCGCTGCATCGAGTTCGAGCATGATACCGATCTCCTCGTCCTCCAGCTTTTCGATCGCCGCCTGGGCGTGCTCGATCTCATGGCCCAGCGCCTGATATTCGTCGTTCTTTTTCACCATGAGCTGCTGCGAGCGGAACTTCGCGATCTTCTCCTCACCCGAGGTGACCTCGTTTTCGAGTCCCTTGCGTCGCGTCTCGAGAGTCCTCCACTCGGCCTTGGCTGAGTCTGCTGCCGCTTTTTCCTCCTCGATCTTCCGACGCACCGAGGCGATTTCGGATGGCACGGCCTTCAATTGCGACTCGAGCACCGCACGGCGCATGTCCCGCTCCTGCAGAATCAAAATCTTCTCGATCGATGGAGACAGCATGTTTGCGTGAATGTCGGCGCGCGCAGCGACGGTCAACGTCGCATGTTGGTTTACACCGAAGAATTCTTCGCCGAAGTCACGACATGCCGGCGCCTGCCTGATTCGTCCACAAGCCTGAGTTCTTCGTGGGGAACTCTCGCCCGCGATTCGACGCTGTATGCCCACGTCGCAGAAGTTTTCGGGACGAAAAATCCGCCGACTTAGCTCGAAAAACACCAATCTCGATGACCTTAGGAAGGTCACACTTCAGACCACCCGAAGCGGGCTCGCCTCGCCCTGATTCGGGCTCCTGCAAGATATTTCATGCCAATCATTTGCGGCGAGCCTTTCCGCTGCACACTTTGCCTGAAACAAGAGAACTTTTCCGTTGCCGAGGGGGATGATTTACGAGACTTTCAACCCCTTAGAAACGACCCAATGCCCGACCAAGAGGATCCCCACCAAACAGACGAACTGAAGGCCGCAGCCGCCGACTACAACGCTTCTCAAATTCAGAAGCTCGAAGGCCTGGAAGGGGTCCGAAAACGTCCCGACATGTATATCGGCGATACCGCCGAGCGCGGGCTGCACCACTGCGTGTTCGAAGTCGTCGACAACTCGATCGACGAGGCGCTCGCGGGATTTGCGTCGCATGTGCGCGTGACGATCCACCTCGATGGCTCGTGTTCGGTCGAGGACAACGGTCGCGGCATCCCGGTCGACATGCATCCAGTCTACAACATGCCCGCCCTCGAACTCGTGCTCACGAATCTTCACGCGGGCGGCAAGTTCGGCAAGGGCGCGTATCAGGTTTCCGGTGGCTTGCACGGTGTGGGCGCGAAATGCGTCAACGCCGTTTCCGAGTGGTTCGAGGCCGAGGTGCGCCGCGAGAATCAGGTTTACCACATGCGCTTCCAGCAGGGTAAGACCGTCTCGAAACTGGCTGTCATCGGCTCGACGAAAAAGTCCGGCACGAAGATCACCTTCAAACCCGATCCGGAAATCTTCACGACCACGACCGAGTTTCAATACGACATCCTCGCGCGACGCCTGCGCGAACTCGCATTCCTCAATCCCGGCACCGAGGTCTTTCTCGACGACGAGCGCTCGACCAAGAACGAGCGGTTCTTCTTCAAGGACGGCATCACGGAGTTCGTCCGCTTCCTCAACAAGAACAAGAATGTCCTCCAGGCCGATCCGATCACGTTCTCGGACTCGGTCCCGAACGAGGATCCCAAGAAGGCCGCGACCGTCGTCGATTTCTCGCTGCAATACAACGACACCTACAACGAGCAGGTCTATTGCTACGCGAACTCCATCTTCAACATCGAGGGCGGCACGCATCTCTCCGGCTTCCGCACAGCGCTCACGCGCGTCGTGAACAATTTCGCGAAGGCGAACAACCTTCTCAAGGACAAGGATCCCTCCCTCACCGGCGACGACGTGCGCGAAGGCCTCGTGGCCGTGATCTCCGTGAAGACGCCCGATCCGCGCTTCGAGGGCCAGACCAAGACCAAACTTTCCAACTCCGAGATCGACGGCATCGTGCAGAAGATCGTCGGCGAGAAGCTGAAGTTCAGTTTCGAAAAGGAGCCCTCGCTCGCCCGCCGCCTGATCGACAAATGCGTCAACGCCGCCCGCGCCCGAGAGGCAGCGCGCAAGGCCCGCGAGACCGTTCGCAAGGGAGCGCTCTCCGGCGGCGGCCTTCCCGGCAAACTCGCCGATTGCTCCAACCGCGACCCCGAGAGCACCGAGCTCTACATCGTCGAGGGCGACTCCGCAGGCGGCTCCGCGAAACAGGGACGTGACCGGTCCTACCAGGCCATCCTCCCGCTTCGCGGGAAGCTCATCAACTCTGAGAAAGCCCGCATCGACAAGGTCCTCGCCAACGAGGAAATCCGCACGCTCATCACCGCGATTGGCACCGGCATCGGCGACCACGAGGGCGAGGGCGCGTTCGACGCATCAAAGGCTCGTTACCACAAGGTCGTGATCATGACGGATGCGGACGTCGACGGCTCCCACATCCGCACGCTCCTGCTCACGTTTCTCTACCGGCAGATGCGCGGCCTCATCGAGAACGGCTACGTCTACATCGCCCAACCGCCGCTCTACAGGATCAAGCGCAAGAAGCGCGAGCAATACGTCGACAACGACGACAAGCTAAACCGCATCCTCCTCGAGCTCGGCTCGGAGGACGTTGTCCTCACCCGCCTGCGCGACGGGCATGTCTTCGAGCCCGCGAGCATCGACCAGATTGTCGAGGCGCTCGCCGCACTCGAAAAGCTCGGCGGTGGAGTGACGCGTCACGGCGCCTCGCTCGCCGAATACCTCGACCAGCATGTGAAACCAACAAACGCGCTTCCGCGCTACATCGCGCGGATCCGCGACGGCAACAAGGAGAATAATATTTTCCTATTCGACGACGAGGCGCGCGCAAAGTTCATCAAGAACTACGGCCTCGACGCAGATCTTTCCGATCGCAGCGACATCGAAGCGGCGCAGAACGCGGGTCGCGCGCGCGCCGACGCTCCGCGCATCACGATCCACGAGATCTTCGAATCCACCGAGATGACGAAGCTGCTCAACGTGATCAGCGCGACAGGACTCGAGATCACAAAGTTCAGCGCGACCGCCGAGACGCGCTACCGTCTCGTCGAGAACTCCGGCCAAAAGAATGAAGCCAGGATCGAGCTAAGCTCGCCGCTTCTCATTCTCGAGCACATCCGCGCGCTCGGCCGCCGAGGCCTCACGATCCAGCGCTACAAGGGTCTCGGCGAAATGAATCCCAAGCAGCTCTACGAGACCACCATGGATCCCGCCAACCGCCGCCTCCTGCGCGTCAACATCAACGACGCCGCAAAGGCCGACGAGCTCTTCACACTTCTCATGGGCGAGGAAGTCGCCCCGCGCCGCCAGTTCATCGAGGACAACGCGCTAAACGTCCAGTTCCTGGACGTTTAGTAGCGAGCAGCGTGTAGCGAGTAGCGAGCATGGAAGGCCCATCAAAATCGTTTCGGGATGTTCTCGTCTGGCAGAAGGCGCATGCTTTCGCGCTGGCGATCTGGCGGGTGTCTGCGTCGTTTCCGAAGGAGGAACTGTTCGTTATTACCGCTCAACTAAGGCGCGCCGCGATGAGCGTTCCTTCGAACTTCGTCGAGGGATTCCGCAAACGCACCAAACCCGACAAGATCCGATTCTACAACATCGCTCAAGGATCAGCCGATGAGTGTCTCTACCAACTCATCCTCGCGAACCACCTCGGCTACGGCGATACCACTACTCTGCAAGCCGACCTCGAAGAGGTCTCGCGCCTCCTCCAAGGCTACATCAACAGCCTCGAGCGAAACTCGTAGTCTGACCCTCCGACTACTCGCTACTCACTACCCGCTACTCGCTACTTTCCACCCGTGTCCACTTCCCAAGACAGAGTTTTTCCGGTCAACATCACGGAGATCATGCAGACCGCCTACATCGATTACTCGATGTCGGTCATCGTCTCCCGCGCACTGCCGGATGCGCGCGACGGCCTCAAGCCCGTCCAGCGCCGCATCCTCTACGCGATGTTGCGCGAGGGCCTGCTGCACAACCGCTCGTTCGACAAGTGCGCCGGCGTCGTCGGCGAAGTTCTCAAGAACTACCACCCGCACGGCGACTCGTCGGTCTACGACACCCTTGTGCGCCTAGCGCAGTCATGGGTGATGCGCGCGCCGCTCATCGAGCCGCAGGGCAACTTCGGCTCGGTCGATGGCGACCCCCCAGCCGCCTACCGCTACACCGAGTGCCGGCTCGCGCAGACCGCCGAGGATCTCCTGCGCGACATCGACGAGGACACCGTCGACTTCATCGCCAACTACAAGGAGTCGACCACCGAGCCCTCGGTCCTCCCCGCCGCGCTTCCGAATCTCCTGCTCAACGGCTCCACCGGCATCGCCGTCGGCATGGCGACAAACATCCCGCCGCACAACCTCGGCGAGCTCATCGACGCCACTTGCGCCGTCATCGACGACCCCG
>DATKCJ010000306.1:0-4685 GCA_035513275.1 Opitutaceae bacterium
GCTCTCAAAAGGAGACGCGGCACTTCGTCATCTCGATCTCGGGCGGCGGTATGCACTACACGCCCGGAGACTCCCTCGGCATCTTCGCGACGAATCGCGAGGCCGATGTGGAGGAGATTCTCGCGCGACTCCGGGCCGACGGCTCGGAGAAGGTGCAACTCCCGCGGAGCACCGAACTGGCGTCGCTGCGCGAGGCGCTTACGTCGAAGTTGTCGCTCTCGCAGCCGACACGAAAGTCCGTGGAGTTTCTCGCGGCCAAGGCGATCGATCCCGTGGAGCGCGCAAGGCTCGAGGGACTGCTCGCACACAATGCGGCCGGCGAACTCGAGCACTTTCTGGAGAACCACGAGTTTGTCGACCTGCTCGCCGAGTTTCCGTCCGTGCCGGTCTCGCCGCGGGAACTGGTCGCGCTGATGCGCAAGCTCATGCCGCGACTCTACTCGATCGCCTCGTCGCCGCGCGTGCACGGCGACGAAGTTCACCTCACCGTCGCGATCGTGCGCTACGAGACCAACGGCCGGCAGCGCGGCGGCGTGTGCACCACGTTCCTCGCGGACCGGGTGCAGCCGGGCGAGACTCCCGTGCCGGTGTTTGTGTCGCACTCGCACTTCGGGCTGCCGAAGGCTGCCGACGCGGACCTCATCATGGTCGGCCCGGGCACGGGCATCGCACCGTTCAGGGCGTTCTTGCAGGATCGGCGCGCTACCCGAGCGACCGGACGCAACTGGCTCTTCTTCGGTGATCAGCGCCGGGCAAGTGATTTCCTCTATGCCGAGGAGTTGGAGGAATTTCAACGCGAGGGCCTGCTCACACGGCTCGACCTCGCATTCAGCCGGGACCAAGCGCACAAGATTTATGTGCAGAACCGCATGCACGAGGCCGGCGCCGAACTGTGGGCGTGGTTGCAAAGGGGCGCGTATTTCTACGTCTGCGGCGACGCGAAGCGGATGGCGAAGGATGTCGATGTGGAACTGCATGCGATCGCCCGCGAGCACGGACGAATGGACGAGGCGGCGACGGTTGCCTGGGTGAAACAGTTGAAGAAGGACCGCCGCTACATGCGCGATGTTTATTGATTGCCCACCCGGTGGCATCAGGGGAGTCTCCGCATCCCACGGCGGACACCTCGGTCCGGCCGCCACAGCCTTTTCACTTCGATGACACTCACTTACACCAAGCGCACGGCCGTCGTCACCGGCGCCGGTCGCGGCATCGGCAAGGCCATCGCCGAGGCCCTCGCGCGCGAGGGAGTGCACGTGATCTGCGTCAGCAAGAGCGCGGGCTCGTGCGGCGCGGCGGCGGAGGCGATCACCGCCTCGGGCGGCTCGGCGCGCGCGATGGCGGTGGACGTGTCGGACGGCCCGGCAGTCGCGAAGGCCTGCGAAGAGATCCTCGCGCAGACTCCGGTCGTCGACATCCTCGTGAACAATGCCGGCATCACGCGTGACGGCCTGCTCTTCCGGATGTCCGAGGCCGACTGGTCGGATGTGCTCCGGACAAATCTCGACAGTTGTTTCCACTGGACGAAGGCGCTCGCCCGACCGATGACGCGCCAGCGCTGGGGCCGCATCGTGAACATCACCTCGGTCAGCGGAATCATGGGCAACGCAGGGCAGGCGAACTACTCGGCGGCGAAAGCCGGCATGATCGGCCTCACGAAGTCGCTCGCGAAGGAGTTCGGCGGCCGGAGCATTACGGTGAACGCCGTGGCGCCCGGGTTCATCAAGACCGACATGACGACCGACTTTGTAAACGACCCCGTGGTGTCAGGAAAAGTGCTCGAGGTCGTCCCATTGAAACGATTCGGCGAAGCCTCCGAGGTAGCGGCGCTCACTGCGTTTCTGTGCTCGGAGGAGGCAGGCTACATCACCGGTCAGGTTTTTGCCATTGACGGCGGCATGGCTATGTGATGCCAACAAGAAACCCTTCTCATTTTCCCACTTATGTCTGACAAGACCATTGAACAGCGCGTCAAGGAAATCATCGTTAACCAATTGAACGTTAACGAGGAACAGATCACGCCCCAAGCATCGTTCCTGGACGACCTCGGTGCCGATTCTCTCGATACCGTCGAGCTCATCATGGCCTTCGAGGAGGAGTTCAAGGATGAGATCAACGGCGAGATCCCCGAGGCAGAAGCGGAGAAGCTGCAGACCGTCGGCGACGTGATCGCCTACATCGACCAGAAGGCCGCGAAGAAATAGCCGCCGCTTCGACCAATGTGCGAGGTCCCGACTGCCACAAGGTCGGGACTTTTTGTTTCAGCCGTCCACACACTGAACCATGGCAAACTCGAAGCGTAAGGTAGTCGTCACCGGATTGGGCGTCATCTCGTCCCTCGGCTCCACCGCCGAGGAGTTCTGGGCGAGCCTCGTCGCGGGCCGCAGCGGCATCAAGCGTGTCTCGCTGTTCGACGTTTCCGACTACCCGTGCCAGATCGGCGGCGAGATCACGGACTTCGACGCGACGCGTTACATGGAAGCGAAGGACGTCCGTCGCAACGATCGCTACGTGCACTTTGCGGTCGGTGCCTCGCGACTCGCCGTTCAGGACGCGGGGCTCGACACCACGAAGCTCAATCACGAGCAGTTCGGAGTAATCATTGGCTCAGGGATCGGCGGACTCATGTCGCTCGAGGCGCAGGCGCGAATTCTCTTCGAGCGGGGGCCACGGAAGGTTTCGCCGTTCATGATTCCGCAGCTCATCGGCAACATGGCCAGCGGCATCGTCGCAATCGAGCACGGCGCGCTCGGTCCGAACTTCTGCGTCGTGAGTGCGTGCGCGACCGCCACACACGCGATGGGCGAGGCGTTGCGTGCGATCCAATACGGCGATGCCGACATCATGCTCGCCGGCGGCTCCGAGGCGCCGATCACCGCGCTTGGATTTGCGGGCTTCTGCGCGATGAAGGCGATGAGCACCTCCAACGATGCGCCCGAAAAGGCCTCGCGGCCGTTCGACGCGAAGCGCGACGGCTTTGTGATGGGCGAGGGCGCTGGAATTCTCGTTCTCGAATCCGAAGAGCACGCAAAGGCGCGCGGGGCGCGGATCTATTGTGAGTTTGCCGGCTACTCCGCCACGTGCGACGCGTTTCACATCACGCAGCCCGATCCCGAGGGAAAGGGACTGTCCGCAGCGATGCGGCGCGCAGTGACCGATGCGGGAGTGCCGTTCGACTCGGTCGACTACATCAACGCGCACGGCACTTCGACTGCCTACAACGACAAGTTCGAGACCCTCGCGATCAAGCGCGTCTTCGGAGACCACGCGCGGAAGGTTGCCATCAGTTCTACGAAGTCGATGACAGGCCACCTCCTCGGTGCCGCAGGCGCTGTCGAGGCAGCGGCGTGCATCATGGCGATCCGGACCGGCAGGCTGCCGCCGACGATCAATCTCGAGAACCCCGACCCGGACTGCGACCTCGACTACGTGCCGAACGTCGCGCGCGATGCGAAGGTGACCGTCGCCCTGAGCAACAACCTCGGCTTCGGCGGACAGAACGCGGCCGCGGTGTTCAGGGCCTGCGACGAGTAACGGGGCTTCTGGAATCGAACCCGCGCTTGCCCGCGTCAGGTGCACAGGTAGTTTGTGTCTATGGCCGACGTCCCCCAATCCGAGCATGTGCGGATCGCAAATCAGCGGCAGATCGCGATCATCCGCGCCATGACTCCGCAGGAGCGGCTTCGACAATCGATCCGGATGAGCGGGACGATGCGCGAACTCCTCGCCGCAGGATTTCGCGACCGCCATCCAGCGTGGTCGGCCAAGCAGGTCGCCGGTGCTGTGGCCGACCGCATCCTCCATGCACGAACCGGATGAGCTGAGCCTGTTCGTCGAGGACGTTCAATGTTCCTGGGCCATTTCGGTGCAGCGTTCGCTCTGAAGCCCGCGGCGCCGCGGGTCTCGCTGGGAGTGTTGTTTCTCTCGGCGCAGTTCGTCGATCTGCTCTGGCCAGTCATGCTGCTCACCGGCGCGGAACGTGTTGAAATCGTGCCGGGCATCACGCGGATGGTGCCGCTCGACTTCGTGCACTATCCGATCACGCACAGTCTGATCGGAGCCGCCGGATGGGCGTTGCTCATCGGTCTGGTGTATGGGCTCGTCCGGAAATATCCGGTGGGGGGTTGGGTATGCGGCATCGCGGTGCTGAGCCATTGGGTGCTCGATCTGCTTGTCCACCGGCCGGACCTGCCGCTCGCGCCCGGCGATTCGATCCGCGTCGGACTCGGGTTGTGGAACTACCCGGCGGCCGCGGTCGCGCTCGAGTCGGCGATTTTCGTTGTCGGACTCTGGCTTTATCTTCGCGCAACCCGTCCGGTCGATCGGATCGGGACGTGGGCGCTTGTGGGATTGGTCGCGTTTTTAGTCGTGATCCATTTGGGCAACATTTTCGGCCCGCCGCCGCCGAGTGCAGAGGCAATCGCGTGGGTCGGTCACGCGCAGTGGTTGTTCGTGGTTTGGGCGTTCTGGGTCGACCGCCACCGGCGGGCCGGTTGCGCTGTCCCTCTCTTTGTAGGGTCGCCGCTTGCGGCGACCACGAATGGCCCTGCGCAAGCGCATGCCCTAGGGGGTGATCTCCCGGGATCGGGATGGCCCTGGCCAGTGGAAAAACTCGGCGTCGAACGCGTCGAGACCGTCTTCCTTTGGTCCCGACCGAGTCCAGCGCGAGCCAGCCTTCTTGATAC
>DATKCJ010000307.1:0-8330 GCA_035513275.1 Opitutaceae bacterium
AGTGAAAGCAGCGCATTGAGGACGAAGGCGGCGTCGCGAAACCAAAAGCGCTTGTAGGTGTCGGGCCCGGGAAAGACATCGTCCGGCGTCAGCAAGACCAGCGTGGAAACAGCAGTGTCGAAGAGTGCCTGTGTCCGCACATCGCCCACCTGCAGTTTCGCAAGATCCGCCTGCGCATCGCGCCAGGTCTGCGTCGCAGTGCACTTGGGCCGCCGCTCCGGGTTGAGTTCGTCATAGATGGGAATCCGCAGCTCGAGCGGAGATTCGCGCAACTCGTCGGCCGGAAACAGCGCGGCCGCACTGGCGAGTCCCACGTCGCACGACGCCTCGGAAAGCGGGCTCTCCTCGTGAAGGCGGTGCGAGACGTCGCCCTTGCGGTAAACAGAGACCGCGTGGCGCCCCGGCACGCGATCGAACTGAACGGCGGGCCGGCCGTCGACCGCCCACTCCTTCCGATTTTCAGCGAGCTCGATCTTGTGCACGAAGCTGATCCCTTCCGGATTGTAGGGCCGCAGCACGACCGCGACAAGTCCACGGCCCGTGGGAGCCCGCACGCTCACGCAGCAAACCGGCTCGTCCGACTCGAGGTTGAGCCGGACACTGGTTGCGATGCTGGCGGTTGGCCACGAGGCGAGCGAATCGACCGACAGGTTGTCCGTCAGTCTGAGTGCCTGCTGGAACTCGCCGCTCTTCGAGGGTGCGAGCACCGGACCCTCGTCCGGCAAGAACCAGAAATCAAGGGACCATCCGTCGTAGCCCGGAGTCACGAGACCACGCGGATCGACAATTGGATACCAGGCAACGCCGGGCAGGCCAACCGCCGTCCAGTTGCGATGCGTGAGATTGATGTGACTGAAGGAGAACGCGCGCGGAATGAACGACTCGTCCGCCGGGTTGAACTGCTTCTCGACCCAATACGGCCACACCCAGTCGAGGTTGTTCTGGATCGCCCGGGTGTTCACAAGGCCGCGCGCGTGGAAGAGCATGCCGGCGCGAAGCAACTCGATCGGCTCCCCGACCTCGGATGGCTGCGCAAACCGCCGCATTTTCGCCACGAGCCCTATCGGATCCAGAAATCCATACGAACGTGCCAAGCGTGTGATCAGCAGTCGGGCGGGTTTGGAGTTCAAGAACATGCCATAGATTAGTCATCATCCGGCCCCGGTGGTGCCGCACTAAGTTCGCGGGCTGTGCTCGGGAGTCACTTCGAGGCGACGGCATTGCTACTGCTGTGACACTGAACTCAAGGTAGCGCGACCCTCGCCGAAAGGCGCGTTGTGTAGCGAAGAAAGACGGTCAACTCGCAACGACCGGACGTGCCTCTCGGCGAGAGGCACGCTACCCCAGCAAGAACTCACCAGGTAGCCTGCGATGAGTAGGGCAGGTCTCTGACCTGCCGACGCGGGTCAATAGACCCGCGCTACTCCACTCAGCCTTCCGCCCGCTTGCGCGCGTCGGCTTCGATGAGGGCGCGCAATGAGTCGAGTGTGTCGCGCGCCTTCTGCTTCGCGACGGGCAGATCGACTGCGGATTTCACGGGTTCGGATGCGAAGAGATAAAACTTCATCTTCGGCTCGGTGCCGCTGCCGCGCGCGGCGAACGAGTAGCCGTTGGCGAGCGTGACGAGGTAGAGATCTTGCGCGGGGATGAGCTCGTTGTCGGCGTCGTAGATCTTCTCACGACCGAAGTCTTGAAACTTCGTGACCTCGGTTTCGCCAAACGCTTTCGGCGGGTTCGAGCGGTAGCTATCGAGGATCGCCTTGATCTTCGCGGCGCCGGTCGCGCCTTCGTAGTAGATGTTGATCACGCCCTCGAGGAAGAAGCCGCAGCGCAGGTAGATCTCGCCGAGATACTCGGGCACCGTCTTGCCGCGCGATTTCGTCCAGGCGCAAAGCTCCGCGAACATGAGGCAAGCGGAATTGCCGTCCTTATCGCGCACAGAATCGTTCGGCAGGTAGCCGTAGCTCTCTTCGGAACCGAAGAGGTAGAACGTGCTGTGCTTCTGCAGGAGCGCCGCGCGCTCGCGGAACGGCGTGGCGTCGTAGTCGAAGCCCGGGCCCATCGCGGCGGCGAGCTTGCGCTCATAGCCACCCATCTTGCCCGCGATCCACTTGAAACCCGTGAGCGTGTTGATGACCTTCACGCCGTGCTCGCGGCCGACCGCGTCCTGCAGCGGCGTCGTCACGAATGTCTTGATGATGCACGCCGACTGCGTGCCCTCTCTTGGAATCCAGCCGAGTTCCTTGTATTTGCCGACGCGATAATCGGTGAGCAGGGCGCCGATCTGGTTGCCCGTGAGCAGTTCGAGTTTTCCCGCCTTGTTGCGCACGGCGACGCCGACGCGATCGCCATCGGGATCAGTGGCCATGACGACATCGGCTCCCTGCTTTTCCGCGAGCGCAATCGCGAGCGAAAACGCCTCGGCATTCTCCGGATTCGGCGACTTCACCGTCGGGAACCGCGGATCGAATCCCGCCTGTTCGGGCACCTCCACCGCCTTCACGCCTGCGCGCGCGAACAACGGCATCGCCGACACGGCTCCTACGCCGTGGATGCCTGTGAATACGACGGAGAGGCCCGACGATCGCAGCAGATCCTCATCGATCACCGCCTGCGCGGCGACGGCGAGATAGGATTCGTCGGCATCCTTGCCGAGTGTGCGCACTGCGTTCAGGTCGGCCTTGAGGAACTTGCTTGCATCCGCGAGGGACACGCGACCGACCTCGGAAACAATCCCCTTGTCGTGTGGCGGGATCACCTGCGCGCCATCTTCGAAGTAGGCCTTGAATCCGTTATCGTGCGGCGGGTTGTGGCTCGCAGTGATAACGACGCCGCACGTCGCCTTGAAGTGGCGCACCGAGAAACTGAGCTGCGGCGTCGAGCGCGGGCCGTCGAAGATGAGAGCCTCGCCGCCGAGGCGGGTCCAGGCCGATGCGGCAAGCTCGCAGAAGTGACGCGAGAAGTGGCGCACGTCGTGCGCGATCACGATGCGCGGCTTCTCTGTGCGACCAGCAGATTTGAGATACGCGCTGGAATAACGAAACAATCCAATCGTCGCCCTGAGCAGCGTGAAGTCATTAACCACGTTCGAGCCGACCGCGGGGTGCTCCGGCGCTCCGTTCGGTCCGCCTTTTCCTTTCTCCACCTCGGTGATGATGCGGCCGATCGTGCGGCCGCGCAGGCCGCCGGTGCCGAACTCAAGGTCGCGGTAGAAGCGGTCGTTGAGTTCAGGCCACGCCTGTGCGCCCACGAGTTCCTCGATGCTCGCGACCGCCCAACTCTCAAGCGTGCCCGAGCCGAGCCAGGTCCGGATGTTCGCAACGGTCGACTCCATCAACTGGCCGGCCTTCCCTGCGGCTTCGATTTTCTGCGGTGTATCCATGCTCAGATTGGAGGTTGAACCATTCGTCAGCCGAGCACCAGCCCGGGCTCAATCGCAGGCTTGGGATTCTGTTGCGACCAGCTCTCTTTGAAAGTGCGGAGGTCGTGGCCGAAGAGTGGCGAGACTTCGATAACGAAGGGAGGCAGTCCGCTCGAGTCTACAGGAACGTTTGCGCCGCACGAGCGCAGCCAGCGAGCAAACTGCCGGAGTTGGTCGGCGCGGCAGGTATCGGCAGAGTCGACGCCGGTGGCGTTCTTCACTGGACTGAAGTCATCTGCGCGCGCGGTCTCAAGCACGATCGGATTCTTCGCGAAAGGCAGCGCGTCGAAGACGAACATCTCGAACTTCACGCCGTTTGCCTTTGCTGGATTCACGGTGTTTCCTGCGGCGTCGACACACACGATCTTTTTATCCGCGCGGTGAAACGGCAGTTCGCCCGCCCCGGCGCCGAGTCGTGACGCGAATTCGCGGTCGATTGCATGGATCGCGATGCTGCCCGCGATGAAGCGCAGCCGGCTGGTGATCGGATCGACCTGTTCCTGCATCGCAACCGGCAGGTCGCTGTATTCGACGACCTCGATCCGGCCGCCGCGCGTGCAAAAGTGACCGACCTTCTCAGCCGGCGCGACCTTGGGCACCATCTTGCTCGACATCTCAGAGCCGCTCGTGAGGTGGAAGCCGATGAACTCCGGGTCGACGCAGCGCACAAGCGGATTGTCGACTTGGAAATAGCTGAGCGTGTCGACGCCCTCGGAGCGCATGAGCGAGAGCGCACCGCTGCGATCGAGTGCGCGCAGCGAGCCGCCGTGGCCGTCGGGACTCATCGCGATCAAGTCCTTTGCCTCGAGCAGAATCTTCCCTTCGAAATCCACCGCTGGCATCCGGCCCTGCTTGAAGAAGTGCACGCGCGCGGCGTCGAGTCCAAAGAACTTGTTGTCCGCGAAGAACGCCTCGGTTTGCGCGTGGTTCGCGTGGCTCGTCATGATGAACCAGTGCAGCGGCTTTCCGTAGCGACGCCCCGCCGCGAGAATCTTCTCCGCGAACACTTGGAAGAGCGGCTTCTTGGTGACAGGCGTCACTGGAAACGTCCCCTTCGGTCCATCGTAGCCGAGGCGCGTGCCCTGCCCGCCCGCGACGACAAACGCCGCGACGCGTCCGGCGCTCAGCGCTTCCTCGCCCGCGGCGCGCGCGCTCTCCCACGCGGATGCGTCGCCGCCGTTTGCTGGCAGCGACGTGTAGGGCGCGGGCTCGAGTCCCGAAAAATCGCCTGTGCCTGAGGACCGTCCGCGGATCAGCGTGTCGGTGAGCCGCGCGATTTCGTCGAGGTCGATCTCGGCCGCGTCGGCGGCGAGCTGCTCACGCGCTGCCACGTCGAGTTGGTCCCAAAACTGGAAGACGTGGCCCTGTCCCTTGTTTGCGAAATGTTCGCGCAGGCTGGAAGCGTCCATGTTCTTAAAGAAGACACGCCGGTGGCGGAAACGGGCAACTGAAAATTGGGCGGGGCGCATACGTAGAAGCCCGCTCGCAGGCGACTCCGCGCGCCGAAGGCGCCTTGGAATGCGGCACTCGCGTGCCGCTTTCGATACGCACGCCAGCGGACTCCCCAAAAAAGCGGCAGAGGACTGCCGCACTCCAAGACGCTGGCGCGATGCCAGACGCCCACTACTCCTGAAACCGAAACACGACTTCCGACGGATGCGCGTAGCCGAGTTTCTTGCGAATCACGCTCTCCACGAATTCGGGATCGTTCGAAAGCTGGACGAGGTAGCGCTCCTGCTCCTTCAGACGCTCTTCCGCATCGGCGAGCCGGCGGCGACTCTCGGCCTCTTGCGCGCGGAGGTTCGTCAATTCCTGGTAGGACTGCACGAACGAGATCCCCGCAAACAGGCTGAGAGCGAGGAAAAGGACCGCATAGAAGGTGGCGAGTAGGCGCCCGAGGGACATGTCAGGGAAACCGCGTAACGAAATGATGAAAAGCACGTTGCCGCCGTGCAGTCGCACCATAAAGGACCTTCCCCGGGGCAAATCAATCCTTTTCAGAGCGGCGGCCACGCGTTAACGCTTCACGGTCCGCGTGGCAGTCGCCCGCGACCCAGCCAAACACGATGTATCAAGAGTTCTACGGATTTCGGGAGATGCCGTTCAACATCACCCCGGACCCGAAGTTCCTGTACCTGAGCCCCGCGCACCAGGACGCGCTTCAGCACCTGAAATACGGAATTCAGGAGCGGAAGGGTTTCATCGTGCTCATCGGAGAAGTGGGTTGCGGCAAGACGACTCTTTGCCGTGCGTTTCTCAACGAGCTCGACCCCGCGCGCTACGAGACCGCTCTGGTGCTTAATCCGCGCGTCACAGAGACGGAGATGCTCGAGACGATTCTACTCGAGCTCGGCGAGACCGTCGAAGGCCGATCGCAGAACGCACTCGTCTCGCAGGTGAACAAGGCGCTCCTCGAGCGCATCCACGCCGGCAAGGACATCGTGCTCATCATCGACGAGTGCCAGAACCTCACGTTCGAAGTGCTCGAACAGGTGCGCCTTCTCTCGAATCTCGAGACCGACAAACAGAAGCTTCTCCAAATCGTCCTGATGGGTCAGCCCGAGTTCAAGGACAAGCTCCGCCAGGACCGCCTCCGCCAGCTCCGCCAGCGCGTGCTCGTGCACTACGAACTCAACGCGCTCTCGCGGCACGAGATGGAGCACTACGTGCAGCACCGGCTCACGCTTGCCGGCTCCAACGGCCGTCCGCGCTTCACACCGCACGCGCTCCGCTCGATCTACCGCCACAGCAAGGGCGTGCCGCGCATCGTGAACAATCTCTGCGACAAATCGCTGCTCTCCGCATTCGTACGCGACTCCGACGAAGTGAACTGGTGGGACGTCCGCCGCGCACTCAAGGAAGTCGCCACCTTGACGGACTGAGCGGACAACAATAACCCTCAAGCACTCCCGAATGAGCCTCATCAACGACGCCCTCAAGAAAGCTCAACGCGATCGTTCGGGAGAAAACCCGCCGGCACAGCAGCCCCCCACCGCGCCACCGCCGCCTTCGAGCGCTCACACTGCACCTGCAGCCACGTCGTCGGGATTCAAGGCCTGGCCGATCGTCGTCGCCGTCGCCATCGTCGTTGTCGGTTTCCTCGGCTGGAGGATGTTCGCGCCCTCGAAACCGGCGGACACAGTCGCCACGACAACCGAAAGTGCGCCGACAGCCACGGCACCCGCATCATCGACTCCCGCACCTGTCGCTGCGCAACCCGAGCCACAGCCAGTTGCGAGCGCGCCGACAACCCAGCCGACTGAAGCCACTCCATCTACGACGACCGTTGCGCCCGCGACCGAGACCCCCGCCGAGGTCGCGACCACGACTCCCGCTGCCACCGCGCCTGCCGTTCAGGCCCAGCCCGCGCCTGCATCCGAGCCGCCGCCTGCCGTTGCGGTGAAAGTTGACGAGCAGCCCACAGTCGCGGTGAGCATTCCTTCGACGACCACTGCCGCGCTGACCGCCGCGCCGCAGGAACTGCCTGCGACCGTCATCACAATTCCCGATGGCCCGGTCGGCACTTCGCCCGCCGCGACTCTCATCAGTCTGCGACAGCAGGATCCACGGATTCTCGCCTACCTCGACGCGCTGCGCGTGAACGGCATCCGCCCGTCACCCGACGACCCGAAGGCACTGATGAACAATCGCGTCTTCCGGATCGGCGATGTCGTCGATCGCGAGCTGAATCTCCGCCTCACCTCGATCGCGCCCAACAAGCTGGGGTTCGAAGACGACCGCGGGATGCCCTATCTAAAGAGTTTCTAGGATTGGCCCTGCGCAAGCGCAGGCCCTAGAACTCCGAGGTAGCCCGCGACCTCCGGGCGCGGGTGTTTGGACCCGTCCTCGGATAAGCCGCGCTACCCCATAGCACATCCCCTCCGTGAACCCGCCTACATCCCCCGGCCCGTCACCGCAGGATCCCGTCGCGCTCTTTCGCGAACGGCCGACGCGACCTGGTCTCTCTCGAGTCGAGCGCTCCGTGCTCGCACTTGTGATTGCGTGCCTCGCCTTCCTTCCGTGGGCAATCGGTGCGATGCACGTGTGGAGCCAGATGACCGGCGCGGTTCTCGCTATCGTCGCGCTGTTCGTCGCGCTCCTGCCCGAGTCTGATTCGGCGGAGTCGCCGTGGCGGAGGTTGCTTCGGTTTCCTGGATTCTGGGCCGGAATCGCCGTGCTCGGCTACGTCTGCATCCAAGCGTTGAATCCCGCGTGGGTCTATCGCGCGAGCGAGTCGCTGTGGTGGCTCGAGCCGATCGACCATGTGACGTGGCTGCCCGCGGGAATGCAGACGCCGTTCGAGAACTCGAACCAATGGCGCGCGCTCATCGTGCTCGCGATGGTGTGGGCACTCGCGTGCGCAGTGTGGGTCGGACTGCGCCGGCGGCGTGCGCTGCAAGCTCTCGCAATCGCACTTGTCGCGAACGCATGCCTGCTCGCGATCGTCGGCCTCGCGCAACAACTCTCCGGCGCGGACCGCATTCTTTGGTCTGTGCCGTCGAGCAACAGCACCTTCTTCGGCACATTCATCTACCGCAACCACGCGGGCCCGTGGCTCAACCTCGGAATCGCGCTCGCGTGCGGACTCGCGTGGTCGATTGCCGCGCGCTCCACGAGGCGCCTCGACAAGTCGAGTCCCGCGCCGCTGTTCGCGTTTGCCGCGGTCGTGATCGGGCTCGGCGTGGTGTTCTCGCTGTCTCGCGGCTCGATCGTCGTCCTTGCTGTGTTCACCCTCGCGATGCTCGCGGCGCTCGGACTGCGTGTTTTCGCCCACCGTGGCGACCGTCGCGCGGGTGTGGCGGTGGCAATCGTCGCACTAGTGCTCGTGCTCTTCGTGGCGGGCGGATTGCAGCGCCTCGGCGTCGAGCGCGTGATCAATCGATTCTCGATGTTCGTCGACGGAGTCGAC
>DATKCJ010000308.1:0-35870 GCA_035513275.1 Opitutaceae bacterium
CCGCCGCGCAGCTGGAGCCTGACCGCGACGTATGAATTCTGATCAACTCGCCTCAAGCCCCCTGGTAACTCATCGCGCCGGGCTAGCAAGGACAAGGGTGGGTTGGGGATTCACGAGATCTAGTCCTCCTTAGCGAAACCCGTGGTCACGGAAAGGGCCGGCAGCGTGACCTGAATGCGACCCTTCGAAAGCTGCCAGTCGGGATGCTCGACGAACAGTTCCTCCGCGGGGATTTCGTCGGCCGAGAAGCGCTCGCAAAACGTGTTCACGATTGTTCGCACGATCTTGAAGTCCGCGGCTTCGGTTCCGTTGACGACGAGTTCGACCGTTGTGGGATACCAACTGCGATTGAGCAGCACGAACGCGTCCGGGTTGTCCGAGCCTGCACTGGCGAATGCGATCGCGGTTACGAGCGGGTCCTCGCTGTTGACGTGTGCGACCCGCATTCCCGGCTGCCCGGCCCGCGTCACCTGTTTGTAGAGGTAGTATCCGGGCTGCACGGCGTAGGTGCCGTCGTCGAACACGCGGATCGCGCATCCGGGATTTGGATCACCACGCGTCCACTGGCTCGATCGCTGGATGAGGGCCCACGGAATGATGGCATTGTTCTTGTTCGTGTAGATGTGCCCGCGAAGATGCTCGATCAGGTTCACGTCCATCGCGCCCCAGCTTGTCGACGTGGTCCACACGTGTAGGTCGGGCCTGGGCTCCTGCAGCGTCCGGATCGCGATTGGATCAAAAGGCGAGGGGCAGTAATTCCAGCGGAGCGGATCGGTGCTGCCGGCGAACCCGTGCGCGGTGATGAGCCCTATCGCCTCGAGAGCCTCGGGCAGCGCCGCGATATTGGCGAAAGTCTCGCGGGAGAGATACCACTGCATCGTCTCGCCAGGAGCGATGCCAACGTCGGCGAGACCGTTCACGTCGAGGATGCGCCTCAGGAGCGGGAGAAACTTCGCCACCTTTTCCGCGGTCCAGCGAACGTTGTAGTCGTGATGCGCGACAGACTCGTCGTCACGGCCGTCCGCCGTGTATCGGGGCGGATCGAGTCCCTCATTGTGCACGGAGACGAAGCGGACCGGAAAGCCCTCGGTGTCGCGCAGGAACCTGGCGAAGGCAGCGATGTATTCGGCGACCTCGGGCATGGCGTCCGCACGGAGATCGGCGCCGCGGACCATGTCCTGCACTGTCGTCCATGCCGGCGGGCCGTAGAGTGTGGTGATGATCGACAGATCGCCGCCGCGCGCGCGGGTCAGCTTCAGTCCATCGCGCACGAATCGGCGCATCGAGCCGGTTGTCGTTGTATGATCGAAACGCGCGGGATCGAGGTGCCAGGGGTCGTTGTTGTCATTGCCGTCGCGCGTGACGCCTTCGTGAAAGGGATCGAGAAACATCTTCACGATGCCGGGTTTCAGGCCGTCGTCAGCGAAGACAAGATCGATGATCTCGGCGCGGGCGGCCTCGGGAAGGACCGAGAATCCGCCGTAGTCCTGCGGCCATGCACGATAGTCGCGCGTCTGGGCCGTCTCCACGTAGTTGACGCCGAAACCGTCCCATTTCTGAAGCGTTTCCCCGAAGTCGATCGTCACGCGACCGGGCCGGTCGCTCTGTCCGGACAGGGCCGAAGTGAGGATCGCAACGACAAGAATGATGGATGTGCGCATGGGTGAATAGTTGGAGGGCTGGATCTATGAAGCTGGCAGTTCGCGGATGCGGATGTTTCGCCACGCGACCTTGAACGTGCCGGGCTCGCCTTTGCTCTGGTGCACCTGCAGCCCGATGAAGCCGGACGGGTATTTTGTGTAGATCTCGTCGTGGACGAGGTCAGAGATCAGTGCATCGTTGATCCAGGTGCGGATGCGCGGGCCCTCGGCGACAATTCGGTAGCGGTTCCACTCGCCGTTCTTGAAATGTGAGTGAGGGATGAGTTTGTCGGCAGGCGTCATCCAGCCTCCGGCTCGCTCCCCGTAGAGATAGCCGGCCTCGGCGGGCGACAGCTCGATCTCCACCTGCGGGCCGTGGATGCGCTTGATCGGATTGCCGTCGAGTATCTCGTCGCGCGCGGCGGAGCGGATCTGGATGCCCGAGTTCAACGCGTCGGAAAGCTTCACCTCGATCTGGAGTTCGAAGTTCGCAAACTCGCGCTCGGTGCAGAGGTCCGTGTTGTGACCGGGGCCGTTGCTTCCGACGATCGCACCGTCGACGACCGCGTAGGTGGCTTGTCCGCCCAGGACGACCCAGCCGGAGAGATCCTTGCCATTGAAAAGATCGATCCAGTCCTCGGACGCAACGGCTGTGGGTGCAGCCGTGATGAAAGCGAGAGCGATGATGCTGGATGCGAGGTGCGGGCGAAGGGATTGCTGTAGGTTCATGATGAGAAGGAACGATGTGAATTTTGCGGCGCGCGCGTCATCCCTTCGGGCTGCCATCGGGATTGCGTGCGCTTCGGATTCGGTTTGCGGGCCAGCCCATCTCGCGTTCGTAGGCTTCGATCTTCGCGCGAAGCTCGCGCGCGATCTCCGGATGCGCGGCCGCGAGGTCTGTTGTCTCGCCGATGTCCTTGGAGAGATCGAAGAGCAGCGTGGGCGAATCGGACGTGCGCTCGCGCGGGTTGGGACCCTGCACGACGGCTTTCCATTTGCCCGAGCGGATTCCCATTAGGTTCTCGGAGCCGAAGTAAAAATCTGTCTCGGAGCGGGTGCCGGTGCCTTCGAGGAGTGGACGGAGATTTCTGCCGTCGATCACGCGGTCTGTTGGCGGCGTGACGCCCGCATACTCGAGAAATGTCGGGAAGATGTCGGAGATGATCGCGGGCGTGTCGACCGTGACTCCTGCGGGGATCTTTCCCGGCATGCGGAAGATCGCCGGCACGCGCACGCCGCCTTCGAAGGAGTGCTGCTTGCCGCCGCGAAGCGGACCGTTGTCGCCGTGGCTGCCGTCGGGGTTGAGGTTGGCCCACGTCTCTAATGTTTGGGCATTCGCATCGGGGCCGGGTGGCGGGTAGGGGCCGTTGTCGTTTGTGAAGACGACGAGGGTGCGTTCATCAATGCCACACTCACGAAGAGCCGAGAGCACCTCGCCCGTGCTCCAGTCGAGTTCCTCGATCGCATCGCCATAACGCCCGGCTGGCGACTTGCCCTTGAAACGCTCCGAGGCGCCGAGCCGGTGGTGCGGCATCGCGTGCGAGAGGAAGATGAAGAACGGCCGGTCCTTGTTTTCACGGATGAACGCGACGGTTCGCTTCGTGAGATCGCCTGTGAACGTGTCGACATCGAGCGAAGGCGAAGCGACGGTCTCGTTGCGCAACACAGGAATCGGCGGCCACTTCAAGTTCATCCTAAGCGAGCGCGGATGGTTTGGATCCATGTCGTTCGGATAGGGGATGCCATACCACTCGTCGAAGCCGCGCGCGTTGGGCAGATCGGCGGGAAACGCGTGGCCGAGATGCCACTTGCCGAAGAGCGCGGTGACGTAGCCGTTTCTCTTGAGTAGTTCCGACAGCAAAATCTCGTCGCGCGGGATCGCATTGGTGCTTTCGGGCCAGAGCAAATCGGCGAAGCCGATGCGCGTGGGGTTGCGCCCCGTGAGCATCGCGGCGCGCGAGGGCGTGCAAACGGGCGTGGTCACGTAGAAGTCTGTGAGGCGTGCGCCCTCCGCGGCCATCCGGTCGATGTTGGGCGTGCGAAACTTTGTGCCCCCGTAGCTGCCGAGATCGGCATAGCCCATGTCGTCGGCCATGATGACGATGAGATTGACCCGCGGCTCCGGCGTCGGAACCAGCGCGGCTTGGCATCCGGAGAGAACGCAAAGTCCGGCGAGACTTGCCGGAAGGAAGCGAACAATGGAAGCGCGGCGTTCAGGCATCATGGGACGAATGGCGTTCAATGTTGGCGGAAATGGAAAGACCAACGCTAGTGGGCAGTGCGAAAGTTACGAAGCGTGGCAATCGTGCGTGACGAATTCCTTCGCCATCGGCACGCGAGAATGAAAGCGCCCGGCCGGTGTGAGATAAGACGTGAAACAGGGGTTGGTGCTCAATGGTAGAACTGGGATGGCTCGCACCGGACGTGCAAGTCTCGCGGCAACGCCGCGCGGGAGAAGCCCGGGAAGCGTCACCTCGTTGAACGCGTCACGGTCTCCGCCCAGTCACCCGATCCGCGTGTGCACGTTCACGCGCGGGCGCAGGTGCGCGAACGTCGCGCCGGGGCGGACATCGTGCGCGAGGCCCTCGGGCAGTTCGACATCGAGGTGAAAGTCGCCGCCGTCGACCCTCCAGGCGACCCGGATGTCGCCACGTGGATGCGGATGCACTCCTTGGGCGTGGGCGAGTCCGTGGGCATTGGGCTCGATGACTATTCGCGCCGGGCTGACGGCGATGCCGAGCACCGTGCGGTGGAAATAAACGCTGGGTCCGGCGGCCCAGCCATGGCACTGGCTGTCGGTTCCGCGCAGCCCTCGGTAGAATGCCTCCCACAGGCACCATGCACCGTGTTCCCTTTGCAGGCCCCAGAACCGGCGGATGACGGCCTCGGCTTCCTCGTGCAAACCGCGCGCGCCGAGCATCTCCAGGACATAGTGGAGAAAGTACAGTTCGTAGTGTCCCCCGCGGCGCTGGCACTGTTCGGGCGCGTCCATGGCGCGGGCGAGGCTTGCGCGCACCACGCGCAACGCTCCTTCCTCCTGGTCGGGGGTGGCGATGCCATAGCGCAGGGCGAGCGCGTTGGCATGGGCGTGATGGGCGGCGCCCGGGCGGCCGTCCTGGAGGCTGGCCGCGAACGCCTGTCGCGCGGGATCCCAGAGCAGGTCGCGATAGGCGCGCACGACCTTCTCGCGCTCCGCCGAGTACCGGGCCGCCGCCGTGTCGTCGTTGCGCCAATTGGCAAGCTGGACCGTGGCTTCCAGAGCGCCGACGCGAAACGCATTGAGCACGCCGTTGGCCTCGCCGACCAGCGAATCCTGCGGTGCGCCCCAGTCGCAGAAAACCCGCATGTCGTCGCCGGTCCACAGGCCGTGGGAGCCGGGCCGCCAGCGCGAACCGGACCAGATGCGTTCGACGACAGGCCACAATTCATCGGCAAACGCCCGATCGCCGGTTTGTTCCACATAGTCGCGCACGATGAGGATCCAGATGAGCGTGTAATCGGCGTGAGGCACGAGCGGCCAGGCGGGTGCGACAGCGAGGATCTGCCCGTCCTTCGTCTGGCTGCGTCCCCACAGTCGGAGCGCGCGACGAATGTGCGTGGTGTCGCGGGACCAGGCCCGGTGAGCGAGATACTGCACCAGCGTGTCGCCGACGTAGAGGCCCTGTTCGCGCCACGGGTCGATCCATCCGTCGGTCAGGCTCGCCTCGAGCGTGGCGATTCCAGTGTCCCAAGCCCAGTTGAGGACATCGTCGCTGCAGGCGAACGTGCCGCTGCCCGCCACCTTGACGAGCGCATTGCGCAAGGCGACGGAGCGCACGACGACAGGACCGGCGGAGCGGGCCGTGAGCTGCAACAGCCGTCCACCTCGGGCGTGGAAACCGGTCCAGACGTTCCGGCCCTTGCGCAGGTAGAGCCGGTCCACCGGGTTGATCCAAAAGCCCCGTTGCAGCATGCGCACCGCGCCGTCGGCCTGCTGAAGTTCTTCGTTGGCGACGTCGAGAATGCCTGCTTCCGGCGCATCGATTTCAAGTTGCACGTGGCCGATGAACTCGCGGCCGAAGTCGAACACCGCGAAACCTTCGCCTGCGGAGCTGCGGGGGATCTCGCGGTTTTGGGTCTGTTCCGGGTGGCCCACCGGGGCGGCGTCGGGCCGATCCCAGCCGACCTCACGCGCGGGCAAGGGCGACAGGTTGCGGCCGGTGGCGAAGTCCCAGCGAGCGAGACAGGCCCGCGCGGATTCACTGTCGTGCGGTATCGCATTCGCGGCCGCGGGAGAGGGATCGGTGCCCAGAGGGTATGACAACCAGAGGGCGGGCGCCAGCGGGTCGGGGAGGGCGGTGTCATCCCCGGGGTCGGCGCTTGCGCGCAGGCCGGCATCGATGGGCCAGGCGATCACGGCGTTGCTCGTTCGGGACGTGGTGCGGCATTCGCCGTAGAGGAGATTCCAACCCGCGCGGAGGTCGATGGCGGCGCGTTCTTCACCGACCCGGCCGCCCGCGGGTGCCGTGGGGGCGAGTGCCACGCCATTGATCCAATAGGAGCCGGCGAAGAGGGAGAGCGTGGTTTGCTGGGCACGGGGGCTGTGGAGCCAGACGATCACCGCCGCGATGCTGGGAGCACCGGGCAGCACCTCCCCAGTGGGAACCACGCGCTGCGCCGACAGGTAAGCCAGCTCGCTGCGCAAGGGAGCGAGCATGAGCAGCCGGGTCGGCGTCCAGAGGTCGAAGGTGGGAGGAGCGATCGAGCGAGGTTCCTGCTCACCCCAAGCGGGATTGGCGGCAACAATGGGCGTGCGCCAATCCGGTGCATCCAAGTCCACGCACGAGCCGTCGGCGGGCAGCGCGCGCAGGTCGGCGATCTCCACCGGCCCCTGGACGAAGCTGAAGACGGGGGAATTCTCGAGCCATGCGCCGGCCCGGCGCACTCGCCAGTCGCCAGGCGTGGCGAGATCGATCGGAGCGGTGCCGCCGTCCTCGATGCGACCCCAGGCCAGGAACCCGCCGCGGGAAGGTTCGGCCTGGAACGACCGGTCGCCGCGCGAATTGACCTCGACGGTGATCACATTGTCACCGAGGTGCAGCCACGGAGCCAGGTCAATGGTGTCATACTCGGGGTGAGCGACGAGAAATGCGGCGGGACCGCAGCTCACAATCGCGCCGTTCACGCGCAGACGATATCGCGTGTCCGCGAACAGGTTCAAACGTGCGCTCGCGGGATCCTCGGCGAGATGCACAGCAAGGCGAAAGTGCGCAAACACGTTGCGTCCGAGTCCGTCCGAATCGCACCACACCGTTTGTGCCGTGGATGGACGCGCCGACTGCCCCGTCGGCGCGACATTTCTAGAAGCGGACTCGCTGCTGCGCGCGAAACCGGCGAACGTCGCGCCTGCGAGCGCGGCGGTGGTGGTGCGGATAAACTCACGTCGCGGTATGGTGGACTTCGACATCGTTGGGGTGAGCGTGGGCCATTGTTGAGGCGGGAGATTGGATGAGAATGTCACCCTCCTGCGCAGGTGAGGCGACAGGTGCGCAATCAGAGTCGTCTTCTTCGACGAGTGCAGTCCTTTAGGCGTTCACCGCGATGAATCGCAACGGACGTTTGGCGGCGAAAGCGCCGCAGGATGGCTCGCACCCGCCGTGGGGCGGGTGCGTTGACAGGAAAGGAACGCGCGGGTATCCACCCCGCTGAATGGAACCCGGTGGTATCATCACCCACAGAGACATTGCCGCGAGGGTCGGATGTGATCGCTCAACAGTTTCGCTGGCATTGCGCGGCAGTCCGAAGATCGCCGCGGAGCTGAGGCGCAAGATCAAGGCGGTCGCGGAAGAACTTGGCTATCGGCCTGATCCCGCGATCGCGCTTCTCGCGCGGCACAGGTGGGCGAGACACAAGGCGGATTTCCGCGCCACGATCGCCTATCTCGTCGACAAGAAGCGTGGCTCCTACCGTTTGCAGAAACGGCACTTCGAGTCTGCACGTGCGCGCGCCGAGGAAAACGGCTACGTGCTGACCGAGTTCGATCTTTCGGTTTATCCCACTGCGGAGGCCGCCGGCCGGGTGCTGTCCAACCGCGGGATTCGCGGCTTGATTGTGCCGGCGCTCCCGCGCGAGGCGGAGGCAGACCTGCGCCTGCTCGACCTGGACAAGTTTACGATCGTCCGCTGTTCGCTCGGATGGTTGCGCACGCCCTTTCACGCGATTGGGCCGGATTTCTTCGAGTGCACCAGGCTCGCATGGCGCAAAGTGGCGGAGCTCGGCTACCGGCGGATCGGCGCTGCATTGTTCCGTCACACGCCAGTCGCGGTCGACGACGACACGCGGCTTGCGGCTTCCTATCTGGAGCAGGCGGGACTCGTGCCGCAGGAGGATCGGATTCCGTTTCTTCTGAGCGATCCTGCCGACAAGGACGCGTTCAACCAGTGGTTCGACCGCTACAAGCCCGATGCGATCATCGGACTGCTGCACACAGTGCATGGCTGGCTGGAAGAGGGCGGCGTGCGCGTGCCTCAGGATGTGGCATTCGCGTGCCTCAACGTTTTTTCCTACATGCCGTTCAGTGGAATCAGCGTGCAGATCGACGAAGTCGGGCGGACTGCGATGGATCTCATGATTTCACAATTGTCGGAGAACATGTGGGGAGTGCCCACCGACCAGAAGATCGTGATGCTCGAGCCGCATTGGGTGGATGGGGAAACGATGCCGCCCGCGAAGAGCGTGCCCACAAGTGGGGTTCGCGCCGCGCGGAAGTCACGGGCGAAGCTTTCATCGAAGGCCCGCTGAGTCCTTCTGTCGCCGGAGGCACTGCATTGGGTCACGGAGTTTCCCCGGGATGACTGTGCGTGGCGTTGCGACGCCATCAGCTTGCCCAATGTTTTCGCCGCCAAACCCACCCCGGCATCCGCATGCCGTCGCAAGCGACTCCAAGCGACCCCAGACCATCATGACTACTTGCGTGAGCCGAAAGGCCCGTTCGAACCGTGTGCGTGCCACACTTTTTTTCGTAGCTGCTTCGCTTCCCGGAGGCGGCAGCCTTCACGGCCAGGCAAATCTCCCGGACTCCGCAGGGGCGGATACGGACGAGGTGATCGTCCTGTCTCCATTCGAGGTGAGCGCGGATCGCGACACTGGATACCAGGCGACGGACACGCTTGCCGGGACGCGCTTGCGCTCCGATCTGAAAGACGTCGGCTCGGCGATCAGCGTGCTCACCAAGGAATTCCTGCAGGACATCGGCGCCACCGACAACATGTCGGCCCTGAGCTATGCGACAAACATGGAGGTGGGAGGTCTCACCGGCAATTTTCAGAATGCACCTAACACCGGATCCTTCGCCCTGACTGCCGAGGAGAACAACCGGTTCAATCCAAACAGCAACACGCGTGTCCGAGGACTCGTCGGTGCCGACAACACGCGAAACTATTTCCGCACCAATGTCGCCTGGGACGGCTATAACGTCAGCCGCATCGACATCCTTCGCGGGCCCAACAGCATCCTCTTCGGTCTCGGCAGTCCCGGCGGAGTCGTCAACGCCACGACAGATTCTGCCGAGCTCGTGCGCGATCGCGGGCAGGTCAGCTTCACAACGGACGAATTTGGCTCGTTCCGCGCGACGGCGGACTACAACAAGGTGTTGATCAAAAGCGAACTCGCTCTGCGCATTGCGCTGTTGAGCGAACAGGAGGAGTTCAAGCAGGAACCCGCCGAAGACGACGAAAACCGGATGTTTCTGGCGACGAAGTATCGCCCGAGTTTTCTGAACCGGAACGGCATGTCCTTCGAAGTCGCAGTCGACTTTGAGCGGGGCTACGGGAGCGCCAACCGGCCGCGAACCGCGCCTCCTCACGATTACATCACGGGTTGGGTGGAGCCCGTTTCCACGCAGCCGATACAGTTGCCGGCTGGCACGAACTTCATGGGCTTTCCGGGCGGTCTCATTCCCGCCTACACGCAGTTCGCGGATCAGGCCGGTATCACCTTTCTTCAGAACGTGGGCCGGACCTTCGGGCCCGAGTTCCAGCTTTGGGCGGACGCATTTGGGCCTCGCCTGAATGTGAACTCGCTGGCGAGCAGCGAAGATTATTGGCGTCAGGGCCGGGTCTGGGTGGAGGGGGTGCGATTGACCAACGGGAACACCTACTTCGGCAACCCCCAGACTTCCCGCCGCCTCTTTGGTTATGGCAACGCGTTTCAAGATACACCACTCCGGAACCTTAGGGACTATGTCATCGCTCAGAATCATCCGTTGGGGAGCTTCTTCGTGCCGCCGCACTTAACCGATCCGACGGTGTTCGACTTCTATCACAAGCTGCTCGACGGTCCAAACAAGGAGGAGTGGAACGACTTCGATCAGCTGCGCGTGGTGCTCGCCAACACTTTCTTCAATCAGAAGCTTGGCTACGAGCTGTCGTATTTCCACGAGAATGTGACGCGTGGGCAGACGACCTACCTGCCGGGCGGGGCGCGCATCTTCGTCGATACTCAACTGGAGACGATCGAGGGCTTGCCGAACCCGGACTTCGGCCGGCCTTACGTTCAAGAGACCACGTTCTCGGGTAATCGGATTCGTGAGAACGAGGTCGAGGGTTTCCGTGCGTCAGCATTCGGGGAACTCAATTTCAACAACAACGAGCGAGACGACTCGTGGTGGCGCCGCGTTCTCGGGAGGCACATATTCAACGCTGCATATTCGGAAGACGAATCCTTCGAGGACACGCGCAACTTCCAGCGCCATGTTCTCGGGCCGGAGTTTGTCGAGAAATCCCCCAATAATCCGCTCTTCAACAATCGCACCCGCGTTTCCGTGCGCAACTACCTCGGCGACAGCCTTGCCGGGCGCACGTCAATTTCCGGAGCGAACATCAACAATCTCGACCGCTACGTGATTCCTGCCGGAGGGACGATCGATCTGCGCTGGTTCGACACGATGTGGAACGCTCCGGCTTCGGTGAACCCTGCTGGAGCCTGGGTCAATCCGCTTGGGCAGAACTGGGATCAGGCCGCCAACCCGGCCAACTACGTTGGGTGGACGAATGACGATTACACGATCACCGACGCGCTGAGCGGCGATCCCGCCGACCTCGACGCGGCAACTCGCGACGCCGCCATGACTCGAAACATCGTCGAGTCGACCGCCCTCACATGGCAAGGTCACCTGTTCGACGGATTGATCGTCGGCACATTCGGCTGGCGCGAGGACAAATCCGTCTCCGATCGGATCAGCACCCAGACCAACCCGGAACCTTACAACAGCGCCATTGTTGATCCGGAGTTCTACAACCTGGACCCGGCAAACCCACGGCTAGTGTCCAACTCGTTCGTCGTTCGCTCCAAGAACAACAGCGCCGTCGTGCATCTCAACAAGCTGCCTTGGGTCGGCAAGGAACTGCCGCTCAACGTCAGTCTCTCCTACAACGAAGGCGAGAATTTCAACCCGACTACGAGTCGCCGGGATGTCAACGGCGGGTTCCTGCCCCAGCCGCAGGGCTCCACTGAGGAATACGGCGTGCTGATAAGCACCAAGGACAATCGCTACTCGTTGCGGGTCTTCAAATACGAGACCGGAGTGCTCTACTCCAACTCCGTGCAAATCCCGAATGCGAACTTCCGGCTCGCACAGTTCTTCACACCAGACGTCCTGCAGGACATCGAGGAGGGAATCATGCGGTCAAATTATGAAGCGCTGGTCACACCGCCGACATGGAGCATCGATGATCAGGAGAACATCCATGCCCCGGCGTGGCGGCAGTTCGAACAAGCGCTCGTCGCGCAGTTTCCCGGCTTTGTGCCCTCCTGGCTGACCGCAGGCACCTGGCCGGCGACCCGCCAGACCGCATTGAGTATGGGCTTCGCCAATACCGAGGACAACGTTTCGAAGGGCTGGGAAATCGAGTTCACCGCGAACCCCACGCGCCAGTTGCGACTCACGGTCAACGCCTCCAAGGCCAATGCCACACGCACGAACGTGCCCGGCAACTCAACCCGTTCCCTCTACGAGTTCATCCAAGGCCAGATCGTCAACCCCGACGGCACGCCGACGGCAGCCGGCCTCATGCGCGGGGCCGATTGGGAGAACGATACCATGGCCGACGTTTGGTATGACCAGAACTGGATCGACTACGGAGTGAACCAGCAGCTCAACGGCCAGCCAGCACCTGAACTCGTCGAGTGGCGTGCGAACGCTCTCGCCAACTACACCTTCAGCGAGGGTTCGCTCCGTGGCTTCGGAGTGGGCGGAGCCTATCGTTACGAAGGCAGCTCGACGATCGGGTTTCCCTACTACTTTGACGCGGACGGCGTTGTCACCCTCGATGTCGATCGTCCTTTCAAGCGAGGTTCCAACGGACGATTCGACATCTGGTTCCGCTACGGCCGTCGCCTCCACGATAACAAGGTCGACTGGTCCATTCAGCTCAACGTCTCCAACCTCTTTGGAGACGACGAGCTGATCCCGGTTCGCGCCAATCCTGATGGCACGGCGGCCAACTTCCGCATCCAGCAGGGCATGAGTTGGCGGCTCACGAACACTTTTCGTTTCTGAGCGCGAGGCGCCGCACAGGCTTGCGGCATTGATTCAACCTGCGCCCGGTCGTCGTTGACCGGGCGCTGCCGTGTCTTGAGTCGCGCGCGACGAACACGATGCTGCGCCGTTGCTCTTCGATTGCTGGAAGTGCGCGGATTGATCCGAGCAATCGCCGCTTTCCCCGGGATGAAATCGCGCGGCGTTGAGCGGCTCGTCTCTCGCGCCAGAGTTTCTGTTACCCCTTTGGTTCCTCTTTGGATTCAAACCATCCCCATTTCGCAACGATTCGAGTAATTCCCCGCGACCAAGAGCCGCCACGGATGCGGCAGCATCATCCGTTCATCCCCGGTGATCCCAAGACTTCCTTTCGAATGAAAACAAGCATTTCCACGACCCGCGGCGCTAGGTGCGCCCTCATTTCCTCCAAGTTCTTCCTGGTCGCACTGCTCGCTCTCACCGGCGTCGTCTCGCGAGGTGAAGTCCTGGTTGGCTACCAGATGGACAACTTCCCTGGCACCGACTCGCTTTCCGGTCCTGACTATTTGCTTCCGACCACAGCGGTGGCGGGCAGCTTTACCGACAGCAGGCTCGAGACGCTCGCGCTGTCCGTCGGCCCGAGCTTCTCCCCGGGCAACCAGACGGGCTTTTATCGCTTCAACGGGAGTGGTGTGCCGACCACGGAAATGGTTTCGGGAAACTACGTCGAGTTCACACTTCAGCCCCTTCCGGGATATGCGTTCAGCTTGGACGCGACGAACTCGCTGCAATTCAACTCCCGCACCTACGACGTCGCGGCAGGAGTGTTCGTCCGATCATCTCTCGACAACTATGCGACAACACTCGCTCCGGTCGTTGTAGGTGACGGCTTGTTGCGAAGTTTCAGCCTGGCCGGATTCTCCGACGTCACCACGGCTGTAACGTTCCGTGTCTACATCTATGCTCCCGATGGCGCCGCAAACCTCGCGATCCGTAGCGGCGGCACCCTGGGCGAGACGGGCAATCTCGATTTTGTTATCAACGGCACAATCACCGAGGTCGGCCTGGTTCACGTGACCGGAGTAACCGTCGCTCCGGAAAGTGCGCCCCTGATTGTGAATGACACGCTGCAGTTGACCGCAACATTGTCGCCGGCGGACGCGAGCTTCCAGTCAGTCACATGGGCGTCGGACGACACGGACGTCGCGACCGTTGATGGCAGCGGCCTTGTCACCGCGGTTGGCGAAGGCACTGCAACGATCACCGCGACGACAGACGACGGCGGCTTTCAGGATACCTGTGAGATCACGGTGACGCGTGTTCCCGTGACAGGAGTCGGTGTCGCTCCGACAAGCGCCTCGCTCGACATCAACGCGAAGGTCCAGCTCATCGCGACGGTTGCGCCCGCTGATGCGAGCTTCCCCGGCGTCTCGTGGAGCTCGAGCGACTCGGATGTCGCCGCAGTCGATTCGGAGGGCCTTGTCACTGCTGTTGCGACTGGAGAGGCTACGATCACGGTCACGACTGCTGAC
The DNA here is from genome assembly GCA_035513275.1 of Opitutaceae bacterium. GTDB lineage: Bacteria > Verrucomicrobiota > Verrucomicrobiia > Opitutales > Opitutaceae > DATKCJ01. The sequence goes on from DATKCJ010000308.1 coordinate 13,668, forward strand.
GGAGGATTCACGGCGGACAGCGTCGTGACGGTTTCCAACGTTCTTGCCTCGGGCATCGGCGTCGTCGACGACCATGGGTGGACGACATTGATCCCAAGTCCGGATTCGCTCCTGGTCTATGTGAGCAGTTCCGAAGGCGACGACAACAACGACGGTCTGTCCGCAGTGACTCCGAAGGCGACGATCGATGCAGCCGACGCGCTTGTCCGTGAAGGTTATCCTGACTGGATGCTCCTGAAGCGTGGCGACGTTTTCCTTCAGCCAAGTCTCGGCCGGTGGAAGAACGGCCGAAGTGCGAGCGAGCCGATGGTGCTTACCTATTACGGAGATTCGGGTCCGCGCCCTTTGATCAAACTGACCGGATCGTTCGTGAACTGGAACGGCCAGCCGCGGAACAACCAGGCGTTCGTCGGGCTCGACTTGTATCACTCGATCAGCGATCCGGACTCGCCGGATTTTACGAACGCGAGCAGCGGCTCCGGATTATCCTTCAATTCAGGCCCCAGCGGGCATGCGTTCAATCTGCTCGTCGAGGACGTTCGCCTGCGGTTCTGCAGCATGATTGTGCAGGGCCAGAACGAGGACTTCTTCGTCCACAACGCCCACATCCGCCGGAACATCATCATAAACGTGTGGGCGCACGGTTCGACGGACGGAGATGTGATTGTCAACGGCATGTTCGTCCGCGGTGTGGAAGACATCTTCATCGAGGAAAACCTGTTCCATCACAACGGCTGGAACGCCGGCATTCCCGACGCGTTGGCAAACCAGTTCAATCACAACCTCTACATGCAGCACAGCAACTTTGGTGAAGTGCTCGTGCGCGGAAATCTGCTGTCGTTCGGCTCGGCGCACGGCGTGCAGCTTCGCCAGGGCGGCACCGCCGTGATGAATGCATTCGTCGGCAACGCAGTCTCGATGAACTTCGGCTACTCGAGTCCGCCAGCGAACTATTTCGGACTCACTTTCATCGAGGACAACGTCATCACCGACGGCCGGCCTATGATCCCCAACGACACGTCCGATCCGCAGACCGGCGCGATCTGGGGACTTTCCCGCGGCAACTTTCTCAACAACACCGCGTTCGTGAACGACAACATCGTCGCCAACATCCTCGACAATCGCGGCGGCAACATGCGGCCCTACGACAACATGGCGGCGAATTCCCTCGGGACCGGGAACATCGGGTGGAACTGGGTGCAGAGCAATGTGCCGTCGGACAATCCGGGCTGGCTCGACCCGAATCGAAACGCTGCCAGCTTCGCCGCATCGCGTGGATTCGGAGACTGGAGCGGCTACATCGCCGCGGCAGTGGATCGCCCGCTCGGGACGATGCCTTTCGACCTTACGGCCTATGCTTACGTGAACTACATCCGCGAAGGTTTCAACAAGTCTGCCGTTGGCGCACCCTATGAATACGATCCCGACATTGGGGAGATCATTCCGGTCACGGGAGTGAGCCTGCCGGTATCGCTCACACTCAACGCCGGCGAGCAGCAGACGCTCTACCCAACAATCATTCCGGCAAACGCCACCAATCAGACGGTCACTTGGAGTTCGAGCGACGACAACGTCGCCACCGTCGACGCGGTGGGCCTCGTCTCGGCAGTCGCTTCGGGAACAGCCACGATCACCGTGACAACAATCGACGGCGGATTCCAGGCGAGCACCTCGGTCACAGTCGAGAGTGTCGTGATTCCGGTGACCGGCGTCAGCGTCACGCCGGAGAGCGCCACCATCGAGTTGGGATCGACCCGCACGCTGCTGGCCACGGTCGCTCCGGCGAACGCGTCCGATACGGGCGTGACATGGGCTTCAAGCAATCCCGATGTCGCCACGGTCAGCGGCGCCGGCATCGTGACGGCCGTGGCGACCGGCGCGGCCACGATCACCGCAACGACCAACGATGCTGGATTCACTGACAGCACCGAGGTCGTCGTGAGCGAAGCAGCTCCGTCGTTCGTTCTAGTCGGCTATGACATGGACAACTTCCCGGGCAACGATTCGCTTTCCGGTCCTGACTATTTGCTTCCGACCACTGCGGTTGCGGGCAGCTTTACCGACAGCAGGCTCGAGACGCTCGCGCTGTCGGTCGGCGCGAGCTTCTCCCCGGGCAATCAAACGGGCTTTTATCGATTCAACGGGAATGGTGTGCCGACGACGGAAGAGGTTTCGGGAAATTACGTCGAATTCACGCTTCAGCCCCTTCCAGGAATCGCGTTCAGCTTGGCCCCGACGAACTCGCTGCAGTTCAACGCCCGCACCTACGACGTCGCGGCAGGAGTGTTCGTCCGATCATCTCTCGACAACTATGCGACAACACTCGACTCGGTCGTTGGAGGTGATGGGGGGGTGCGAAGTTTCAGCCTGGCCGGATTCTCCGACGTCACCACGGCTGTAACCTTCCGTGTTTACATCTATGCGCCTGACGGCTCCGCCAACCTCGCGATCCGCAGCGGAGGGACCCTGGGAGAGACGGGCAATCTCGATTTCGTTATCAACGGATCCATCACCGAATTGGAGATCACCCATGCAACCGGTGTGTCAGTGTCGCCCGAAAGCGCGACGGTCACCACCGGCGACTCGGTGCAGTTGACTGCAAATGTCATCCCTGGAGATGCGACTATCCAAAGCGTCACCTGGACTTCGAGCAATCCGGACGTTGCGACCGTAGACGCCGCAGGTCTTGTAACGTCGCTCGCGGCAGGCACGACAACCATCACTGCGACGACCACCGATGGCGGTTTCCAGGATGATTCTGCCGTCACAGTCGAGGATGTCGCAGTCACTGGAGTGAGCGTCGAGCCGGACGGTGTCACGCTAGACATCAATGTCGCGGCACAGCTCACCGCCTCTGTGACTCCGGCGAACGCCACCAACCCCGCCTTCACTTGGAGTTCGAGTGATCCCGCGATCGCAACGGTGAACAGCAGCGGAAAGGTCACTGCAATCTCCAGCGGTTCTGCGACGATTACGGCAACCACCGCCGATGGCGGCTTCACCGATGAGTGCCTGGTGACGGTCACGTCCACCGTGGCGTCGGGCATCGGTTTGATCAACGCCGACGGATGGACGGTGCTGGTCCCGAGCGCGGACTCGCGCCTCGTCTATGTGAGCACCTCGCAAGGCGACGATGGCAACGACGGTCTATCGCCTGAGACACCGAAGGCCACGATCGACGCAGCGAACGAACTCATCCGCGACGGCTATCCAGACTGGATGTTGCTCAAGCGCGGGGACACGTTTGCGCCAGGCAACCTTGGTCGTTGGAAGAGTGGCCGCAGTGCCACCGAGCCCCTGGTGTTGACCTACTACGGAGACAGCGGCCCACGACCGGTGATAAAGCTCATCAACAACCAGTTCGTCGCCTGGGAGGCTCAGCCTCGCCACAACACCGCGTATGTCGGACTGGATTTCTATCGCTCAATCAGCGATCCGCACTCGCCTGACTTCACCAACACAAGCGGAGGCGACGCCCTCTGGTTCAACTGCGGACCGGCCGGGGACGCCTACAACGTCCTGGTTGAGGACTGCCGCTTTCGCTACTGCGGCCTTACGATCCGGGGTCAGCAGAGCAGCGCGCCCTTCGTGCACAACGTGCACGTCCGTCGAAATGTCATCATGCACAACTGGAGGCACAACTCCGAGACGAGCGATGCGATCATCCAAGGGCTCCACTGCGTCGCCGTGATGGGGTTGCACATCGAGGAGAATCTCATCCACCACAACGGCTGGAGTGAGGACGTTCCCGGTGCGCTGGCAAATCAGTTCAATCACAACGTCTACCTGCAATTCAACAACGGCGGTGAGATCGTGGTGACTGGCAACATCATCTCCTTTGGCGCGGCGCACGGCATCCAGTTGCGTGCCGGTGGTATCGCAACGATGAACGCGTTCGTCGGGAACGCGATCTCGATGAATGTCGGCTACTCGAGTCCGCCGCTTTTCTACACCGGCCCGACTGTCATCCACGACAATGTCGTCACCGACGGCAGGCCGATGATCCCGAATGATTCCTCCGATCCACAGACAGGGGCCATTTGGGGCTTGTGGCACGACAACATCGAGAACCCAACCTTCGTCGACAACATCGTGGCGAACATTCTCGACGACCGCGGTGTCAACATGCGGCCGTTTTCCAACCTGGCCGTGAACCAATTCGGGACTGGAAACATCGCATGGAACTGGGTGCGCGACAACAACCCAGCCGAAGATCCGGGTTGGCTCGATCCGACCCGCAACGCCGACAGCTTCGGCACTGCGATGGGGTGGGGAAATTGGAACGGCTTCATCGCCGCTGCCGCCGATCGCGGTGTGCGCATGATGCCCTATGGCCTCTCGGCCTACGCCTATGTCGACTACATCCGGGAAGGTTTCAGCAAGGTGCCTGTCGCCGCGCCATTTGAGTTCGACGACTCCGCTCCCGCGAACAACGTGCCCGATATCACGACGCAATCGTTGAACGATGGCACGTTCGGCGAGTCCTACACACAGTCGATCGCAGCGACTGGTGGAGACGGCGCACACGTTTGGACCCTCGTCTCCGGCAGCTTGCCGGAGGGACTGGAGTTGGCCGTCGACGGCTCGATTTCGGGCACAACGACTGCGGCCGGCGCCAGCACATTCATCGTGCAGGTGGCGGACAGCGATTCGTTCCACGGTCCGGCCGATGAGGATCGCAAGATCTACACGCTGACCATCGCGCCAGCCCAGGCAACTGTCACGCTCGACGACCTCGTCCACACCTACGACGGCGGGCCGAAGAGCGCGCTCGCCACAACGACACCGCCAGACCTGCCGGTGGAAATCACCTACGACGGCAGCAGCAGCGCCCCTGTCAATGCGGGTAGCTACGAGGTCGTCGCGACGGTGACAGATCCAAACTACACCGGCTCGGCGATCGATACGCTCGTGATAATGCAGGCGCCTGCCGTCATCATGCTTGGAGATCTCCTCCACGCCTACGATGGCACACCGAAGAGCGCGACAGCTACCACTGTGCCTGTGAATCTCAACGTCGTGTTCACCTACGACGGCGCCAGCGAACTACCGACGCTTCCGGGCACCTACGCCGTCGTTGTGACCATCGAGGAACAAAACTACACGGGCGCCGCTGGTGCCGATTTCGTCATTGCCACGGCCGGGCTGGTCCGTCGCGGCCCAACAATCAGCGGCGATGTGGATGGCTCTGTGCAGGTGCTCCTTCCCGAAGCCGTCTCGCTCACTGGCGGTGCGACAATCGATGGCAACCTCCTCATTCCCGGCACACCGAAGCTCGTGCTCAACGGCGGCGCGTTGTATGCCGGTGTGATCGACGGCCCCGGCAGCGTCTCTCCGACGGGTCACCGGGTCACGCTCGGCGGAGGCGCAGCCATCGGATACTTGGTCCGTCACGTGGATGCGATCGCGATGCCGGTGGTCGATTCTCCGCCTGCTCCTTCAGGTAACGCCGATGTTGTGCTCGCGACCGCCGCTGCGCCCGATCCGGAATGGAGCCTCGTTCGCGATCTCACGTTGAAGGGGAGCGCGGGGGTGCGTGTGCTTCCCGCTGGCACCTACGGCTCGGTGACCGTGAACAGCGGCACGGGATTGGTGCTCGGAGTAGCCGGTTCGTCAGAGCCGCTCGTCTATAACCTGCAGGGTCTGGTTCTCAAAGAGGGCAGTCAGTTGCAGATTGCAGGTCCGGTCCGGCTGACCGTCGCAAACGGCGTCACCAATCAAGGCAACGTTGGCAACGTCGATTACCCGAGGTGGCTCGATCTTCGGATCGCGGCCGGCGACCTCACGCTCAAGGACGCAGCAGTTCTGCACTCGGTTGTCCGCATCCCTCAAGGAGCCGTCTCCATCGATGAAGACAGCATCCTCCAGGGCGAGATCATTGCCGACCAGTTGATCCTGAAGGAAGGCGGCTACCTCTCACAACCGTTGCCCTGAATCGGAACGAATCGACTTCACGGAAGATCATACGCTCATCGCCACCGCCGTTGACGACGGTGGCGATTCGGCGGTGGACCAGCCGGCCGGATAATCTCGCACGGGGTCGAGTCATCCAGGTGATCTACGCCTTCCTTGCGGGTGACTCGAGAAACATGATGTGATCGTCGCCGTCCCGTTCGGGCAACGCCCCCGGGTCGGCTCTTCGTATCCCATGCCTCAAACGCATCCGAACATTGTCCTGCTGCACGCGCACGACGCCGGTCGCTGGTGCAGCCCCTGCGGTGCGCCGGTCAAGACGCCGCACATCGCGGGGTTTGCGCGCGAAGGTGTGCTGTTTCGCAAGGCGTATTGCGCCGCGCCGACATGCGGACCTTCGCGTGCGGCGATGTTATCGGGGCAACACCCGCACCAGGTCGGCATGTTCGGACTGCCGGGAGCGCAAGGCTGGAAGTTCGACGACTACAACAAGCACCTCGTGCAGCAGCTCAACCGCTGGGGTTACCACACCGCGCTCGCCGGATGCCAGCACGAGGTCGACCACGCCGATATTTCGCCGCTTGGTTATGCCGAAATCCTCAGCCGGCCCGGCCGGCTCGACGGCGAGTGTTACCCTGAGACGATCGTCGACGTGGAGCACTTCCTCGCGCGCGAGCACGGGAAGCCGTTCTTCCTCTCGTTCGGCGTCGACGAGCCGCACAACGACAACCTCGCGCGGCCCGAACTGCGGATGCACGGCAAGGCCGACAGGCACAGCAAGACGCGCTACTACGATCCGTTGAAACTCGACTCGCGCTACGTCGCGCCGCCGGCGCACCTTCCCGACCTGCCCGAGATCCGCCGCGAGATGGCGAGCCTCGCCGTCGGCGCGAAGATCATGGATGAGTATTTCGGCCGCGTGCTTTGGGCGCTGCATCACTACGGCTACGACGAAAACACGCTCGTCATCATCACGACCGATCACGGGCTCGAACTTCCCGGCGGCAAGAAGACGCTGAGCGACATGGGACTCGGCGTGATGCTGCTCATGCGCGGCCCCGGCGGATTCCGCGGCGGCAAGGTCTTCGACGGTCTCGTCAGTCACCTCGATCTCTATCCCACCATCTGCGATCTGGTCGGGCAGGAGCACCCGCCGTGGCTCGAGGGCCGCAGCCTCGTTCCGCTCGTGGAGAACCGGGTGAACGACGGCGCACTGCACTCCGAAATCTTCGGCGAACAGACGTATCACGGAGGATTGGAACCGCTGCGCTGCATCCGCACCGAGCGGCACAAGCTCGTTCTACGCCACTTCGCCGACGGGCCGCGGCTCGCGGCCGCAGGCGTGAGCGGCGATCGCATGACGGAACTAGGCTGGCTGAACCGGCCCCTAGGCCACGTGGAGTTGTTCGACCTGTATCTCGATCCCACCGAGGCGTGCAACCGGGCGGACGATCCTGCATACGCGACTGTGCGCGAGGATCTCGAGCGCCGGCTGCGCGATTGGATGGCGCGCACGGGTGATCCATTTCCGACAGGATCGTTTCCCCCGCCGCCGGGACGGCGGTAAGCGGAGCGAACCGCGCACGCGCGCGGGCAACAAACTTCGAAGGCAGTTGGGAGCTTTCTCCCGCGACGCAATCAGCGCGGCGTCACTTCAGCCCAGATTGCATCGATTGCCGGGCGAAGTGCTTCGGCCATCGCGGCGTTGCCGGTGGCGTTCATGTGGAGGATGTCGGAAGAGATTCGGTCGACGCGCAACCGGCCGTCGGGATCGAGCATGATGTGCGTGCCGTCGAGGTAGTGCCGGCGGGGATGATTCGCGACTTCCTCGGCGAGGAGCGCGTTGAACCCGTGCATGTCGGGCCAAATGATCCAGCGTCTCGGCGTGGGAAGGTTGCTCAACACCAGCACGTGGGCTTCAGGTAGGTTCGCGTCCATCCACTCGCTGAATGTGCGCCAGCGCGCGACGATTTCGTCGTAGCTGAAATTGGCGCCCACGTCGTTGCTGCCGCAGTAGAACACGACGAGTTTTGGACGCAGAGGCAGGATCAGCCGGGCGGCGTAGTGATTGATGTCGGTGATCTGCGAGCCGCCGAAACCGAGGTTCGTGACCGGGAGGTCGGGGAACGCTTCGGAGATATTCCACAACGTGAAGGTGGAACTGCCGGAAAACACGATGCCTCCGGGCGCCGGGGGATTCTTCTTCAGCCGCGCTTCAATCCGTGCGATCTCCTCGTCGAAGCGCTCGGGCGGGCGGGCGACGGCTACAGGTTTCGCGATCACCTCGAGCGGAAGTGCAAATGCGACGAGCGAATCGCCTGCGGGAACGACGACGAATTGCCGTCCACCCGTGCGATAAGTGGCGGGTGTGCCGGTCGGCGGGACGGGCAGGGCGGCGTTCCAGAGCGTCGCGCCGGTGTTCGCGTCGAGCGCGAGGATTCCTTCCTTCGTGCCGCGAAAAACCAGATCGCCTCCAGTGACAATCGGATCGCCGCCGGTTGGCGGGGTCATCGGATGTCCGCGCCAGAGAATTTCCTGCGTCGCGAGATGTGTGGCCGCGAGCGCCCGCACACCAGCGGCGAGATAGAGTCTGTTGTCCGGATCGACGGCCGGGGAAGTGGCCTTGTTTCTCGCGTCTTGTGGCGGGACGACTCCGTAGCCGGCGGTGTCGGAGAGGAGCGGTTCACCGGTCTCCCGGTCGAATGCGAGCACGCGGCCGTCGGCGGTCGCCAATGCGAGCGCGAGCACACCCCGTCCGCCGCGATGCAACGTGAAGAGAACTGGTGGGCTCGCCTCGGGCCGCGGGGCGATGTCTTCACGCCGCCAGATCTCTCGTCCATCGGAGGCGTCGAGGCAGAGAAGCGTGTCTGTCGCGGTAAGGAACAACCGCGGCTCCGCCGGATCGGAGGCAATCACGCTGCTTGCGTCGACCGGCACAGAGGACTTCCACACTGGCGTGCCACTCTGCGCGTCGAATGCGTGCACGCCGCCTACGTTGCCGCTCGCGACCACGACCTTGTCGCCGATCACCGAGAGGGGCGCAGTGACCGTCGCGGCGTCTGCGCGCGCGGCGCGATCGATCCCGGGGAGCAGATCGATCCGGCCACTCAGGCCGAACGACTCCACGGCGCGACCCGTTGCGGCGTCGATGGCGTAGATGTGGTCGTATGAAGTGAAATAGATTCGTTGATCGCCTGAATCTGCCCGCGCGGCGACGCCAAGGATTGCCTCGAGCGGATTGGTGGAATCGCCAAGTGAGACAGGGTCGAACCGCCATTTCTCTTCTCCGGTGGCCGCATCGAGCACGACGAGTGTATTTTCCGGCGAAGCCGCGAAGAGCGTGCCGGCGATGATGATCGGATTTCCGCGCCATGCGCGGCTGTCGGCACTGCCGGGATCGCCGGAGCGGAAAGTCCAGACCTGCGTGAGCTGTGCGACGTTGGTCGTGTTGATCTGCGCCAGCGCGGAGTAGTGCGTGCGCGTGTCTTCCGCGAGGTAGGATCGCCAGTCTTCCGGACTCGGCGCCACCGGCGTCGAGAACTCGCCGGCGCGAATCGAACACGTCGCGAGAAGGACAAGCAGAGACGGCCAAAGCCGTGCGGCTGACGAAGGAATGCGGTATGCGTTCATGGCTTTGGAGTGGAAAATGGCGTGGTCAGTCAGATCTTTAGTGCGGCCTCGGCCTCGATGACACCGTGCTTTATGAGACGACCGGCATTGACCTGCCGGGCGAACCAGAATGCGACAGAGGTGGCGGCGACGCCGCAGAAAATGAGGTAGATGAAACCGCTCTCGTAGTCGTAGCCGGCGGTCTCGGGGTTTCCGGAAAGCTGAGACCAGCCGGTGATCCACAGGCCGATGCCATTATTTACGACGATGCTGGCGACGCCGCGGGTGATTCCGATTCCTGACGACACGGTGCCAAGCCGGTCGCGTGGGACAAAGTCGAACATCATCGAGACAGTGCAGACCACGCCGACGCTACCAATGCCGGTGTGCAACAGCCAGTAAGCCAGCACGACGGCGAGCGGCGGTGAACCGGTGCCTCCGCGCAGCTTGAGATAGATGAAGAACACGAGATGGCAGGCGGTGACGCCGAACGCCAGGGATTTGAAGAGAGTGAGGCGGTCCATTCGGTCTGCTATCCATCCGCCGATCGGAAGGCAGACGAACAACACGAAAGGCGAACCCATCGCGATGATGTTGCCGTAGGTCTGTTTCGAGAATCCCCACTCCTCGGTGAAGAGCAGAGGAGTGAGGCTGCCAAAGCCGATCCAGAAAATCATCTGCGCAACGGCGACCGCGTAGATGGCGCGCCACTGGCGTTGGCCGAAGACGTCGCGCACGAATTTCCGCACCGCCCCGCCGACAAATGCAAACGTGAGCGGAGGCCGTGGCGGTGGCCTGTGCGCGGGCGGAGTCTCCTCGATGCCGAACCAAACGAACGCCATTGCGCCGAGAGCGATGAGAGTGCCGGTCCAGAACACCACCTTGTCGCCCATGATGGTGCCGAGAAAGGGAAGTTCGTAGGTTTCATCCCACCGGCCGATGAGGACGGCGAAGAACAACACCTTCATTGCCTCGCGCATGAAGGTGAGAATCGCCTGCGAACGACCGCGCTGTTTCGGAGGCACCACCTCGTTGATCAGCGCTTCGCATGGGTTGTCCATGTCGCGCAGCATCTCGTAGAAGAAGAGCGCGGCGATCAGGAGCCAGAGTGTGTTGATCTCGGGCAGGATGAGGCAGCCAACCGCGATGGTGCCCCAGCCAAACATGAGGAAGGGCTTGCGGCGGCCCCATCGCGTCCAGATCCGGTCGCTCGAGTAGTTGCACGATGCGCCGACGAGGATGTTGAAAACCAGGTTGAAACTGCCGACTGCGGTGATGATCGCGGGAGTGCTCGTGAACTCGCGCAGCTTGAACGTGATCGCGACGTTGGATATCTGCTCGAAGTAGAGCTTCGCCGCCCACGGACCCGAAAGCAAAAAGACCCACAGCCACGGAGCGTGAGACTGGCCGGTGCGGATGGGCCAAAGCGAGGATCTCATGTCACGCGGAAGGGCCCTCTAGGATCGATCTGGCACGCGCGATCGCGAGAGAGGCTTTGAATGTGTCGTCGAGTTTCCGTCGCTTCCCGGTGCCGCCTGCCACTCGGGTCGGACCGCCAGATCGCGTTTCTGACGTGGGCTCAACGGATCCTCGGTGCGGATGTGCCAGTCGCCGAGCCGGGTGCGGAGTTGCGAAAGCGTCGCGGCGCAATCCACGCGCCCGGCGATGTTGTGCCATTCGAGCGGATCGCGCGCGACATCGTAGAGTTCCTCGATGCCCGTGGCCGACCAGATGTATTTCCACTCGCGCGTGCGGATGCACTTCGTGGGCTCGCCGGGAATGTTGTAGGGCGCCGTGCGATGGAGCGGATGAGAGGGATCGGCGCGCGCGGCCTTCCATGCACTCAGGAACTCCTCGAAGGAAGAGTAGGGATTGCGCATGCCTGCGTAGCAGACCTCTGCGAACACCTCATCCTTGTGGCGATCTGTCTTCCCAAAGAGCAACGGGGTCAGCGATTTTCCCTGGCAGCCAGCGGGCATCGGGACTCCAAGAAGCTCGAGCAGGGTCGGGACCACGTCGATGTGTTCGGACAGAGTGCCGTCGGCGATGCAGGGCTTTACTCGTCCAGGCCAGGAGATGATCAGTGGCACGTGCAGCAACGAGTCGAGGAGCACGAGGTCTTTCTTGCAGAGGTTGTGGTCGAAACAAAAGTCGCCGTGGTCCGACGTGAAGACGACGATCGTGTTTGCGGCATCGCTGCGACGCGCGACTGCATCGAGCACCCGGCCGATCTGCTCGTCTATAAACGAACACATGCCGGAATACACGGCGAGATAGTGCCGGCGATCCGCATCGGTCGCGCGAAGGCTGCCCTGCGCCTCCTGTTTTATCTTCAGGCGCGGTTGCTTGCCCTCGAGCCCGTGAGGTGGAACAGGAGGCAGCGGAATCGAATCCTCGGGGTAGAGCCCTGCGAACCGCGCTGGCGCAAGATGCGGCACATGAGGATCGGAGATTGAAATCGTGAGAAAGTAGGGTTGGTCGTTTTCCTTCGTCTCATCGAGGAACTTCAAGGCCGCATCGGTGATCACGCCGGTTGTCGTCGCCTCGTATGGAAAGTCGTGCCACGCCGCCGATGCCCAGGATCCGACGTCGGACAGGCGTTGTAGCGAGACTTGCTCGAGCTCCCGATAGAGGCGGCGCTCGGGCGAGCCGTCGTCCTCAGTTTCGGTGACCAAATAATCGAAGCCACGGAGTTCGGATTCGGCAAGAAGGTGATTCTTGCCGCAATAGCCGAGTCGGTAGTCGCTCGCCTTCAAAGCCGCAAAGAGGTGATCCTCGTGGGAGCCAAGGCGCGAGTCGTTTTCCAAGACCCCGTGCGCGTGAGGATACCGGCCCGTGAACAGCGAGCATCGCGACGGGACACAAACGGGCGCATTCGCGAAATGGCCCCGCAGGTCGGCACCCGTGGCGGCGAGCCGGTCGAGGTTTGGCGTTCGCGCCAATCCTCCGTGGGAGGAAAGCGCGTCGAAACGCTGTTGGTCGGTAACGACAAAAACCAGGTTGGGGCGTGCGGTGGACATCAGAGTGGCCGAGATTGCGGGAGTATTCTCGAAGCGGCGAATTCTTCCCAAGTCATCCCGCTGGGGCGAGTCGTGTCACGGTTGGTGGGCGGGGAGGAGGGTTGGGAGGTTGGCGCGGCGTGCACGAGTCTAGGGAGGGGTGGGGAGCGAACGCTCTCAAAATGGTTGTCACCCCGTTGAATCTGCGGCCAGGCATCCGGGGAGAAACGCCTCGGTGAAATGATTGAACCGGCCGACCGACTAGTGTTGCGCAGCCGGGTCGTCCCCATGCGGCATCGAGGATTAATTGGCTGGACGCAGCCTGAGGGTGAGAAGCGATTCGGGCGGTGCCGAGAGCGTGAGCGCACTGCCGGCGGCTGCGGACACTTCGGCGCAGTCGCGTGAGGCGTCTGTGACGTAGAGTTGATCGATTCGATAGGATTCCGATCCGGCGAACGAGACTCTGAGGTCGGTTGCAACTGCGGCTCGGTTGAGAACGACCAGCACCACTTGCTTTGAAACAGGTTCCAGAAAACCTGCGGCGAGCACGTCCTTTGTGGCTCCTTTCAACTCGACCCGCACCATCCCGGGTCGGATGAACCGGAAGTATTGCATCGCGAGATAGGATTTCTTTGTCGGGCCCTCGGTCGTCGACAGTGCATGAGTGGAGGGCTCGTCCTCGGCGATCTGCCACGGTGCGATAAGGGAGGCGTTGCCCGTCGTGAGCGACGTCATCATCATCACACCGATTTGATTCAATGCCGCGGGCCATTCGTGACTGCCCGTGCCTCCCTCGGTCATCCAGACTGGTTTCTGATACTTCTCGCTGAATTGGGCGAATGCCGCAGGCGACTCGGGACGACTGTCCATTCGAACCCCGTCCACGTAGCCATGCGAAGCCAAGGCGTCGATCAACTGCTCGCCTTCCGGTTGGGAGAAGATTGCGTCGAGATACTTCCGGTTATCCTCCGCCGCGTGGGTCATGTGTTCCGGGCCGAAGATCCGCGGCTTCTCGACATTCTCGTGGCGGAACATCCAGTCGATGACACGGAGGAGTTCGGCATACTCGGCCGGGGTGTAGACGCACGACTCATACCACTGCGAGAACCTTGGCTCGTTTTGCGGGCTGAGCCCGTGCAGCGTGATTCCCTTTTCGTGGAAGAATCGCGTCCACTCCACGAGTAGCTTCGCAAAGTGAAGGTATCGATCGTGCCTAAGCTTGTTCATTCCGATCATGCTGAACTCGCTTCCGTCGGCGTCGTCCGGCAGCGGTGCACTCCAGAGGCCGAGTTTGCGGGGATCCCTGAAGTCGAGGCCACGATTCTGGCGTGTCGTGCTTCCGTTGCCGATCGCGCGGTTGACCTTCATCCACTTCGGGGGGCTCCAAACCGAGGCGATGATCTTCAGCTTGCCGCCGGACCGCTCGTGAAGGCGCGCCGCGTTGTCGACAAACACGCCGCCGCGCCCGTCGGTTTGCGACAAGTCAAAGTCGCGAAAGGAGATGTCCGCCCAATTCTCCTTCTCGATCGGTGCGCTTCCGTTCCAAAGGTCGATGCGCAGCACGCTCGCTCCGAGTTCCTCGAGATAGAACTTCTGGAACGACTCCTGTTGATAATACTCCGCCATCCGCGGCACCCAACTGATCAAGCAGGTGCCAAATCCCTCGATCGTCTGGTGACGCACTGCTGGGTCCAGTGTCAGATTGGCTTCGGATGCAGCCGAGGCGCAGGAAAAGAATGCGAGCGCCCCGAGCGCAAAGTGCCGGGTCGAAAGTTTCTGTCGCGCGACGCTGGCAAGTCCGGGGTCTTTCATGGCGGGGTGAACGATCATCGCGTTGGACCTGCAGTCCCGAAAGAGGTCCAAGGCGAGGCGTTCGTTACCTGACGAGACCGGGCAATTGAAGGGCCGACCTCAACGGCTGTTCAAGTCATCTCGATGAATGGGCATCCTCAAGTTTGGTGCTGCGCGAATACCGGCGCCGCAACGTCGACTCATCGTGAATCCGCAGGCGGATCGCGTGGGGCCCAATCCGCGGACTCCTCGCGTGCGTTCGTGAGGTAGGCTTCAATCTTCGCTATGATGTCGGGGTGTCGCGCCGAGACGTCCGTCGTCTCGCCGGGGTCCGACTGCAAGTCGAAGAGGGCGAGGGGCGCGGCGAGGCGCTTTTCACGAATGGCCTTCCACCGGCCCGCGCAGAGCACGGCCTGGCTGAATCCCTGTTCGTGAAATTCCCAGTAGTGGAACTCCGTCTGCTGCTGTTCTTGCGAATGCCCACGTAGCGTTGGGGCGAAGCTGAGCGAATCCAGGCCGGCTGGTGCGGCGATGCCGGCGAGCTCCGCCGCGGTTGCGAACCAGTCGCCCAAATAGGCCACATGCCCGCTCGTTTCTCCGGACGCGACTGTGCCTGGCCACCATGCGATCGCGGGAACACGGATGCCTCCTTCAGTCAGGCTGCGCTTGATTCCGCGAAAGGGTCCCGAGGGTGCGAACCGGGCAATTTCGTGATTCGCTTCGTTGTGAGGACCGTTGTCGCTGGTGAAAACCACGAGTGTGTTTTCCGCGATACCCAGCAGCGTGAGATGATCGAGCAGCCGGCCAACGTATCCGTCCAGCCGGGTGATCATCGCGGCTTGCCCCTTGTCCGGATCGGGCCAGTCCTCCCTGGCGTAAGGTCCGAAATCGGGGACCTGGGCACCGTTTCCCAGGTCTCGGGTGCGCTCGTTGTTGGCGTGCGGGATGACCGGGCACCACAGCAGGAAGAATGGTTTATCCTGGTTCTGCGCGACGAATCGCAACGCCTCCTCTGCGATGAGATCGTCGGCAAAGATCACGGGATCGGTTGCGTATCCGGCGCCTTCCGAACCGACGGGATGGATCTGGTTGGGCACGACGATCTTCTCTTCGTTGCGCCAGAGGAAGTCGGGGAAGTGATTGTGCGCGTGGCGCTGATTGAGGTAGCCAAAAAAGTAATCAAAGCCGTGCTTCCCCGGTAGGCCACTCTCGGCTCCACCCACATCGCCCAGTCCCCACTTGCCGATGAGCGCCGTCGCGTAGCCGGCGGATTGCAGCAGTCGTGAGAATGTGAGATCCGAATCGCGCAGAGCTTGCGCAGAAGGATTGCCCGCGGGGGCGTTGCCGCGCACGCGCGTGCGACCTTGATGTCTGCCGGTCATGAGCACGCTGCGGGAAGGGGCGCAGACGGTGGCACCCGCATAGAACTGGGTGAAACGCAGGCCTTCCTTCGACATGCGATCCAGCCGCGGTGTCTGGATCACTTTCTGGCCATAGCAGCCGAGATCGCCGTAACCAAGATCGTCGGCGAGAATCACGATCAAGTTGGGTCGGGTTGGGTTCGGGCTGGCGTGAACTTCTACGACAGCCAGCCAGATGAGCAGCAATTGAAACAGTCGCTTCATGGGGTTTGGAAAATCGAGTGACCATCGTGAGCATCGCGCACACAACGAAAACCGAGATGACTGCTGCCGGTGTCGGGCGATCCCTTGCCGCGGGAGCCAAGCATGTAGCGTGTGCAATACTGGTCCGTGCAAAGAAAGGAACCGCCCCGCTGAACGCGCTTCGCGACTCCGGGCTCGTTGGGATCGAAACTGTCGTGTTGGTCGGGACCCGTTGGATTGTTCACCGCGCCATTGGCGATGGCCCGGCGCACTGCATACGCATCGGGTCGATACCAGTCGCTGCACCACTCCCAAACGTTGCCCGCCATGTCGAAAAGTCCGAAGGGATTGGCAGGATAACTTCCGACGGGCGCGGTGCCCGCGTGGCCGTCGGCGGCAGTGTCGTGATGTGGGAACTCGCCCTGCCAGATGTTCGCCATCCAACGGCCTTCTGGTTGCAGCTCGTTGCCCCACGCATAGCGCCGCCCATCGACACCGCCGCGCGATGCGAATTCCCACTCCGCTTCCGTAGGCAGCCGTTTGCCTGCCCAGCGAGCGTAGGACTCGGCATCTTCGTAGGCGACGTGCACGACGGGGTGGTGCTCCCTTCCCTTGATCGTGCTTCGCGGGCCCTCGGGATGGCGCCAATCCGCGTCCGGCATGTAGCTCCACCAGTGCAGCGGATTGTCCAGAGGCACGGCTGCGGCGGGTGGCGTGAACACCGCGGAGCCGGGCACGAGAAATTCCGCAGGCACTCCGGGAAAATCCTCGGCGCTCGGCTTGCGCTCGGCGACCGTCACGTAGCCGGTCGCATCCACGAACCGCTCGAACTGCTCGTTCGTGACTTCGGTGGCGTCGATCCAAAAGCCATCCACGCGCACAGTGTGTATCGGCCGCGCATCGGGCATCGGATCGGGCCCGCCGCAAAGCTCTCCGGTTGGATCGGTGGTCCCCATTTGAAACTCGCCGCCGGGAATCCACACCATTCCGTTATCCGGCGGAGTACCGGGCTCAGGCGGTGCATCTCCACCGGAGAGCTGCGATGCGGGCAACACTCCGCACGATAAGAGTAGGGCGGATATCGCGAGGGTAAGTGTCCTTTGCATCGAGACGCTTCAACAATGCACGCTCGACGCGCACAAGACAACCGTCGAAGGGATCAATGCGAAACCTGGATGCGCGCGACGATCCCGGGAGACCTCTTTCGCGACTTCGAGCAAGCGGCGACGCGACACTTGACGGAGGTTGGTTACATCTCGCTTCGCTCCCGCGCTGCGTTCGCCTCATGCCCACCATAAGTTCGTGAGCAGAGTGGGGTGGGCGGCGCAATCGTGCTTTTCCTGTCGACTGGAATTGGCAGACTCTCGGGGATGCCCCGTCGTCTTTTCAGTTGTCTGGTGGTTTCACTCAGTTGGGTGGCGTTTGCGGAAGCGCAGATGGAGCCTTTTCAGATGCCGTGGAACGATGCCTCGCCCGGCATCACAAATCTGCAGGATTGGCAGACGCCGATCACGACTGGCAGCGAGTGGGTCAGGGTCACCACTGACGGCCAATACGAAGTCGAGGGCGAACGGATCCGGTTTCTTGGCGTCAATGTCGGTGCCGCCTCCGCGATGCCGACCCACGCGCGCGCGGACGCGCATTCGGCGCGGCTCGCACGCTTCGGATTCAATTCCGTGCGCTTCCACCACCTCGAGGCACCTTGGGACAAGCAAAACGTGCTGATCGACTACGAATCCGGCACATCGCGCGACCTCTCCGCCGCGCGACTTGAGCGGCTGCACTACTTCATCGCGCAACTCGCGAGCCGCGGCATCTACACGAACTTGAATCTTCTCGTCTCGCGGGAATTTCAGGCGATGGACGGACTCGGCCCGGAAATCGCGCAGATGGGTTGGAAGGACCAGCACATTCTCGGATTCTTCAACAGCGCCGCGCTCGACCTGCACAAGGAGTACGCCACGAAGCTGCTGACCGCGCCGAATCCGCACCGGGGCAACATTCCTCTCGGCCTTGATCCCGCGGTGGCGTTTGTCGAGATCATGAATGAAAACGGCATGCTTCAGAAGTGGCACGAGGGAGTTCTCGACTCGATGCCTGCTGTTTATCGCGGCCAGTTGCAGACGCGCTGGAACGAGTCGCTCGCCGCGCGCTACGCGAGCACGACCGTTCTGCTCGCAGGCTGGGGCGCGGTCGACGAGCCGCTCGGCCCGAACATGCTCGCAAACGGCACTTTCGCTGCGGGAGCGGCAAACTGGAACACCGAACAGCACGCCGGCGCCGCGGCCACGTTCACCGGCACGAACGAGTTCAACGGCTCGCCGTCACTCAAGGTCACTGTCACCACCGCAGGCACCGCCAGCTGGCACATCCAGGTCAACCAATCCGCGCTCAACCTCGCGGCCGGCGGCTACTACACGATCAGCTTCTGGGCGAAGGCCAGTGGCGCGATCCCGCTCAGTGCCGCCCTCTCCCGCGCCTATGGCGACTACGGCGCGATCGGTGGGAACATCAGCGTCACGCTCGGGACCGCGTGGCAGCAATACACCGTCGCATTTCAGAACGGCACCGCCGAGTCGAACGCGCGCATCAACTTCGGCGGATTCGGCGACCGCCTCTGCACCGTCTGGCTCGCGGACGTGCGTGTGCAGCCCGGCGGCACGATCGGCGGACTGCCCGACGGCGTGACGCTCGAGGCGGCAAATGTTCCCAGTCTCCTGCGCAGCGGCAGCGGCGCCGCTTACACGCTCGGCCAGAGGCAGGACTGGATCCGTTTCCTCCTCGATCTCGAGACGGCCTATTGGAACGAGATGAACCAACACCTGAAGACGACACTCCAGTATCCTGGCATCGTCTGGGGCACGATCATCTCCAACAGCCCGCCGAACACACAGGCCGGACTCGACGCGATCGACTCGCACTCCTACTGGCAGCACCCGATCTTCGCGCCGGGCATGGATTGGGACCCCGTCAACTGGACGGTCCAAAACATCGCGATGACCAACGACGCCAACGGCGGCACGCTCGGCGGCATCGCGCGCCAGCGCGTGAAAGGCAGGCCGCACAACGTCACCGAATACCAGCATTCGTCGCCCAACTCCTACGTGGCCGAGAGCCCGCTGCTCATCTCGGCCTACGGCGCGCTGCAGGATTGGGATGGGTTGTGGATGTTCGCCTACGAGACGACCGAGGCGGAGCATGTCACGGGATACTTCGATCAAGGAGGGCACCCCGGCCGGATGGCGAACAACCTGCTCGCGGCGTCGATCTTCAGGCGCGGCGACGTGGCCGCTGCGACAAACGAGATCACGATGGCATTCTCACAGGAGCGCGAGGTCGAGGTGGCGACATCGGCCGGCGGTGCGTGGAGCGTGGCCGATGGTTCGCATCTCGGTGTGCCCGCGAAACTCTCACTTGTGAGCCGGCTGAGTCTCGACATCGGCGCTAACCCCGGCGGCCTCACCACGCCGCCTACTGCGCCCACCGGCACCGCAATCGCATCCGACACGGGTGAGTTGCTTTGGGACAACTCGCAAGCAGGGAAGGGCGTCGTCACAATCGACACGGCACGCACGAAGGCAGTCGTTGGATTCACGAACGGTCGCAACTGGAACCTCGATGGCGTGCGGATCGCGCCGGGCGCGACGAGCTTGGACTGGTCGACAGTCAGCATCACGATGCTCGAGGGTGGATCGTTTGGCGGCGGAGCCGGCGGGCGCGGCTTGATCGTCGCCACCGGCACGATCGAGAACACCGGCCAGATATGGAAGGACACGTCGCATACATCGGTCGGCGCAAATTGGGGAAGCGCGCCGACATTGATCGAAGTCGTGCCGGCGTCGATCACGCTGCCCGTGTCCGTGAATCGCGTGTCGGCGTGGACGCTCAATGCGAGCGGCCAACGGATCGCGCCGCTCGCAGTCGCAAGCGACGGAGGCCAGGCCCAGATCATCCTCGGCGGCGGCGCCGCGACACTTTGGTATGAATTCGAGATCGCGGCGCTCACGCCGCCTGTGGTGAGCACGCAGCCGCCGAGCCACTCGATCGCGGTCAACGGAAGCGTCGAGTTTTCGGTCGCTGCCTCCGGAGACCCGCAGCCCACCGTTCAGTGGCAGCGCTCCACCGATGGCGGCACCACTTGGAACGATTTCGCCGATGGTGGCGTGTTCGCTGGCGCGACCACGGACACGCTGCGTGTGATCGGCGCCGCGGTGTCGATGAACGGGCACAGGTTCCGCGCGGTTGTTACGAACAGCGAAGGCTCGGCCACGAGCAACGCAGGCGTGCTCAACGTCGCGGCGACAGCCGGCCCGCGGCTCATCAACCTCTCGGCACGCGCCTCGGCCGGCGCGGGGGACAACACGCTCGTCCTCGGCTTCTACATTGCGGGCACAGGATCGAAAACGCTCTTGATCCGCGCCGTCGGTCCCGAACTTGCGTTGCCTCCCTACAATCTTACCGGAGTGGTGGCTGATCCCTCGCTCACGGTTTACTCGGGTTCGACACCGATCGCGTCGAACAACGATTGGAACGCGGCGGACGCGGGCATCTTCGCCGCGGTGGGCGCGTTCTCGCTCACGCCCGCGAGCAAGGACGCCGCACTCACCCTCACATTGCTGCCCGGAGGCTACACCGTCCACTTGGTGAATCCCGGTCCGGTGGGCGAGGGCGTGATCGAGGTCTATGATATTTCGCGCGACCTCGGCACCCGGCTGGTGAATCTCTCGTGCCGTTTTCAGCTGAACCCAGGTCAGAACCTCATCGTCGGCACCGCGCTCATCGGCGGCGACGTGCCGGTGCTCGTGCGCAACGTAGGCCCCGGACTCGACCCGCACGTGCCACTCGCCCTCGTCGTGCCCGATCCTGAAATGCGCATCTTCACGGGAAGCGCCCAGATCAACCAGAACGACGACTGGGAGATCGCCACGCGCGCCTACTTCCTGCCCACCGGCGCCTTCGACCTGCCCGACGGCAGCAAGGATGCCGCACTGCGCATGGTGCTTCCACCCGGCGGCCACACCGTGCACGCCACCGGCAAAGGCACCGGCGGCGTCGCGCTCGTGGAGCTCTACGAATCGCCGTAGGAAATCGCCGCCTAAGCGCGGCGATTTCCTGACCTAGATCAATTCGGAAACTTGAAGGGCGAGACGGCCCGGAAGGCGAAGGATTGGGTGGCCACAAAAGACGCGGAAGTTGGCACTAGTTCCAGCGCGGCGGCTGTGCACGCCATCGGCACAGGTAGCGGCAGCGGCCTCACCATCGAGGGGATCTACGAATCGCCGTAAGAACTGTAGTGGACTTCGCGCCGAGCATACGCAAATTGCATTCAGACGGCTGCGACCCCTATGAGAATCTTGCTTCGGCTCCTGTTGATCGTGCCAATCGTTGCCATCATTGCGGGATCGTGGCGCTTGGGTGAGCGCTATATTCACTCGCAAGTGCATTTGAGTGACGTCGTGATGTTGTGTGTGGCGTTCGTTCTGCTCTGGATCTTGGATCGGATGGCGCTTTCGGCTGCCAGAGAGAAAGAAGAGAAGCTTGCGCGCGACAGCAAAGATGCGGATGCGCGAGTCAAGTCAGACAGGTAATGGTAACCGCCAGCAAATGCAGTGGTAGCAAGATGTAGCCGCCGCTTACGCTAAAAGCCCCTTGCTCCGTGCCCAGCGGTCGAACTCGCTTTCGAGTTGCTCGAACGAGTCGATCACCCAGAGGACCTCCTGGAAGTGCCAGATGTCGTAGGGTTGCGCTGCGGTTTTCTCGGGCACGAATGGGCGCTTCTCGACCTTGTCTGTGAGGCTGTGCTCGGTCTCGCCGTAGGAGGAGATGATCCCGTTGCCGTAGATGCGCAGGCCGCCCGGATTCTTCACGAGTCCGAACTCCACGGTGAACCAGTAGATCCGCGTCAGCCCCTCTTCGGTCGCCGGGTCCTTGCACGCTAGCGCCGCCTTGCCGATCTTCTGGTAGAAGTCCGCGAAACGCGGATGCACGATCATTGGCGTGTGCCCGTAGATATCATGAAAACAATCCGGTGCCGGCGTGTAGTCGAGCTCAGCGCGCGAGCGCACGTAGTCGGTGCACGGAAAAATCCGCAGCGCGAGGTAGCCGAAGAATGTTGGCGCATCGAGCAGTCCCGGCGTTCGCGCGATCTGCCAGTCCGTCGCGCGCTGGAGTTTGCGCGATACACTGGCGAGCGCGGGAATCCGGTCCCGCTCGAGATCGAGCGTCGCGAGTCCGCCCACGAACTCGTCGGCCGCGCGACCCGGAAGCAGCGACTCCTGGCGAGAGTA
>DATKCJ010000309.1:0-2906 GCA_035513275.1 Opitutaceae bacterium
GCAACCCCGCGGCGACGCTCAGCGCGATCGCGAAGCCAAGCACGGTGCCGTCGATCGCGACCGGGCTCATCCGTGGCAACTGCGTCGCGAGCCATGCTTCGAGTCCGCGAACGCCCCACCAAGCGAAGAGCATTCCGAGCACGCCGCCCGCGAATGCAAGAAGCAGGTTTTCGACGAGCAATTCCAGTGCGAGCCGCCGTGGCGAGGCGCCCAGCGCGGCGCGCACGGCGATTTCCCGACGCCTGCCCTCGGCTCGCGCGAGCTGGAGACTCGCGATGTTTGCGCTCGCGATGAGGAGCACGAATCCGACGGCGCCGAGGAGGAGCCAGAGTGTTGCGCGCGATTGCTGCACGAGATGTTCCTGCAGCGGTGCGAGGCGCGCCTTTCCCTCGGAGAGTGGAATGCGCGGTCTGCGCGGTTCGGCGCCGGGCGGCGGTCCGCCCTCGCGGACCACGCGGCGCACGTTGCCAGGACCGGGCGTGTTTCCTGCTGCCGGCGCAGCGGTTTCGCGCACCACTTGCGGCTGTCGTCCACCACCAGTCGGTGTGGCCGCTGCCGGTGCGGGGATGCCTTGTGGCGGGCCGCCGAAGCCGCCGAACGGATTTGTCCAGAAGCGCTCCGAGATGCCGTCGAGCTCGAGTGCGGCCTTTGTGAGATCCGTGCCGGGCAGCAAGCGGCCAAAGATATTGATCATCGTGATCCGCATTTCCCCGGGCCTGCCCCTGCCCGCCATCGGAAACGGTCGCCAGAAATCGGCAGGGTCGACGAACTCGAACGACGGCGGAAGCACGCCGATGATCGTGTGCGCGACGTCATCGAGCTTCACGACGCGACCGACTACAGTGTCGTCGCCATTGAACTGCGACATCCACTTAACGTGGCTGAGCACGGCGATTGGCGGCGCGCCCGGCACGCAATCAGCCGCGGCGGGCAGCCGTCCGCGCCACGCGGTGACGCCGAGCATCGGGAAGAAACCCTCGGTCGCGTCCGCCACGGGCACCATCGCGGCGCCGTCTCCGAGCTCGAGCGCGGCAGAGGCTGTCCGGTAGCCCGCGAGCGAGCGGAATGATTTCGGGACGGCCTCGACCCACGCCGCAAACTCGATGTCCGGTGCGCGGTCGCCTCCGCCAGGAATAGGCGAGCCGCCCTCGGGAAACAGCTTGCGCACCATCACAAGATCGCCCGACTCGGGGTAGGGCAGAGGCTCGAGGAGCACCGAGTTGACTACGCTGAAGATCGCCGTATTGGCGCCGATTCCGACGGCAAGGAGGAGCAGGGTGAGGGCGGTCGCCACCTTGCGGGCGCGCAACTGCCTGAGGGCGGACTTGAGAAGTTCCATGGCGCGAAGGGTCGTGCGACTCCGGCGTAGAATCTGCCGGATACCTCGATGAGCGACGCCGAGGGCGGGATTTGTCTAGAACTCCGCGAGAATCATGTCGCGGCTTCGCGCGACAAGGCCTGCGCCGCCGCGTCAGAACATGTAGCCGAGAGACGTGGAGATGCGCTGATCCGATCGGGCATCGCGATTGAGTACCGCGTTGTCGAACTCGTATTCGTATCGCAGATTGACGCTCATCGACTCGGTCACCTTGCCGCGCAGAACCGACTGGAAGGTGAACTTGTAGTTGGGGACGTCGGCGGCGGTGTACTGGACGTTGCCAACGGAAGTGGGATTCAGCGGCTGACCCTTTGGCGAGTAGAGCGCGCCGGCCTCTTGGGCGAATTCAAACCGCTCGTGGAATCGCCAGACGAGATCCTGGAAGAGCACGGCAAACTCGCTGAAGTTGTTGTCGATGCCCGCGGCGTCCCGGTATTGAAGCGTCATGCCGGCGCCGACGTTTGCCTTGGCGTGGTCGCGTTTCAGCCATCGATAGCCCATCCCGACGTTTTGATCGAAGTTCAGATCGATGTGCTTCACGGCATCGTCGAGATAGGTGGTCTGAGCCTGGGAGAACCAGCGGTCGTTGACCTCATGGCGCCAACGCAGTCCTGCATCGCGGCGATCCGCGCTGGTGGTGCCGTTGCTTTCAGAGAACACGTAGCGGGCTTGGAGACGGTAATTGTTTCGGCCGATGTTGCGTTCGCCTTCGTAGCGGACGTTCACGTCCTGGCGGCTCTTGCGACCGTCCTGCCAGTTGAATCCAAGGTCGACCTTCGAGCGCCACCGCGAGTTGCGAGGGTCGCCGGAAGCCTGTTTCGGCTTGTCTGCCTTCGCGGCAGACCCGGTGGGCGCGGCGGTCGGGACAGGTGTCGCGGCAGTCGTCACCTCCGTGGAAGTCGAGACCGTGGCCTGGCTCGAATCGACCTGAATGGTGCCGAGGACCGGCGAGAGAAACTCGATGCGACCATTGGCGATGGACACGAGCTGGCCCTTGAGCACGTCCCCGTTCGCGAGGCGGAGCTCATCTGCGTTTGCACATGCGATCGCGACGATCGCGAGTGCGGACGGAAAAAGTCGGCTGAACCAATTGTGTTTCACGGCTGGATCAATGGACCATCGGAACGAGGGTAACTTTGTAAAGAGGGAATTCCACCTGAAACTCTTTTACCGCAGCGAGTCGCGTAATCCGAACATTAAATTTACCCTCCTGAAATTGCTGCGCTCTCTTCGCACTCGTTCGTGACGCGACACCGGCGCCCGGCCTTGCACGCGGGCGGGCGCATGGATTGGCTGGAGCGATGAACGCCGAAGACGCCACCGCCGCGCCGCCCGCCTCGCCGCCAATCGCGCTGGATCCTCCATTGCCGCCGCTCGAGGCGCGCGTGCTGGGCTGCTTGATCGAGAAGGAATCGACAACGCCCGACGTCTATCCGCTCACGCTCAATTCGCTGGTCAACGCCTGCAATCAGAAGAACAACCGCGACCCCGTGATGTCCGTCGGCGCGCGCGAGGTGGAGATCGCGCT
>DATKCJ010000310.1:0-30748 GCA_035513275.1 Opitutaceae bacterium
GCGCAGCTTGCCTGTTGTCCTTGTGGGCGCAGGTCTGCCTCAGTTGCCGGGGAAAATGGGTCGCGCGAAGTCTTACGCAGAACGGCTGTTTGACTTTCCAAAGATTGGTCCGCTGCCAGACGATGCTGCCCGGCAGGCAATCACGAAGCCGGCGATCGCCCAAGGTGTGCAGTTCGAGCCCGCAGCTTTGGACCGAATCCTTCGGGAAACCCACGGCTACCCGTATTTCCTTCAAGAATGGGGCAAGCACACTTGGGACTCGGCCGACTCCTCCCCCATCACTCGTGATGACGTGGAGCGGGCAACATCCTCGGCAATCGCCGCACTCGACGAGAGCTTTTTTCGCGTGCGCTTCGACCGATTGACACCGCTTGAGAAGAAATACCTGCGTGCAATGGCCGAACTCGGACCCGGGCCACATCGCTCAGGAGACATCTCAGATCAACTTGGACGCGAGGTCACATCGCTTGGACCGACCCGAAGCCAGCTGATCTTGAAGGGAATGATCTGGAGTCCGAGTCACGGCGACACCGCGTTCACTGTGCCACTATTCGATGAGTTCATGAAGCGAATCATGCCTGGAGAAGACTGGAAGCACTGAGCAGTCCCCTCGGTCGAAGTTCCAAGGTGATCCTGCGAGCGTCAGGCGAGGCCGCTCCGCTTCCTTCGTTACCTCTTGAATTTCAGTTTCCGGAACCGGCTGACGCTTCCTGTTTCATGGACTTGGACTCGGCCGATTGATTCGCGTGCATTGGCGTCGATTAGCAGTTAACTCTTCAGCTCTTTCCAGCATGTCCCAGCACTACGACTTCCTGGTCATCGGCGGCGGGAGCGCCGGGTTCAATGCGGCGCGTGTCGCGCGCGAACACGCGGAGCGCGTGGCGATCGTCGACGGTGCGGAAAAACTCGGCGGACTTTGCATCCTGCGTGGCTGCATGCCCTCCAAGACGCTGATCTACAGTGCGGAGGTGCTCCACCTCGCCCGGCACGGAAAACTCTTCGGACTCCAGATCGACGGCGCGCGCGCAGACATGAAGGCCGTGCATGAGCGCAAGCTTCGGATCATCGGCGAATTTGCAGACTACCGGGAGAAGGCGCTCAACTCAGGACGGTTCGCGATCCACCGCGCGATGGCGCGGTTCCGCGACGCCCACACGGTTGAACTCTCGAACGGCGAAACGCTCACCGCAGACCGGATCCTGATCGGCACTGGCTCGCGCGTGGCGTGGCCGGACATCCCCGGTCTGGCGGAGTCCGGCGCATGGACGAGCGACGACGTGCTCGAATTGGATTTCCTGCCAGAAAGCGTGATCGTGCTCGGCGGCGGCATCGTGGCGTGCGAGCTCGCTCAGTTTCTCGCGCGGATGGGAAGTCGCGTGATCCAGATCCAGCGCTCTGCGCGCATCCTCCGCGATTTTTCGCCCGGGGCCAGCAGCGTGATCGAGAAGGTCTTTCGCGAAGAAGGCATCGAGCTTTTCACCGGGACGCACCTCAAGGCGGTTCGCAAGGTCGCGGACGTTTTCGAGGTCGACTTCAAGCACGAGGGGAAAACCGTCACGCGCAAGGCCGCGCACTTGCTGAATGCACTCGGCCGCGTGCCCGATACCGGTTCGCTCAATCTTGCAGCGGCGGGCGTCGAGCTCCACGCCGACGGTCGGATCGCGATCAACGAGTGGCAGCAGACATCGCAGACGCACATCTACGGGGGCGGCGACTGCACGGGACCACACGAAATCGTCCACGTCGCCGTCGCGCAGGGAGAACTCGCCGCGCGGCACTCGTTCGGTGTGAAAGGCATCCGGCCCATCAACTACAACACGATGGTCCATGTCGTGTTCACAGACCCGCAGGTGGCGGTCGCGGGGATCGGGCCGTTGACGCTCTCTGCGCAGGGCGTGCCGCACATCGATGCAAGCTACCCTTTCGACGATCACGGCAAGTCGATCCTCATGGAGGCGAAGCACGGATTCGTGCGCGTGGTCGCGACGCCCGGCGATGGTCGGATCATCAGTGCGGAAATCGTGGGCAAGGACGGCGGCGAGTTGATCCACGCGTTCAGTGTCGGCATCACGATGCGCGCGACCGTGCACGACATGCTTCGCGCGCAGTGGTATCATCCGACGCTCTCGGAGATCATCACCTACCCGCTTGAGGAGATTGCGGAGAAGATTCCGCCGAAGATTCCGCCTACGGCGGAATCTTAAGGGCGCGTGGAGACACGCGCCCCTACCTCGGAGGCGTTTGGCGTGCCTATCCCTGTGGGTTGCGCGCTTGCGCGTTCTGCTGGCCAGCAGAATGGCGCGGCAAGCGCGCCACCTACAACCCGGGCTCCAGACCAATCCGGAATGCGAACGCGCCGCTCATCAAGTTCGGCTTTGCCCGCACGCGACGACGCCGGTTGAATTGACGGATGCCGAAAAAGATAACTGCCCCCGGGTTCCTGGTCGACCTGCTCAACGCCCGCTCGCCGTCCGGCGACGAGCAGGAGGCGCAGGCGGTGTTCGACCGCCACATCAAGCCGCACGCCGATCTCTATCGCGCTGACCGGCTCGGCAATCGGATCGCCACGCTCAATCCCAAGGGCAAACCCGTCCTCATGCTCGCGGGCCACATCGACGAGATCGGCCTGATGGTAACCTACGTGAACAAGGACGGCTTTCTCTACTTCGACACCATCGGCGGCCACGACCGCATCATGATCCCGGGACGGCGCGTGGTCATCCGCACTGCGGGCGGCACCGTGAAAGGCGTCACCGGCAAGCGCGCCGTGCATCTCATGGATGCCGAGGATCGCAAGAAGGTCCCCGAGCGGCACGAGATGTGGATAGACATCGGCGCGAAATCGAAGGCGGACGCGCTCGAGCGCGTGTCGATCGGCGACACTGCGACTTACGACCACGAATTTGAAATGCTCCACGGCACGCTCGGCGTCGCGCGCGCGTTCGACGACAAGGCGGGCGCCTATGTCGTCGGTGAAACATTGCGCCGCCTGGCAAAGGAGAAAAAAGCTCCCGCCGCCCAGGTCGTGGCGGTGGCAACGACCCAGGAAGAGATCGGCGTGCGCGGCGCGACCGCATCGGCCTACGGCATCGATCCCGACATGGCGGTCGTCGTCGAGGTGAGCCACGCGACGGACCACCCGGATTGCGACCAACGGAAGTACGGCGAGTTCAAGCTCGGCGGCGGCCCGATCATCACGCGTGGCCCGAACATCAACCCGATCGTCTACGCGAAACTCGTCGCGGCCGCGAAGAGCGCCGGCATCCCGCACCAGCTCGAGGGCGACCCGCGACCGACCGGCACCGATGCGCGCGCGATCCAACTCGTCCGCGGCGGAGTTGCATGCGGCGTGATTTCCGTGCCACTGCGCTACATGCACACGCCGAGTGAAATCGTTGACCTTGAGGACATCGAGAACACAGTCCGTCTCCTCGTGGAATTCTCCAAATCCCTCAAGAAGTCCGACACCGGCGAGTGGTGATGGAAACCTGCACGCTCATCGCGCTGATCCATGGGCCGGACAAGCCGGGCCTCGTCGCGCGCGCGGCCGGCTGGATCTTCGAGCGCGGCGGTAGCATCCTGCACGCCGACCAGCATCGCGACACCGAGGCAGGGGTCTTCTTCCAACGCATTGAGTGGGATCCAAATCCCGCCACCTCTGCTGTCGACCCGACGCACGAGCGCGAGGCGGCAGAGTTCAAAGCGTTTGCCACGTCGCAGCTCGGCATGCACGTCACGGTCGCGCGCTCGAGCGACCGGCCGCGCGTGGCGCTGTGGGTGTCGAAAGCTGCGCACTGTTTCCACGATGTCGCGCTGCGCTGGAAGGCGGGCGAGTTCGGCTGCGACATCGTCGCGGTCATCTCGAATCACCGCGATCTCGAGGACGTCGCGCGCGGCTACGGGCTCGCGTTTCACTGCATTTCAGTAGAGAAGGCCACGAAGGCCGATGCCGAGGCGGCGCAGATGAAGCTCATGCGCGAGCTCGATGTGCGACTCATCGTGCTCGCGCGCTACATGCAGGTGTTGTCGGCGACGTTCCTCAAGGGATTCGGCCACCCGGTGATCAACATCCACCATTCGTTTCTGCCCGCGTTCGCCGGCGGCAAACCGTATCATCAGGCACACGTGCGCGGTGTAAAGCTGATCGGCGCCACGGCGCACTATGCGACCGAGAATCTCGACGAGGGTCCGATCATCCACCAGGACGTCGCGCGCGTCACACACAGACACGGCGTGCCCGACTTGATCCGCAAGGGAAGTGATCTCGAGAAGATGGTCCTCGCGCAGGCGGTGCGCTGGCATCTCGAAAGCCGCGTGCTCGTCTACGGCGCGAAGACCGTGGTGTTTGATTGAGATGGGCTCCTCAGAAGTAGGAGCCCGCTCGCGGGCGATTCCGTCCCGCCCCTCATGGGGCGGGCTACACTAACCGGAAGCAATCGCGCGCAAGCGCGCTCCTACATCTGAATAATCCGACTGAGAAGGCCGCGCGTCCGCGCGGCCTACGACTTCGCCTGCGAAGCGGCCAACTGCACCACCTGCTCGGAGTCCATGTCTGAGGCGAGCGAGCACATGACCGGGCCTTCCCTCCAGAACACGGAGGAGATTCCTCCTTCGCGATAGACGTGGAAACTCACTCCGCCGATTTCGCGGATCGTCGCGCCCGCAGGCAAGCCCGCCTCGCGGCCGTTGAACGTCTCGCACGCAATGAGCTGCCCCGATGCCCCGCGATACAGGGCGAGCATCCTGACCTGGCCGTCCGGATCCAGCACGCGACCGCCAACGAGCGTGGCGCCCATCTCCTGTGGATCGAAGATGCGCACCGGAAACGGAACTTCGAAGCCCTCGAAATACGCACTCAACACGTTTGGGTTCGTGGTCTCCAGCGACAGGTTGAGGTCATTCGCACGCAGCTCCTGAAAATCGCGTGCAACCGTCGTCGGCACCGTGACCGGCCGGCTGCGGTATTCATTCACGATTACCGCCCCGAGGCCGATGAGCACGGCGATCGCGATCACGATGGGCAGGTTGCTGCCCCATGATCGCGGGTTCTTCGAGAGCAACTCGACCTCCACCTTCTCGGTTCTCAACTCGCGCAAAATCTCTTCGCGCAGATGCCGTGGCGCGCGCGTCGTAGGAGTCATGCGTATCGCCTGCTTGGTCCACGTGAGCGCGTCGATCTGACGCCGGCACTCTGCGCAAACATTGAGATGATCCTCGACCGCCCTGCGGACGTTGGCGTTCAGTCTCTTGTCGACGTAGTCCTGCAACTCGTCGCCGTAATGCGGTGGAGCGGCGATCATCGGAAAGCCCCCCGCCTCCGGTCCGCCTCCACGCTTCGCGCGCTTTCGCCAAGCTCGGTGAAGAGCACCCGTCGCGCCTTGAACAACCGGGTGCGCAGTGCGCTCACTGAGCATCGCAGCACCTGCGCGGCGTCCTCGTGGGGGAATTGATCCACGTCGACGAGTATGACCGCGTCGCGCAACTCGCCTGGCAGGCGGTTGACGATCTCGGCGACATGCCGGCCGTTCCACTCGGACTCCGCGACCTCGATTTGCGCCAGCTCGGCGACATCCGACATGTCGAACTCACCGTCGGCGCCGTCGAGAAGCATCGCCGGGTTGCCAGCGGAGCGTTGCGAGCCCTCGGGACGCTCCTGCGCGAAGATTGAGAACATGATCGAAAACATCCACGCCCGGCTTGGGTTTTCTGGACCGTTGTTGCTGAACGCCCTGAGCGCCCGAACGAATGTCTCCTTCACCAATTCGACCGCTGACTGCTCCGATCCGGTCAGCTCCAAAGCGCGGTTGTAGAGCGAGTCGACATGCGAAAGCGCGCGGTCCTCAAAGCGGGCCGCGACGGATTCCTCCAAACTCTTGATTTTCGAAGACATTGTTCAAAGTAAGTGAGTCCTGACGCGCCCGGACCGGACGCTTGGGGAAAAGTTCCCGTTTCCTCGAAGTTCGCAGCGCCCATTCGACGCGTTTCGCCGAACTCATGCAAAGGCCCTCGGTTTCTATCAATGGACGCAACTGCCTACCTGCGAACAGACCCCATCGTCCGCGAAAACATTCGCTCGCGCTCGAACGCAGTCGAGAGCGGTCCGCCGTAGTAGCGGCTGTCGTGGAAACGTCCGTCGTAGAAGCGACCGTCGTAGTGATTGAACAGGTCGCCCTCGTATTGCCCGTAGCTGAAGGCGAACGTCGTGCCGGTCTCCTTGTCGAAGATCACCGTCGTCAGCGAACCACCCTTAAAATCGCGCCCTCCCGAGCCCCAACCGTAGGTGAAGCTGATTTCGCCGTGGATCTCGAGGCGGTCTTGAACCTTGGTGACGCTGTCTGTGAAGCGCTTGGGGGTGTAACGCTGGTGCGGCCCCGTTGCGATCAACGCGGCGACCAGCCTGTCGAGCTCCGCGACCGCCTCGGCGGAGAGGCGATCGATCCCCGCGGTCGCGCGTGCGTTTGCGCTCCGGCGCGAGCTGAACGTGCCTGTGAATGCCGCGGTGCCGCCCTGCCGCGCGAGTGCCACATCGGCGGCGACGAGTTCGTTCAAATACTCGCGCTCGGCCTCGGTGAGCACTGCGACCCCGCAAGCTGCCTGCTCATCTACCGAAAGCGTTGACGTGAAGCCACCCATCGAAGCGTGCAGCGGCGCGCCCGCTACCAGCGAGAGGGCCAACACGACCGTGAGTAGTGACGCGCGCATGGCGAGATAGACGCCTAAAAACCTCCGCCGGTTCCCTTGAATTCGCAAGACCCTGCCCCGCTTCAGGCCGCGTCTTTGTCGGCGGCGCTCGGCGCCATCTTCACGATGGGCTTCTTGCGGCCGATCACGACGCCGCGGTCGATGAGCACCTCGATCACGCCCTCGCGGTGCGGGATCTCATACATGATGTCGAGCATCAGCTTCTCGAGGATCGAGCGCAGCGCGCGCGCACCGGTCTTGAGCTCGATCGAGCGCTGCGCGATCGCGCGGACCGCGTCGGGGCTGAATCGCAGCTTCACGCCGTCCATCGCGAAGAGCTTGGTGTATTGCTTCACGATCGCGTTCTTCGTGAGCATCAGAACCTTTTCCAAATCCGCGATCGTCAGCTCGTCGAGCACCGAGACGACCGGCAGCCGCCCGATGAACTCGGGGATCATGCCGAACTTGAAAAGATCCTCCGGCGCGATCGTGCGCATGATCTGCACGGGGGTGAGCTTGGCGGCGCCGTCCTTCGAGTCGCCGAAGCCGAGCATGCGCGAGCCGACGCGACGCTGGATGATCGAATCGAGCCCGGTGAACGCGCCGCCGCAAATGAACAGGATGTTCGACGTGTTGATCTGCACGTATTCCTGGTTCGGGTGCTTGCGGCCGCCCTGCGGGGGCACGTTGCAGGTCGTGCCCTCGAGAATCTTGAGCAGCGCCTGCTGCACGCCCTCGCCGGAAACGTCGCGCGTGATCGACGGGTTTTCGGACTTGCGCGAGATCTTGTCGATCTCGTCGATGTAGATGATGCCGCACTCGGCGCGCTTCACATCGTAGTTGGCCGACTGCAGGAGGCGAAGGACGACGTTCTCCACGTCCTCGCCCACATAACCCGCCTCGGTGAGCGTGGTGGCGTCGGAGATCGCGAACGGCACGTCGAGGATTCGCGCGAGCGTGCGCGCAAGGAGCGTCTTGCCCGAGCCAGTTGGTCCGACGAGCAGAATGTTGCTCTTCTCGACCTCGACATCGTGAAACTCGGCGGCAAGCCCGCCGGTCGATGGATGCGGCGTCTCGCCCGGGTTGTTGTCGAAAAGCAGTCGCTTGTAATGGTTGTAGACGGCGACGGAGAGAACCTTCTTCGCGTGCTCCTGGCCGATCACGTGCTCATCGAGCGAGCGCTTGATCTCACCGGGCTTCGCGAGACGGAAAACGGGGCGGCCCTCGGAGGACTGCGGCTTCACCTCGCGGTCGACGATCGTCTTGCAGACGTTGACGCACGAATCGCAGATCCAGACGCCCGGGCCTGCGATGATCTTCTTCACCTCGGCCTGCGATTTCCCGCAGAACGAGCAAAGCGTCATCCTGGAGGATTTCGCCATGGTGCGGCTCCGTCAGGCCGCTGAGGCGACTTTGAGCGCCTGGCCGGCATCGATCTTGGCTTCTACGACCTTGTCCACGATTCCGTAGGCCATCGCCTCCTGCGCACTCATGTAGTGGTCGCGGTCGGAATCCTTTCCGATCTGTTCGGCGCTTCTGCCAGTGTGGTTCGCGAGAATCTCGTTGAGCGTGGTGCGCCAGCGGAGGATTTCCTTCGCCTGGATGGCGATGTCGGCCGTCTGGCCGGAGGCGCCTCCCGAGGGCTGGTGGATCATGATACGCGCGTTCGGGAGCGCAAAGCGCTTGCCCTTCGCACCCGCGGCGAGGAGCACGGTCGCCATGCTGGCGGCCTGGCCAATGCAATAGGTGACCACATCGCACTGCAGGAAGTTCATCGTGTCGTAGATGGCCATGCCACCCGTGACAACGCCGCCTGGAGAGTTGATGTAGAGGTGGATGTCCTTCTTCGGGTCCTCCATCTGGAGGAAGAGCATCTGGGCGATGACGACGTTGGCCACGCCGTCGTCGATCGGGCTGCCGATGAAGACGATGCGGTCCTTCAGGAGCCTGGAATAAATGTCCATGCTCCGCTCGCCGCGGCCGGTGTTTTCGAGAACGATGGGAACGTAATAGCTCACTTTGTGTGGGTTCAGGCCTTCGCTGCTTTTGTGTGCGTCACGGTAGCCTTGGCGACCAGAAAATCAAGGGTCTTGTCCAGAACGATGGCCTGCTGCATGGAGCGCACGGCGTTGCGATCCTTGCCGAGGTCCTTCGCGATCTTGTCGGGCTTCTGGCCCGAGCGATAGGCCTCCGTGCGGATGAAGCGGTCGACGTCGGAATCGTTGACGCCGATTTTTTCCTTTGCCGCGATGCGAGCGAGGATGAGCTGGAGCTTCGCACGCGCGACGGCGGTTTTGCGGGCGCCTTCGAAGAGTTCGTTCTTGTGCGACTCGAAATCCTCCTGCTTCGCGCCGCGCCGCATGTTGTCGGCGATGAACTGGCGCAGGAGCGACTGCGTCTCCGATTCAACAAGGCTGTCGGGCACATTGAAGTTCACCTTGCCGGAGAGGATGTCGCCGACCTGGCGGCGCTGCGCGGCACGGTTTTCCATCACCTTGCGCGAGGTGAGGTTCTTGCGGATCTCCTCCTTCAACTGGTCGACAGTCTCGACCTGGTGCGCCTTGAGAAACTCCTCGTTGAGCTCGGCAAGCACGCGCTCCCGCACCTCGAGCACCTCGACCGCATAGATCGCCTCGCGTCCGGCGAGGAGCGTGATGTTGAAGCTCGGCGGGAACGCCACGCGCGCGTCCTTCTTGTCGCCCGCCTTCATGCCGGCGAGTTCCTTCGAGAGCCCGGGGATCAAGCCCTCGGTGCCCTCGACTTCCTCCCAGGTTTGCGGGGCCTTTCCATAGACCGGGCGGTCGGCGACGATCTCGGCGATCGGCTGGTCGTCGGTCGTGCGACCCTCGTAGGAGAGCTTGACGTAGTCGCCCTTCTGCGCGGCGCGCTCGACAGTCTTGAACTCCGCGCGCTCGGTGCGCATGCCCTCGATGAATGCGTCCACCTCTGCATCCGCTGGTTCGGTCGGCGCGACCTCCGTGACGATGCCCGTGTAATCCGGAAGCTCGAACGCGGGGTTCACGTCGACCGTGAACGTGATCGCCGCTGACAACGCGGGCTCGATCGCGCCGTCCTGCACTTCCACGACGGTCAGCACATCGAGCTTGGACTTCTCGAGGCCGTCGCGGTAGGCGCGCCCGACGACCTTGTTCTTGAACTCCTCGCGGATCTCCTTCGCGTAGCGGCGCTCGATGATGTTGGCCGGCGCCTTGCCGGGCCGGAAGCCCGGGATGCGCGCGGCACCCGCGATTTCCTTGATGACGCTCTGGTATTCGGTGTCGACCTCGCCCTTGTCGAGCGTGACGACGAGCGACTTCCGCGTGTCTGAAATGTCTTTGAGTTCGATGTTCACAAGTGGTTTCCCTTGATTGCCCGGCGGGTTTCGCAGGCTGAACTTTCCACCGTAGCGGTCGGCATTTTGCCCGGTCAATCCTCATTTCCCTGCGGAAGTGAGAGTGAAAGTGAAAGTGAGAGGGAGTGGTGAGACGAGGGAGTGAGAGAGTAAGGGAGTGACGGAGTGGCTAAGCAGCACAGGCATCTGGCCTGTGGTGGTTTCTTTGCGCCGAAGGTGCCTTGGAGTGCGGCAGTCCTCTGCCGCTTTGGGCGGTCGATCTGGATTCGCATCTCCCAAGGCGGCAGAGGACTGCCGCACTCCAAGACGCTGTCGCGAAAAAGCCATCCCTTCCCGTCCCGCCGTCACAATCGCGCCCTAGACAACCACCGCCCATCCACACATCCTCGCGGCGTGTTGGCACTTGAGTCCGTCCTCGCGTTAAACGGCACCGCGCTCGTCCTCGACGCTTCCTGCGCGCGCGTGCAGGCGGGTCTCCTGGGCTCGGGTCGCGAGCCGGTGTGGATCGCTACCAACGACGAAGCGGGCGTCGGCCTTTTCCGCGCCGCATCGGCATTGCTCGGCGCTGCCTCGCTGAAACCTCAGGAAGTCGGCGCCTACATTCTTTGCGACGGTCCCGGCAGCCAGCTCGGAATCCGCACAGCAGCGATGGCGATCCGCACATGGCAGGCGCTGCGCGCCTCACCCGCACCAATCTACACCTATCGCAGTCTCCGGCTCGCGGCGCACGGACTCGTGGGTAGCCCGCGATCTCCGAGCGCGGGTTCTGAATCCAGTCGTGTTGCTCCTCCTTTTGCCGTTGTGTGCGATGCGCGTCGTGAATCGTGGCATGTCGTGCATGTTGTAGCCGGCAACGCGGTTGGCGTGGTCGAGCGCGTGGCAACCGAAGCGCTCACCGGGATCGACGTTCCTCTCTTTCAACCCGAAGGCTTCCGCTCGTGGAACGAGCCGCCGGTGCCACTGATCGCGTGCGACTACACTGTCGGTGCGCTTTTCGCTTCGCTCGCCACCACGGAAGTTCTCGAGCCCGCCGCAGACGCCGAGCCTTGGAATCCCGCGCCGCCCGACTACAAGAAGTGGAGCGGCGATCGCCACCGCGCGCCCTCCTCTTCCGCCGAAGCACGATGAGCCCCGCGTCCAAGAGTCTTCCGCTTCGTTGCTGGGCTGAGATCGATCTCGCCGCGCTTGAGCGCAATGTGCGGCAGATCCGCGCGGCACTTCCGAAGCGTCTGAAGTATGTCGCCGTCGTGAAGGCCGACGCCTACGGCCACGGCCTGCCGCAGACCGCCTCGCGCCTCATGCACGCGGGAGCGGACTTGTTCGCCGTGGCAAATCTTTCCGAGGCCGCGGCGATCCGCGAACTCGGCCCCGGCTGGCCCGTCCTCGTGCTCAGCACGATCCTGCCGGACGAGGCGCGCCATGTCGCCGACGCCGATGTGATCGTCACAGTGTCGTCGGTCGAGGAAGTCGCGCGCTTCGACGAGGTCGGCCGCACCGCACGCCGCGCGATCCCGGTGCACTTGAAAATCGACACCGGCATGGGCCGGCTCGGCGTCTGGCATGAGCGCGCGCTGGAGGTTCACCAAGCGATCCGCGCGGCGAAGAACGTGCGGCTCGACGGAGTATTCACGCATTTCTCGAGCGCCGATTCCGACTCGGCCTACACGAAGCTGCAGAGGAAGCTCTTCACCGACACGCTCAAGAAACTTCCGGGAGTCAATACGCGCCGGCTCATGATCCACGCGGACAACAGCGCCGGACTCGACTCACTCAAGCGAAACAGTCCGTTCAACGCCGTCCGCGTCGGCCTGCTGCAGTTCGGCGTGCTGCCCGGCCCAGAGTCGATGCTCGGCCGCGTGCGTGCAGAGCCGGTTCTCAGTTTCCATACGCGTGTCGGACTCGTGAAGTCGCTGCCGCGCGGCGTCGCCGTGAGCTACAACCGCACGCAAATCCTGAAGCGCGACTCGATCGTCGCTGTGCTCACGGCCGGGTACGGCGACGGCATACCGCTCGCGTGCAGCCGGCGCGCGGAGGTGTTGATTCGCGGAAAGCGCTGCCCCGTGCTCGGGCGCGTGACGATGGACCAGACCGTTGTCGACGTGACCGACGTGCCCGGAGTCGCGAGCGGCGATCAGGCGATCCTCGTCGGCAAACAGGACAGCGAGGAGATCACGCTTTTCGAGTTCGCCGCGAAGGCCGACTCGATCCCCTACGAAATCCTCTGCTCCGTGACGAAGCGCGTGCCGCGCGTCTATCGGACGCCGCTGGGAATCTAGCCTTCACCATGCACTCGAAATCACCGCTCGCGGCACCAAATTTGATTTGTTTGGTGCCTGATGTAGGAGCCCGCTTGCGGGCGATTCCGGGCACAAGATCGCCCTCAAGCGGGCTCCTACAACTGAACGCCTCATGAGCGAAGACGCGCCCAATGCGAAACGGACCGTGAAGGAACTCGCCGTCAGCGAGCGTCCACAGGAGAAAATGCAGAAAGACGGCGTGCGCGCGCTCGGCGACTCCGAGCTGCTCGCGATGATCCTGCGCAGCGGCACGAAGGGGATGAACGTGCTCGAGGTTTCCCGCGAGCTTCTCAACCGCGCCGGCTCGCTCTCGGCGCTCATCAGCTGGACCGTGCCGGACTTCCGCCGCGTGAAAGGCATCGGCAAAGTGCGCGCGATGCAGCTCGTCGTGGCGTTCGACGTCGCGCGCCGCATCCGCGAAGCCGCAAGCGAGGCAGGCGGACTGTTCAAGGAAGCGTCCGCCGTCTTCGCTCACATGGCGCCGCGGCTCGACAGTCTCGAGGTCGAGCAATTCTGGGTGCTCTGCCTGAATCGAAAGAACAGGCTCATCAAGGCGCTGCCTGTGACATCCGGCACTGCAACGAGCAGCCTAGTGCATCCGCGCGAAGTTTTTCGCGAAGCGATCCGGGAATCCGCAGCCGCGGTGATCTGCGTGCACAACCATCCCAGCGGCGACCCTGCGCCGAGCACCGCGGACATACAAGTGACGCGCCAGCTCCGCGAAGCCGCGCGCGCGGTGGACGTGGAGTTGCACGACCACGTGATCGTCGGCCGCGTCGCCACCGATCCCGCCGGCCGCGGCTGGTTCAGCTTCCGCTCGGCAGGGATGTTGTGATGCGGCCTGAAGTTGTGCAGCGAGCAGGCAGCCTACACTGCAACCAGGATCTGCGGACCGTAAGTGGTGCGCTCGACTCACATTGCGCGCACTCACCCGTTTTCGGGCCTCTCACTCTGGCGAATTCGCCAATTACCAATGTCACCTATTAGGTGACATTAGTGAATCGAGGCCTCCACCGTCGTTCCGGATGAGTCCGGAGAGATGTCACCTAATGGGTGACATTTCGAATTGAACATTGCGTCGAGAGCAGCGGCTTGCGGTGGCGCCCACGACGCAGTGCGTCACGACGCCATCTCGTAGGCTTCAACAATCGCCACGACGGCCGCGACCGGTGCCGTGAGGGTGTGGCGCGCGCAAAGGGCGGCCCCCTCCAAGAAACCTCTTGGCAAACCGGGGATCGTCAGCCTAATACGTCACCTCTTGGGCCGGTGGGTTATCCAAGTGGCTAAAGGATGTTGACTGTAAATCAATCGGGCTCCGCCCTTCGATGGTTCGAATCCATCACCCACCACCAGCCTTCGCCTGAGCGGAGCGAAGAGCGCAGGCTGCCGCGCCGTAGTCCTGCTTCAGCGGGACGAAGGCGGGCTGGCTAACGAGGCTACGGCTCGGCAAGCCATCCTACGCCGTAACGAAGTGGAGGCGAAGAATGCCCTCCGTAGCTTCAGCGAAGGAGGGCTTTCGAATCCAAGTCCAGGCTTCGGATGGCACGGCCTGCCTTCGCCTGAGCGGAGCGAAGAGCGCAGGCTGCCTCGCCGTAGTCCTGCTTCAGCGGGACGAAGGCGGGCTGGCTAACGAGGCTACGGCTCGGCACAGCCAGTCTTCGCTGCGCAAAACCTGAAGCCGGCGGCAGCCCCGCGACGGGCTCGGGGTCTCTCGAGAAGCCGCAGCCGCGATGCAAACAGGATTTGCTGCGCCGACTTGTCCCGCTGACGCCCCGCAAACGCATCCCCGCGCTTGCAACGCCCGCCCTGCGAAGTTTGCCGTCCTCTCGCGTCCGTCTCATTCGTTTTCTCGTGGAAACATACCCCTATGAAAACCATCCTGCTCCCGGCACTTCTCCTGACCACCGCACTCCCAGCCATGACCGCCGAACCGACCCCGCTCACTGACGCCACGATCGTCCGCGCTGCGAATGTCGCAGCGGACCGAGACGCCACTTGGGCCGCATGGACGCGCGCCGACGAACTGAAGAAATGGTTCGGGCGCGATGCACTCGTTGATCCCACACTCGGTGGTCCCTACGAAATCTATTTCCTGATCGACGAGCCATTCGGCCAGCGCGGCGGCGAGGGCAACAAGGTACAGGCCGTCCTGCCCGGCCGCATGCTGGCGTTCACGTGGAACGCGCCGCCTTCGTTCGGCCCGCTGCGCGACGTGCGCACGCATGTCGTCCTCGAGTTCGCCGACCATCACAGCGGCGGCACGACCGTGACTCTCACTCACTACGGCTGGCCAGCTGGTGACGACTGGGCAAAGGTGCGCGAGTATTTCGAAGGCGCGTGGACACGCGTGATGGCGAAGCTCGAGAAGCATCTCGGCGTCGCGACCGGCGCAAACCCAGCCAACGACCGCAAGATCGACTATGTAGAGTTCGTTGTGCCCGACATCGCCAAGGCAAAGGCCTTCTACTCGGCTGTGTTCGGATGGCGGTTCACCGATTATGGCCCTGACTACTGCGACTTCAGGGACGGCCGGATCACTGGCGGCTTCGCGAAGGGCGAATTGCCCGCCGCACGGGGTGCCTTGGTGGTCACCTACGCTTCAGACCTCGAGGCGACCGAGGAGAGGATCACCGGCGCGGGCGGCGCAGTCATCTCCCGGCACGACTTTCCGGGCGGTCGGCGACTTCACTTCAAGGACACCAACGGTCTCGAACTCGCGGCGTGGACCGACCGTAAATCCGACGGCTCGAGGATTGAGTGATTCCGGCTGCTTGAGGTAGCGCGCGGCTCTCCAGCTCTGAGCCTGTCGAACGGGTGAGGAGCGCGACGTGGCGCGTGCCTTTGACCCGCGTCAGCAGGTCAGAGACCTGCCCGGGCTTGACGCTCCTCTCGGCGAGAGGAGCGCTACCTTTCGAACCGTCAGTGCGATCGAGAATCGTCAGGCCTTCCGTCGGCCGCATCCAGCGCCTCGAGCCTGCGCCTGAGAAATTCGCGCTCAGTTTCGTTGCCCGCCAGTTCGAGCGCTCGGAGGAAACTGGCGCTCGCAGCTTCGCGCATCCCGGCCTCCGACTGAAGTTGCGCCGAAACCGCGTGGAAAAGATGGTAACCGGCCAGCGCGCCGGCGCGTGGAAGCCGGGTGATCGCATCGAGTCCGGCCTCGGGCCCCTCGACCATCGCGAGCGCAACGGCGCGATTGAGGCCGACAACCGGCGAATCGTCTACGGCGACGAGCATGTCGTAGAGCGCGAGGATTTCCTTCCAGTTGGTGCCGCGAAAATCGCGCGCCATGCAGTGGAAGAATGCGATCCCTGCCTCGAGGTGATACTTCGAGACCTCATCGCCGTGTCCCGACCGCTCGAGGCAAGCGACACCGCGCCGGATCCGTGCGCTGTCCCAAAGCGACCGGTCCTGCTCCGCGAGCAGAAGCATGTTTCCGTCGGGTGCGACACGCGCAGGGAGCCGGGCCACGCCGAAATGCATCAGCGCAAGCAGCGCCCACGCCGCGGTGCGATCGCCCGCTGGACTCGCAACCAGCAGTTCGCACAGCCGGACCGATTGCTCGCAAAGATCCGCGCGCAGGAGCGAGTCGCCGTGCGATGCCTTGTAGCCCTCGTTGAAGAGAAGATAGAGCGCCTGCAGGACCGCATCGACGCGTGCTGCGAGTTCGCCGGGCCCGGGAAGATCAAACGAAACACCAGTTTCTCTCAGGAACTGCCGCGCGCGCACGAGCCGCTTCGACGCCGCTGCCTCGGAGATGAGGAACGCCGCGGCGATTTCGCGCTCGCCGAAGCCGCAAAGCGTGCGAAGCACGAGCGCCACCTTCCCCTCGGGGGCGATCCCAGGGTGGCAACACACGAACATCATCCGGAGCTGGTTGTCGCCGATCTCCTCCTCGAAGCGCGGCGGCGCAACGGCGAGCGCATCGCCCGCCGCCTCCTCGACGAGGGAAACTATTTCGTCCTCCTTCCCACGAAACACCTGTGCGCGCCGCGTCTGGTCGATCGCGCGGTTGCGCGCAACCTGCAGCAGCCATGCCGTGGGATTCGGAGGGATGCCGTGAAACGTCCACGCCTGCATCGCCTTCAACAGGGCGTCCTGCACCGCGTCCTCGGCGAGGTGGAGGTGCTCCGAGCCCAGCCGCCGGGCGAGAATCGCGACGAGGCGACCCGATTCGCGTCGGAAGATGTGCTCGACGAGTGCGCCCACGCGAGGCTCGGGCGTGGAGGGAGCGTCGCTCCAGCCGGCGCCAGGATCAGCCGGGAATGTTTTCAATCCTGCGCACCTCCACGCTGCCGCCCCGTTGGAAGATCGGACAGCCTCGCGCCATCTCCACCGCGGCGTTGAGATCCGGCGCCGTCACGATGAAGTAGCCCGCGACGAGTTCCTTCGCTTCGACGAACGGCCCGTCCGTGATCGTGGAGCCCTTCGGACCTCGAAGGACTTTCCCGTCGTCATCGAGGGGATCGCCCGATTGGAAGCGACCCTGCTCGCGGATGGCGCGAATCCAGGCCATCCACTCGCCCATGATCTGCTCCATCTGCTCGGGGGTCGGCGTCGGCGGGTTCTGCTCGCTGCGGAAGATGTACAGGTATTGGGAGTTTTTGGTTTCGCTCATGGTGATGTTGGGTTGGTTCGAATCCAAAACGAACCAAGGGGTGGCGTCA
This sequence comes from Opitutaceae bacterium, assembly GCA_035513275.1. Lineage (GTDB taxonomy): Bacteria > Verrucomicrobiota > Verrucomicrobiia > Opitutales > Opitutaceae > DATKCJ01. The sequence goes on from DATKCJ010000310.1 coordinate 16,995, forward strand.
GGACACACGACGGGCGATTTCCCCGCAATCCCCTCTTTGCCCATTGCCCGCGTGCATCCCCGGGGATCAAGGAAACAAGTCCTGGATTCCACGACTGCTCGCACACGGCGCCATGGCGGAGCACATGGAGGTCGCGCCCTCAAAGGCGCCGACGCCGGCTGCCGGGAGTGATTGAACACATTGTGACTTCCCGCTGACCGGGCCAACGCGCGCTGACGACGCACACACAAGGGAATCGAAGCGTCCGCGTGAAAATCGCGTTGGCGTGCGCGTTGCGCATGGGCTATCTTTCGATCCGCCCATGCACCCCAAAACCCCGTCCCAATCCCTGGCCGGCGTCGACCGCCGCACGTTCGTCAAGTCAGTATCAATCGCCGGATTCGGCGTAGCGCTGGGTGCTTCGGCCCCGCGCCTGTTCGGTGCAGATGCGCCAAATCGCAAGCGCTACGCGATCGTCGGCTGCGGCTCGCGGCACCTGATGTATCTCGACGCGATCCAGCGCAATTATGCGGCGCACGCCGAACTCGTCGGCCTGTGCGACAACAACGCCGGCCGCATGGAACTCTCGCAAAAACGCTCCGCCGCGAACGGCGCGCCGGTGCCGCCAGCCTACGTCCACACGGACTTCAAGCGGATGATCGAGGAGACAAAACCCGCCGTGATGATCGTGACCACGGTCGATGCGACGCATGTCGATTACATTGTCGGTGCGATGGAGGCGGGTTGCGATGTCGTCACCGAGAAGCCGATGGTCACCACCGCGGCCATGGCGCAGCGAGTCCTCGACGCCCAGGCACGAACCGGGAAAAAGTGCCGCGTCCTTTTCAACTACCGCTACTCGCCGCCCCGCACGCAGGTGAAGGACATCCTCGCGTCCGGCGAGATCGGCGAGATCCTCTCTGTGGATTTCCACTGGCTGCTCAACACGACACACGGTGCGGACTATTTCCGGCGTTGGCATGGCGAGAAGAAAAACTCCGGCGGCCTCATGGTGCACAAGGCCACGCATCACTTTGACCTCGTCAACTGGTGGCTCGGCGCGGTGCCCGTCACCGTGCACGCGACAGGAAAGCGCGAGTTCTACACTCCGGAGATGGCGAAGCGCTTCGGCCTCGAGAGCTACCATGAGCGCTGCCACACCTGCCCCGAGAAGGACAAGTGCGGCTTCTTCATGGACCTCGCCGCCGATCGGAACCTGAAGTCCCTCTACCTCGATCAGGAGCATCACGACGGCTACTTCCGCGACCAGTGCGTCTTCGACCCGCGCATCGACATCGAGGACACGATGAACGTCATAGTCGGCTACGACAACGGCGCCACGCTCAGCTACTCGCTCAACGCCTTCAACGCGTGGGAGGGCTACCAGATCGCGTTCAACGGCACGCTCGGCCGCCTTGAGCACTCGATCGTCGAGCAAGTCTACGTGAGCGGCACCGACACCGTGCAGGGCGGCATCGCCGAAGGGGGCGTCCGCACACGCGTGATCCCGCTGCGAGGTGCGCCGCGAGACATCGAGCCATGGACAGGCACTGGAGGCCACGGCGGCGGTGACAAAGCGATGCTCGACGACTTGTTTCTCCCCAATCCTCCCGCCGACAAATATCTGCGCGCAGCCGACGAGCGCGCCGGCGCATGCTCAATATTGATCGGCGCCGCGGCGAACCAGTGTTTCGCCACCGGCCAGCCGGTCGAGATCGCAAGCCTGGTCAAGAACCTCGGCCGCCCCGAGTATTCTCCGATGCCATCGCGCAGCGGGCCGTTGCCGATGCCGGAGCGCAGACGGCGCGGGTGACGCGACGCCACGTAGGGCAGGTCTCGGACCTGCCGACGCGGGTCAATAGACCCGCGCTACGCTCCCGACCCACGCCGCGCATGCGCGCGCACGCTGATCCGCCAGAAAACCAGCCCGAGCGCGAGCGTCGCCAAACCGGTGAGCGACTCGAGCGGCCGATCGCGGAAAGTCAGCACGGCCATCACGCTCCAGATCGCCAGGAACAAAACCGGCACCCACGGCCAGCCCGGCACGCGGACCTCGACGCCCCTCGCGCGCCGCAGCACGATCAAACCGACGATCGTCGCCGCGTTCGCAAACGAGAGCGTGAACCCGATGTAGGTGAGCAGGCCGTCGAATGTCGCCGTCCACAGAATCACGAGCGCCACTACAGATTGTATCCAGATGCTCACCGCCGGCGGCCGGCCACCTGATGGCCTCATCCACGCGGGCATGTAGCCGTCTTCCGCCATCTTCGCATAGACTCGCGGCCCGGCCATCACGAACGACGAGACCGACGTCGTCAGCACAAGCACGACGACCACGGTGACGATCTCCGCGGCCGAGACACCTCCAAATGCACGCGCCGCCACGCGGCCGATCTCGACCTTTCCCGCAAGCTCGGCGACAGGCGCCGATCCCAGGAACGCCATGTTCAGCCCGAGGTAGAGCAGCGCGACGACTGCCGTGCCGAGCAACATCGCGCGCGGAAGATTGCGCGTGGGGTTGAGCACCTCGCCGCCGATGTAGGCCGCGGAGTTCCAGCCGAAGAAGCTGTAGGAAACCCAGGTGAGCGACACGGCATACACTGAGAACGGCGCTGCGAGAAACGCCGACTCGACCGACACCGGTGGCATGTCGGAACGCGGAAGCGCAAGCACGATGAACACGACGATCAACGCAAGGTTCAGGAGCACGCCTGCATTCTGCGTCCACGCGCCGCGGCGCACGTTGGTTGCATGCAGGATCGAGAATGCCAGGATGAGCAGCGTGCCGGGGAGCTGCGGATGCCACGCTGGCAACCACTCGGCGACGTAGGCGCCAAACGCGTAGGCCGACGCCGCGAGCGGCGCGGCGAAGCCGGCTGGCAGCGTCACCCACCCCACGACCGAGCCGATCGATGGATGTATCGTGCGAGAAACAAAGAGATACTCGCCGCCCGACTCGGGGATCGCGCGCGAAAGTGCGCCGTAGCACAGCGCGCCGAGCGCCGCGAAAATCGCGCCGACCACCCAAACGACCATCACAGCCCACGGCTCGTGCAAGTCTGCGAGCAGCAGCCCGCTCGTCGTGAAGATGCCTGTGCCGACCATCGTGGCGACGACGAGCGCGGTGGCACTTGTCAGGCCAAGCTGGCGCGGTGCGTGCGTGGTCGGTTCCATCGATGCGCGTCGCCGCCGAGGAAGAACGAACGCGGGAGTGAGCGCACTCAAAAAGAATCAGCCAATCCTGTAGGAGCCTGCGGGCGATACCGTGTAGGTTGCGCGCTCGCCGCGCAACCTGGCGCGGCAAGCGCGCCACGTACAAACGCAAACGCCTGCAGCCCCTCGACAGTGCGGCTTGTCGAACCGGCGAATTCCTACGCGTCGCGCGACTCAAACACCCGCAGCGCCGGCCGCTCCATGATCGTCAGGAATCCGCCGATGCCGCAGCCGGTGTCGAGTCCGGCGGTGTCGTCGTTGATCCATGCGTCTAGCGGATCGTCCGGCGTGTAGTGCGAGAGCTCCTCGGGAAGAAGTCGCACAGGGGTGTGGCCGAAGACGACATTCTTGCCGCGATAGTTGCGCACGAAGTCGTCGGTGCGCACCCACGCGAGCATTGCCGCCGGATGCACTTTCGAGGGATGCAGGAATCCATCCGGTCCGCGAGGCAGCCCGGCGTGCACATAAATGCCGTTGTCATCCTCGTGCCAGAACGGGAGCTGCGCCATCCACTCCACGACCGGCGCGGGGAGAAAATCGCCCGAGGAGAGAAGTTCCATCTCCGCGTCCGTCGGTTCCTCGCCAGGCTTCGGCACCGGGCCGCCGGTGAAGGAACGCAGTGTCGACAAACAGCCGTGCTCCAACTTCAGCATAAAACCATCGAATCCCTCGCCGCGCGCGCGGAGCCATGCATCCTCGTGGTTGCCGCGCAGGCAGACGATGCGCGCCGGTGTCTTCGTCGGCAGGTCCATAAGGAATTCGACGACGTCCTTCGGGTGCGGCCCGCGGTTCACGTAGTCGCCGAGAAATACGACCGTGTCACCCGAGTCGAGCGGCGGCAGCTTGGCCCACACGCGCGTCAGGTGCTCCACTTCGCCGTGAATGTCACCGACCGCGAATGTCCGTCCCGCCATGCCTGATTGCTCGCGAAGTCTCCCACGGGTTCAACCGCAAAGCCGCCCGAACCGCAGGAAACCTTTCAAGCAATGTCGGACACGCAGCCTTTCGCGCAACAACGTCAGTTGTCGAACCTCACGTCGCTCTCGTGCCACTGGCGCGCGACCATGAGTGTGTCTTCAACCAAGAGAAGAGCGGTGACCTGCGTGACCGTGGTGTGCTTGAGCCGGAGGGCCGGCACCTTCACCAGGCCGATATTGTCCTTGTCGCCATATCCGAGGCCGACAAAGGCATACACTTCCTCGAGGAAAACGGCTTCCTGTGTCACCTCGATTCCCGCATTGCGCCGGTAGATCCATGATTCTGCACGGGCCCCCTCGGCTGCCATCTTCTTCACCTCGAGCGGCTCGCCGATGAGCTGCCGGATCATCGCCGCGGACATTCCCTTCGCAATCGCCGGCTTCCCCCCCGGCGCTGCGGCTTCGGAAGAAACACCGGCGGCATTCGCGAAACACACACACATCAGAAATGCCGATGCGATCGCGATCAGTCGGACCGTATTCAAGGTTTTCATCGAAGGGAAAAACACCAGACGCATGCCAATCCCTTCAGAAAACTCCTCCGACAGGCTCTCTAGCACGCCGGTCGGCTCAACCTTCATAATTCACCTCTTGCTCAACCCACTGGCGCGCGGTCACGAGCTGACCGTCGACCATCAGCAGAGCCGTGATTTGGTAGAGCGTCGTGTGTTTGAGCCGGTAGACCGGGACTTCGATCGTGCCGAGGCCGTTGGCGTCACCCATTCCCATGCCAATGAAGGCGGGTTGGGTCGCGCTGCTCACCGGCTCCTGGGTCGTGTCGGAGCGGAACTTTCGCCGGTAGATCCACTTCTCCGCATTGACCGCGGTCGTGTCCGAAGCGATGCGCATGATCTCCCTCGGTTCGCCAATGAGCTTGCGAATGTCTTCAGCAGACATCCCTTGTTCGATCGGAGGCTTGGCTGGCTTGGCCGCCTCCGCTTTGGATTTTGTCGCGGCCGGGGAGCCGTCCGCCAAAGTCAGGCAAGCCGCACCGTGGAAGAGTGCCGCGACCAAGATTGCGTGACGACAAACTGGGTTGATTTTCATCGTAGGGAAACAACACCAAACACCCAAAGATCCCTTCGCGCAAATCGCGCGTCTCAGCAAGCCTGCCGCCACGAGCGCGACTCAGCCGACAAACGCCGGGTCGAGCGCGAGTCGAAAGAAACCGCGAGCGTTTGCGAAGCAGATGTTTCGCACCATGCCGCCGACGAGCTCCATGTCCTTGGGGATCTCGCCTCGCACGATCTTCGAGCCGAGCAGGTCGCACAGGATGCGACGGAAATACTCGTGCCGCGTGTAGCTCAGGAAGCTGCGCGAGTCGGTGAGCATTCCCACGAAGCGGCTGAGCAGGCCGATGTTTGCGAGCGCATTGATCTGCCACTCCATCGCCTCCTTCTGGTCGAGAAACCACCAGCCCGAGCCGAACTGCAATTTGCCGGCGATCGTGCCGTCCTGGAAATTGCCGGTCATCGCCGCGAATACGTAGTTGTCGGCGGGGTTGAGGTTGTAGATGACGGTGCGAGGCAGCTCGCCGGTCGAATCGAGTTCGTTCAAATAGCGCGAGAGCGACGCGGCTTGCGGGAAGTCGCCGATCGAGTCGAAGCCTGTGTCGGGTCCGAGCTGTGAGAGGAGGCGGCGGTTGTTGTTTCGCAGCGCGCCGAGGTGGAGCTGCTTCGTCCAGCCCTTCGCGGCGTCCCACCGCCCGAACTCGAGCATGAGGTATGAGCCAAACTTCGCCCAGTCCGCCGGGCTCGCGGCGCGACCCGCGCGCGCAGCGTCAAAGATCGCGGCCGCCTCGATTTGAGAACACTGCTCGGCGAGCGCGGTCTCAAGCCCGTGATCCGAGAGTCGACCTCCGATCGCATGGAAGTCGTCATGCCGCTTCTTGAGCGCGGCAAGCAAGTGATCGATGTTGTTGATCTCGATGCCCGCGGCTGCGCCGAGGCGATCGAGCCAGGTGTTGTAGGTCGCGGGGTTGTCGACGCCGAGCGACCTGTCGGGGCGGAACGCTGGGTAGACGCGTGTCTGGATTCCGAGCGCGGAGATCCGGCGGTGGTCGTCGAGCGGGTCGGCGGGGTCGTCGGTCGTGCAGATGGCGGCGACCTTGAAGTCGCGCAGGATGTCGTGCACGCGCATCGACTTGAGGCGCGCATTCGCGGTCTCCCAAATCGAGTCCGCGCTTGCCGGGTTGATGATCGACTCGATTCCGAAATAGCGCTTCAGCTCGAGGTGCGCCCAGTGGTAGAGCGGGTTGCCGATCGTCTGAGGCACGGTCGCGCACCACGCGTCGAACTTCTCGCGCGGCGTCGCGGAGCCGGTGATGAGTTTCTCGGGCACGCCGTTGGCACGCATCGCGCGCCACTTGTAGTGGTCGCCGCCCAGCCAGACTTCCGCGATGTCGGCGAACGAGTGGTTGTCTGCGATATGCGCCTGCGGCAGGTGGCAGTGGTAGTCGAAGATAGGCTCGTCCTTCGCGAAGCCATGGAAGAGCTCGCGCGCGAAATCTGAGTGCAGAAGGAAATCGTCGTGGATGAAGGGTTTCATGGAGTATGGGACCTATAGGGCCCATGGGTCCTATAGGACTTATGGGGCCTATCGGCTAATATCGCCAAGCATCTCCTCGATCATGGAATACCCCCCGAGCAGCTTCCTCACCGCTGCGCAACGTTCGGCGGCCACGAGGCCGGTGGTCTCGGCGAGGAAGATCAAATAGGCCGCAACTCCTTTCGCGAACTCCAGCCGTGCGGCGTCGCTGATCGAGTAGTGGCGCGCGCGCTGCGCGTAGCCGGCGGGCGAGTGATCGCCGAGCGCGGACTTCTCCGGCCGGCCTCCCGCGGCGAGCACGTGGAGGAAATTGTATTCGAAGAAAAACATGTGGTCGGCCGACGAGGGAAGAGTTTCAAGCGCGGCACGTGTGGCGGCGGGAGACGCGTAGAGCTTGGCGGAATCGCCCGCTAGCGGGCGCCTACCTTCGGAGATTGCGGTGTCGATAAACACCCGCGCCATTTTCTGCTCGGTCGCGTCCGCGCTGAATGCGCCGGCGACAGCCATTTCCAGCGTGAAGCGATACCAGTCGGCCCACAGTGCTGCGTCACCTGGGTCGGCGGACTTCGACAGCGCGACGCCCATCTCGTAGGTGTAGCGCCCGCTGGTCTTGATCTCGAGCCGGCCGCCGGTCACCTCGCCCATCACGCGGTAGTTCTCCGCGGATTTTCCCGAGCCCGAGTGGAAACCGATGCTCGCGCCGAACTTTGTGCAGATGTCCCATTGCTCTTGGATGAGCGAGCGCAGCGCGGCGTTGTCGGGATACGGCATGTTCTTCTGGAAGCCGAACGCTGGGGCGACGAAGTTTACCGGCATCGCGAGCACCTCGCAAAGCGCGAGCATCACGGCCGTGGTCTCGGGAGTTGTGATGCCTGGAAGCTCATCGATCGAGAGTTCACGGAGGTAGCGCCGGCCGTTGTGCGTCGTGAACGTCTTCAGCCGCGCGGCCGCGTATTTCTCGTCGCGCCGCTTCATCTTCTCCATTGCGGGCCAGACAGTGCACAGGAGCGACATGAACTGCTCGTCGTCGAGCATGATGCCCGCTTCGGCGACGCGTGAGCGCGTGCCGTTGACAACTTTGTCCGGGATGTCGACGGGCGCCGCGGGGTTGCCGAGCGCGAGCTCGGGCGAGAGATCGAACGTGATGTAACTCGCCAGCACGCATCCGCGCACGAGTGCATCCTCGCGGATGTCGTATTTTCCGCCGATCGGCTGGTGATCGGCGTTGAAGCTCCACGCGAGCCGGCGGTGGTGGAATCCGTTTCGCAGTTTCGAGAGCACGCAGCCGTGGCTCATGCCCTCGACGCTCTGACCCTGGTGGCCCTCGGGCACGCTCGTGCCGATGAAGGGAAACGGCACGGTGTCGAGCCGGCCCTCGAGCATCGCGTCGACGTCGTAGACGAGCTCGCGCGGGATGCTGTTTTGATTCGCCGTGAGGCCGATGCCGAGCGCGCTCATCGCCCACTCGACCGCGGGCCAGTGCAGCGTGGTGAAACGCGCGCCCACCCCGAGCGTGCTCTGGCCGAGGCGTCCGCCCGTCGAAGGGAAAATCGTGGACTCGGCGTCGTGCTCGAGCACGAGGTTCTTCATCCGAAGCAGGTTTTCCCAACTCGCGGGAAACACCAGTGTGCCATCGGGACCCGCGATGCCGTCGCTGAGCGTTTCGACAATCGGGGCCGATCCGTCACGCGTCTCGAGGCTCCATGCGCAGTCGCCCGTCGCGAGATCCTCAAGCAGGTGCCACGCCCCCGCGCCTGTTTCGAAGCGACTTCGCGGCCACTTCTGCACGCCGGCGCCGCTGCGGACCTTTGCCGAGAGCGCGGGCCAGTCGAGGCACCCATCCGGACTGATGCAGGGATTCTGCGCGATGCGGATGTTGTTCGAGACGAGAAAGGTGTTGATCGGCCTGTTCATCGAGTTGTGTTCAAATGGTCATCGCGTGGTAGCCGCCGTCCACGATCAGTTCCTCGCCCGTGATGAACGAGCCTGCGGCGTCGGAAGCGAGCAGCAGCGTCGCGCCGATCAGCTCGTGCGCCCCGCCGAAGCGCTTCATCGGCGTGTGGCCCATGATCGAGGCGACACGCTCCGGCGTGAGCACGGCGCGATTTTGCTCAGCGGGAAAGAAGCCGGGCACGAGCACGTTCACGCGCACGCGGTGCGGCGCCCACTCGCGAGCGAGGTTGAGCGAGAGATTGTGCACGGCGCCCTTCGATGCCGAGTAGGTGATCACGCGCGAGAGCGGAACGATGCCCGACATCGAGCCGAGATTGATGATCGAGCCGCCCTCGCCGCGATCGACGAGATACTTGCCGAACACCTGGCAGCCGAGAAACACGCCCTTAACATTTACTCGCAGGATTCGCTCGAACTCCTCCTCGCTGATGTCGAAGAACGGCGTCGCGGAGTTGATGCCCGCGCCGTTCACGACCACGTCGACGCGGCCGCTGCGCGCGAGCACCGCGGCGAGCAGGCCCTCCACCTCGGCCTTGCTCGTCGCCTCGGCTGCGTGGAACCACGCCTTGCCGCCGGCAGCGGCGATCGTGTCGAGGCGAGCCTGCGCCTTCGCGGCGTTGCGGCCTACAAGAACGACTTCGGCGCCCGCGCCAGCGAGGCCCTCGGCCATCGCGCCGCAGAGCTCGCCGGTGCCGCCGATGACAACGGCAACCTTGCCGCTGAGGCCGAACAATTTTTCAAGATTGGATGCAGGTGACATGTGTGATGCGTATAGAGCCGTGGGACGCGAAATGCAGTCCGGACGATCTTGCACTGTTCCCGGCGCTACTGCGACACAAACGGTGCCCCAAGCCGTGACAATTCCGTGGCAGCCGCCTGCGCGACAAGTCGCGCCCCTGTCTCGTTGAAATGTGTGTTGTCGGTCTTTCCAGCGGGGAACTCCGGGAAGAGGCCGGGGCCGAAGATGACGAAGAACTCCTTGGAGCGTTCCCGACCGGCATTGGTGACGATCTCGCGCGTGAGCCGCTCCAGGTCGAGCAGCGGAACCTCTTGCGACTCTGCGACCGCTCTCACGGCGGCGACGTAACTTCCGTGCGAGTTGGTCAGCGTGCCATCGTCAGCCCACTCCCGGCGCACAACCGGCGTGGCGAGCACCACGCTGGCGCCGCGACTGCGGGCATCGTCGATGAGTCCTCGCAAATTTTCTGGAAACGCTTTCACCGGATCTGCGTAGCGCGTGGGGGCGGAATCTTTCTGGTCGTTGTGGCCGAACTGAATCACGACGGCGTCGCCCGGCTTGAGCTGTGCGAGCAGATTGGCCCACCGACCCTCCGTGCGGAATGAGAGCGTGCTGCGGCCGTTCGCCGCGTGGTTCACAAAACGCCAGCCGGGTGCAACGTGTGCGCGGAAGAGTTCTCCCCAGCCGCGCTCGGGATAACCTGAGTCGCCCTTGTCGGCCATCGTCGAGTCGCCTGCGAAGTGAACGGTCGGCGCAGGTGCGGGATCCCAGCCGTCGGCACCGCCGAGCACGATCCGCGGTGTGAAGCGCGCGGCGTCGCCGCTGCCGAGCAGTTTCGTCCACTTCGCGCGCGCCGCGAGTGCGGAGCCTGGGCCTTTGCTTCCAAACTCGCGGTAGAACGTCGTCTTCTCCGCGCCGGGCTTGTTCCAGTTGTGCCAGCCCTCGGCGCGCACGACGTCCGACATCTCGGTTCGGATGAAAACAGTCTTCGCAAATTCGCGCCACGGTCTGCCGAGATAAGTGCGCGCGCCCTCCTCGCCCGTGATCTTGCAGTCGGTGAAGACGAAGCCATGCGCGGCGCCCTCGGGCGTCGACACAGCCGTGATGTAGCCGTCGCTCAGGCAGTGGATGTGGCAACGCTCGAACAGCGCGGTCGCGGCGCCGAAGATGAAATCGACGTGCCCCTCGATGTAGCAGTCGGCGAAGTAGTGGCGGCCGCGGTTGACGAGGATCGTGTCCTGCCAGCCGAGGAAGCGACAGTTCCGAAACACCACGCAGTCGCCATCGACGCGAAGCGCGAGTGCCTGCGAGACATCGGGACCTTCGGCACGCGGACCGGGCGCGCCGGCCGTGTTGGCGAACGTGATGTTTTCCCAAATCATCCCGTCACCATCGATCTGCACGGTGGGCGTGCGGAACGTGCCGATCGGCAGCCCGTCGGGGCCCGGCATGTTTGCGTGCATGCCAAACTCGATCACGGTCGTCGCCGCGTCCTCGCCGATCACGGCGATGTTCCCGCGCTCGCGCTGCACGTAGACGCGCTCCTTGTAGACACCCGGCTTCACGCGGATGACTGTGCGCGGATCGGATTTGCCCGTGAGCATCGGAGCAGCGCTGATCGCCGCCTGGATCGAGGTGAACTGTCCCGAGCCATCCGCCGCGACGATCATCTCGATCCCCGTCGCCGCAGCAGCCGCGGTGTTCGAGCTCTGGCGAATCGGCGCGGACAAATGCCGGCGCATCCAGCGATCGCTCTCGTCCACGACGCGCTCGAACCACGGGTTGAAGAGCCAAAACGGATGCGGCGTGTCGGGGAAAACGACAATTTCCGAGTCCACGCCGGTCGCGCGAAGCTTGTCGCGCATCTCTTCGCGCCCGGGCAGGATCGGCGAAGTCACCGAGCTGTTAAGGAACAACGTCGGCGCACTGCGCGGGCTCACATGCGTGATCGCCGAGGCGCGACGCCATGCCTCGGGATCGTCGGCGAAATTCTTCCCGATAAATCGCACGGGCGCGCTGGGCATCGCGGCCTGCTGTTCGACGAGCGCCTCTCCGGTGAAGTCCGCCAAGCCGTCGATGTCGACGACGGCCTCGATGCGAAGCGGCCCGATGTTCGCGGCGCCGAGCCACGCGGCGAGCTGCCCGCCCGCCGAGCCGCCGATGACGCCGAGGTGCTGCGTGTCGAGCGCGTGAGCAGACGCGTTGGCGCGCAGCCAGGTGATCGCGGCCTTGAGGTCGGCGATGACCTGCGTGAACCCGCCGCGCGAGCCGAGGCTGTAGGACACTGGCACGGTAGCGTAGCCGCGGGCGGCGAGTTGCTTCGCGAAGGTCCGCTCCATGTGACGCGAGCCAGTTTCCCAACCTCCTCCGTGAAGGATCAGCACGACGGGCCACGGACCCGCGCCCTCGGGCCGATATACATCAAGCTGCAGGATCGCGCCGTCGACCGTCGCGTAGGTGAGATTCTCCGTCGCGAGCACGCCGCGAGGAAGCTCGGCAGAGGGGCGCGAGATTTCCGGATGTGTCTTGCGAACCTTCTCTTCCGCGGACTCCAAACTGAAGTCGCTCGCTCCCGGATCGCGCGCGGGCCACTTCTTTGCCCACTTGGGATATTTCTTCTCGATCAGATCGAGCGGCTCATCGAGGTGCCAGCGGTAGCCACCGCGGCGCTCGGGCTCGACCTCGGCGAGATCGTAGCGAACCACAGCGTCGCGCCCGGTGTAGATCGGCCGGTCTGTGCCGATTTCGTAGAACCGCGCCCAGATCGGCGGGGCCGAAGGATCCGCAACGACGACGCGGTCGTGCTTGTGCCGAAGTGATGGATTCGGCGGGTGATCTTCGCGGATGCCGTGCAACTGCGCCCGCTCGAACCAAGCGACGGCCGCGTGCACCGCGGCGACGACCTCCGGCGCGGGCGACTCTTCGCCCATCAGAAACTCGACGATGCCGACGCTCTCCCAGCCCGACAACGAGACGGGCTCAAACTTCCTCGCAGGCGCCGGCGCGAATGTCACCTCATCGTGCTGCGCACACCATGCTGTCTTCACCCCGTCGACCTCGATCTGGCAGCGCAGGATGCATTCGATGCCTTTCTCAACCGCGCGCGCGGCGCGGGCTCGGCGGCCGGGGTCGACCCACGCATACGGCTCGCGGGCCCGCGCAACTTCGCGGAGCATTTGGAGCACGTTGACCATCGCGTCGTCGTTGAACGTGATGTGCGAATAGTAGCCTTTGCGCAGTGGGAAGAACTGCGGCCAGCCGCCGTTCTCATATTGCGACGCGAACAGGTAATCTAAGCCGCGCACGAGCGCTTCCTTGAGTGCGGAATCGCCGCCGCCGGCACTGAAGACTCGCGCTAGAAGCTCGAGCTGCGTCGTCGTGGCGTCGTTGTCGATCGTGGGGTCCGGTGCCTCCTTGCTGTCGCGATGCGCCTCGGGCGAGAGCGTCATGTCGCGATTCTTCGGCCAGCCGCCCTCGGGCGACTGGTAGAGCAGAACGTTGGCCGCGAGCCCGCGCGCCTCGTCGGAAGCATACCAATCCGCGGGTTGCTTGAGGCAGTCGGACCAACGGACCTTCGCAAGGCCCTGGACTGCGACCCCGAAAAGGAGCGCAGCAATCAGAGACCGAACAAGCTGGGCAGCCATAGCGAGAGCGCCGGAACGTAGGTTATGAGCAACAGCGCCACAACCATCGCCAGAAAAAATGGCACGGCCGACGGCACGACGCGCGCGATGGTGGTCTTGCCCACGCTGCACCCGAGAAAGAGACACGTGCCAACCGGCGGCGTGCATAGGCCGATGCAAAGATTTGCGATGATCACGATGCCGAAATGCACCGGGTCCATGCCAAGGCCGATCACGACCGGCAGGAAGATGGGCGTGAAGATGAGCACGGCAGGCGTCATGTCCATGAACGTGCCGACGATGAGCAGCAGGACGTTGATGAGCAGCAGCACCATGAGCGGGTTGTGCGACAGCGCCAGCATCGCCTCGCTGACCATCTGCGGGATCTGCTCGTAGGCCAACACCCAGCTCATCGCCTGGCTCGCGCCGACGAGAATCATTACAACCGACGTCGTCTTTGCAGCGCGCAGCAGGATGTCGGGCAGCGCCGCCAGTTTCACTTCACGGTAGAAAATCATTCCGAGCAACAGGCAGTAGGCGACCGCAATGGCCGAAGCCTCGGTGGCCGAGAAGAGCCCGCCCAGGATTCCGCCAAGCACGACGATCACGAGCAGAAGGCTCGGCAATGCGCTGAAGAATGCGCGGATCACCGACGGCCCCTTGCCGCCGGCGGCTGCGGCCGCCGCGGCCGCAGCCTTGGCCGCCGCGCGCACGTGCGCCGGC
>DATKCJ010000311.1:0-5005 GCA_035513275.1 Opitutaceae bacterium
AGCGTCGCTGACTTCCGTGCGTTCGGCACCAGTGAGTTCTGGGAAGACGGGAATGCTCAGCACCTCGGCCGCGAGCTGTTCGCTGACGGGGAGCGATGCGCGCGGCAGGTGGGCGAAGCATTCCTGCTGGTGCAGCGGCAGCGGGTAATAGATCTCGTGGCCGATGCCGGCGGCAGTCAGATGCTGGCGCAGCGCGTCGCGGCGTCCGGCCCCGGACACTCGCAGCGTGTATTGATTCCAGATGTGGTCGTTGTTCGGTGCGACGGTGGGCAGGATCAGGCCGGGAAGTGCGGCGACCTTCTCAGAATAGAAGACTGCATTCCGCTGCCGCGCAGCCGAGTAGGTGGGCAGGTGGGGCAGCTTTACCCTAAGAAGCGCGCACTGCAGTGCGTCGAGGCGGAAGTTTCCGCCGACGACCTTGTGGAAGTATTTGGGCTTCGCACCGTGGGTGCGGAGGAGCCGCACTTTTTCCGCGAGGTCGTCGCGGTTCGTGACGACCAGTCCGCCGTCACCGAATCCCCCGAGGTTTTTCGACGGGAAGAAACTGTAGGTGCCGAAGTCTCCAAACGTGCCGCAGGATTTGCCGCGGTGCTTCGCGCCGAGTGCTTGCGCGGCATCCTCGATCACGGCGAGATTTTGCTGCTTCGCGAGCGCGAGCAGCGGCTCCATGTCGGCCGACTGACCGAACAGGTGAACCGGCATGATGGCCTTGGTGCGCGGGGTGATCCGGCGGGCAACGTCGTTGGGATCGAGATTGAAGGTGTCGGTGCGCACGTCGGCGAAAGCCGGCGTCGCGCCGACGCGTGCGATGCAGCCGGCTGTCGCGAAGAATGTGAACGCCGGGCAGATCACCTCGTCACCCGCGCCAATGCCGAGCGCCATCAGCGCCACCAGAATTGCATCGGTTCCGGACGAGACGGCGATGGCGTGCTTCGCGCCGAGAAAAGCCGCGCACTCGCGTTCGAAAGCTTCGATTTCCGCGCCGAGGATGAAGTGCCCCGAGCGCATCACACGCTCGAACGCAGCGAGGAGTTCCGCGTGCAGCGCGGCGTTCTGGCGGTTGAGATCGAGAAGCGGGACGGGCATGTGGAAGTAGTAGCGAGGAGCGAGTAGCGGGTAGCGAGTAGGCCGAGTCGGGAACTTGGTTCGGGGGGACGAGAGTCAGGAGACAGGGGGCAGGAGAAGGGAGAAGGGAGAAAGGTGGCAGGAGTCAGGAGTCAGGAGACAGGAGGCAGGAGGCAGGTGATGGGAGATGAGACTTCTGTAGGATTACTCGGGCGGCAACAGGTCCTGCATCTCCGTCTTTGTCATCGTCGGCAGCGCACCGTGGCGGATGTGCAAGACGTGCACCGTTTGATTGCGAATCGTGAAGATGACCCGATAGCGACCCTGTCTTCGTCCGTAGACGAGTTGACGTAGCTCGTAGGGAAACAATCCGTCCTCCCGCGCTCGCGGGCATCGCATGGGAAAGTACTCCAGGGAATGGATCTCGGCTTCGATCGCATTGAACCAGCGCTCGGCGGCTTCTGGAGAGCGTGCTGCAATCCACCCCGAAGCCTCGTCGATATCTCGTGCCGCACGCGTTTCGATGCGAACGAAAAACTTCACTTTCGTTCGTCTTTGAAGCCGTGCTTCTTTCTCAGTCGAGTGAAGACGGCGTCGGCCGGTTCGCCTTCACCGCGCTCCAAGGAAGCAATGCCCTGCGCAATTCCCTTCTGGGCATCCACCGACTCCAGAGAATCGATCATTGCCTGATAGGCCTTCGCGTCTTGCACAACCACTTCTGCCTTCCCGTTGAGCGTCAAGACGGTCGGCCGCCGACTGCGCTTCAACTGTCTCAGGTGCCGTTTGTGGTGACGTAGAAAATCGGTAAGGGGATGGATGTTTTCGGGCAAAAGCGCGTTTGAGTTCATTGTTTTAAGTATGCTTTAAGCATGAGAGCCCGACGCGGGCGGTCAAGGGGGGTGGTCATCTCAGTAAGTCACTTACCCGTGAAATCTGGCGGGAAATGCCCAAGAGTTCTCGGAAGGAGAGGAACGCTAATCTGCGCTAATCGGCGCTGATTGGATAAGCGAAGTTTAGCGTCTATTAGCGTTCCCATCGCTTGGCTCCTGCTCGGTCTTGTTAAGTGGTGCGAAACTCGCGATACGGCTTCGCTCCGACCGCGAGCGTCGGTGGCAGCGGCGCCTCTTCGTCGAGGTCGAGGCAGCGCAGCGTGCCGGGCTCGCTCTCGCTGTAGCGGAGGCCGCTCTCGGGGCAGGTGTAGATCCCGCCTACGGGTTTGCCCATGGGATGACCGTGACGGCTGACCCAGCCGCGATTCCGGCCGGGCACGCCGATGACCATGGCGTAGTCGGGCACGTTGCGCGTGACGACCGCCCCCGCCGCAATGAAGCAATACCGGCCGAGCGTCACACCACAGACTAGGGTGGCGTTCGCCCCGATTGTCGCGCCGCGCCGGATCAGCGTGTGCTCGTAAATTCCGCGGCGCACGATTTGCGAGCGGGGATTCGAGACATTCGTCAACACGCACGAGGGGCCGAGGAAGACGTCATCCTCGATGGTCGTGCCGCTGTAGACGGAAACGTTGTTTTGGATCTTCACGTTCCGGCCGATCCGCACACCGCCGGCGATCATCACGTTCTGGCCGAGGTTGCAGTGTTCGCCGATGGTTGCGCCTTCGCAGATGTGGCAGAAGTGCCAGATCTTCGTGCCCGCACCGATCGCGCAGGGCTGATCGATGACGGCGGTTGGGTGGGTGTAAAACGGTGAACTCATGCGCGGAAGCGCTCTATCCTACAAGGCGAACTTCAGACGATTGGACCACGGATGGAGGCAGATGGACTTGGAGTAGCGCCACAGCAACAGAGCAAGGAGAAGAAGAGTTAACCACAGATTTCACAGATGTGCACAGATTAGATCTTGTTGGGATGCTTGCGTGTTCTCACCAGCGATTTTGAACCGCTAATCTTCGCTAATGACTTCAGATTGAAGAGGTCGTTGAGCATGTGCGTGCCTCGCCTAATCGGCGAGGCGGAAGCGTATGGTGTGCTTTCTCGGGATCGATGAGCGGAGATTAGCGCAAATTAGCGGTTTCAAAACTCCTTACCCTTTGTTGCCCCTCGACTCCGCTCGGGGCCTTGAGACTGTCGAAATGGCGGCTGCCGCGGTAGAATGCATACGGGTCAGATCGTGGGCACGGTTTGGATTTGTCCGCCATTTTCCATCGACCGGCGGCACGTTTCGAGCACGGCCATCACGCGCAGCCCGCTTGCGCCGTCGGTGAGTGGCGGCGCTCGCGTGGCGACGCTTTCGAGAAAGGCGGCGCACTCGAGTCGCAGCGGTTCGTCCGCGGGGAACGGCTCGGCTTGGATGGCGCCCTTGTGCAACTCCGGCAGGCCGGCGCCGAGTTCCACGCGTTGATCGTGAAAGACGAGTTTCTTTTCGAGCGGCGCCGTGTCGTCGAACACTGCCATGCCGCGATCGCCGACCACGACGAGACGCTGCTCCTTTGTCGGGTGCAGCCAGCCGGCAAAAACGTGCGCATCGACGCCTCCGGCGAAGCGTAGCATCGCGATCGCGAAGTCCGCCCGCGGCGTGCCGAGTGCATACGACGCGAAACAGCTCACTTCGTCGGGCAGACACCCCGTGATGCGCAACATCAGCGCGAAATCGTGGGGCGCGACGTTCCAGAGCGCGTCCTCCTCGGTGCGCACGCGGCCGAAATTAAGTCGCCGCGAGTGCAGCAGGCGGATTCGGCCGAGCCGGCCGGAACTGATCCAGGTTTTCAGCACCGTAATCGCGGGATGATACTCGAGCACGTGGCCGACCTGAAGGATGCGGCTGCCGCGCGCGGCGGCCTCGACCAACCGGCGGGCATCGTCGAGGGTGAGCGCCATGGGCTTCTCGACAAAAAGGTCCTTCCCGGCGGCGAGGATCTTCTGGCCGAGGGCGAAGTGCGTCGCCGCGGGGGTGGCGAGCACGACGGCGTTGATGTCGGCCCGGTTGATCACGGCGTCGAAGTCGCTCGTGGCGTCAACGCCCGGCGCGAGTTGCCCGGCGAGCGCGCGGCCCTCCGGCGTGGCGTCCACGACGGCGGCGAGCGCACCGAGCTCGTGGAAATTCCGCACGAGATTACGGCCCCAATAGCCGCAGCCGACAACGGCAACACGAGCAGCGGGATGGCGGAGCGTCATTTGGTAACTATTCAGGTCAGTTGGGCCCACGAAATACACGAACCACGCGAAAAGTCTGAGCACGAGGCGCTCCCGATCCAGTTTCGGCCGGTGAATGAAGTCCACACGCAGGCTCCCAAGACCTTTCGTGTTTTTGGTGTGTTTCGTGGGCCATTATCGGTTCGACTGAATCGTTGCGTCGTTTGTTTTGCGCTAGGCCAGCCACAGGCGATCCGAGAATTCTGCGGGCACGTTGCCGCCGAGATGGGTGCGGATGGCGTTGCGGGTGTCGATGATGCAAGGCGACCACTCGAGCAGCGCGCGGTAGTCGAGCGCCCGATGTGCGGTGGCGATCACGACCGCGTCGGCGCCGCGAAAGGTCGTTTCGTTCCAAGCCACCGAGGGCTGGCCAGCCCAAGCGGAATTCTCACGCGTGCGCCCGATCGTCGGCACGTAGGGATCGTAGTAGTCGACGGTCGCGCCCTGAGCCTTGAGCAGGTTCATGACATCAAAGCTGGGGGTTTCGCGAACATCGTCGACCTCGGGTTTGTAGGCGAGCCCGACCACGATGATGCGACTGCCGTTGATCGATTTGCGGCGGGCGTTGAGCGCCTCGCCGGTCCGGCGGACGACGTGCGCTGGCATTGACTCGTTGATCTCGCCGGCCAGCTCGATGAAGCGCGTGCTATAGCCGAACTCGCGGGCCTTCCAAGTCAGGTAAAACGGATCGACGGGGATGCAATGGCCGCCGATTCCGGGGCCGGGCGAAAACGGCATGAATCCGAACGGCTTGGTGCTCGCGGCTGCGATCACCTCCCAGATATCGATCC
>DATKCJ010000312.1:0-3169 GCA_035513275.1 Opitutaceae bacterium
TCGCGCGGCCGTTCGAGTGGGCGGCGCCCGCGCCGGACATGCTGTTGGTGTTCGCGCTGGCGTGGTGCTTTGCCGTCGTGATGGGCGCGCACGCCCTCCACCTCTCCGTGGAGATCGGAGCGTTTCTCGCGGGCTTCAGCCTCGCGCAACTTCCCTACAGTGCCGACCTCGCACGGCGAGTGCATCCGCTCATGAGTTTCTTCCTCGCGGTATTCTTCGTCACCCTCGGTGCGAAGATGGAACTCGGTGCCGGCGGGATCGACTGGTTCGCCGTCGCTGCGCTTTCGGTGTTCGTGCTCGTCGGAAAACTCGCACTCTTCATGGGCATCGTCAGCCGCTTCGGTTACGGGGAGCGCACGGCATTCGCGTCGAGCGTGACGCTCGCGCAGATCAGCGAGTTTTCGTTCATCCTCGCCGGCGCGGCGCTCAACGCTGGATGGATCGACTCCACGCTGTTCTCAGTGCTCGGCATGGTCGGGCTCGCGACAATCGCGATCTCATCGCCGATGATTCTTCAAACCGACCGGCTCTACGCCTTCGCCAGCCGCCACCGTTTGCTGCGGATCTTCCGCGCGTCACAAGTTGAGGACGATCCTCCTCCAACTCCGCTTCGCGGCCACGTTGTCGTCGTCGGGATGAACGCACTCGGCCGCAAGATCGCCACCCGGTTGCACGAGCAGGGAGAGAACGTCCTCGCGATAGACACCGACCCACGGAAGCTCGCGAGCATGCCCTGCCGCACGATGCTCGGCAACGTCGAGTATCCATCCGTGCTTCACGAGGCGAGCCTGGCCTCGGCGAAGCTCGCCGTCTCCGCTTTGCAGATCGAGGGCACGAACCACCTGTTTGCATTCCAGTGCAAGTCGATGGGTGTGCCGTGCGCGATTCACGCGTTCGACATCTCGGTCATCGACGACCTGCTCGTGCTCGGCGCCGACTACCTGATGACGCCCAAGGTCGACAGCGCGATCCTGATCCGCCGGATGCTTGCCGGCGAGGAGAAGCCCGCGCCATGACGGGCCTGGCTGCCATACTCATCGCGGCCGCACTCGCGCACGCACTGGCGCGCGCGTCGCGAGTCCCTGTGATCCCGCTGCTTCTGTTGGGCGGGCTCGCGCTGACCGCTGGGGGCATCGCCCCTCCGGCGGAACTCTTGCGAGCCGCGGTCGAGCTCGGGCTCGTGGTCCTCGTGTTCGCCGCGGGAGTCGAACTTACTCCGCGACGCATCGGCCGGCGATCGCGCGCCGTAATGACAGTCGGCCTCACGCAGTTTCTCTTCCTTGGCGCGGGAGGTTGGCTCGTCGCACGGCTCCTCGGTTTCGATCCGGCGGAGTCGCTCTTCATCGCGGGGGCCCTGGCTGCAAGTTCGACCCTCGTCGTCGTCGGCCTCCTCAAGAAGCGACAGCAGATGTTCGAATCGTTCGGTCGGCTCGTGACCGGCATCCTCCTGCTGCAGGACGCCGGCATCGTGGTCGCGCTCGTCGTGCTGAACCGGATCGGCGACGGGCCGCTGGCAATCGCCGGCGCTTTGCTCGCAACCGCCGCGATGGGCGGACTCGCGTGGGCAGGCCAGCGATGGGTCGTGCCGTGGATCGCGCTGCACAGCCGGTTCGACGACGAGCGTCTGCTCTTGTGGGTCTTGGCGGTTCTATTCGGTGCATGCGGCCTCGCGCGGCTGATGGGTGTGCCGATGGTCGTGGGTGCTTTCCTCGCAGGCGTGACTCTCTCCGGATTTCCGATGAACGGTCTCGTGCGCGGGATACTCAACTCGCTTACGGATTTCTTCCTCGCGGTCTTCTTCGTGGCGCTCGGGGCGATCATCGTGATCCCCCCGACGTCATACCTCGTCCCGGGCATTGTGCTCTCGGTGTTCCTGATCGTGGCAACCGTGCCGCTCGTCACGGTGATCGCGGAGCGTGCGGGGCTGTCAACGCGGTCTGCCATCGAGAGCGGCCTGCTGCTGTCACAGACGAGCGAGTTCTCCCTCGTCATCGCGCTTCAAGGCCTGGCCGCCGGAGTGCTCGACATGAACCTGTTCTCGCTCATCGCGCTGATCACAGTCGGCACGATGTCGATGACGCCGCTCATCTCGCACGAGCGGGTCACCGACTGGTTTGTCCGACTCGACCCGAGACGCCTCTGGCGCAGGGAGCCTCCGCTCGCCCGCAGCGGACACGTCCTGGTGCTAGGGCTCGGAACTGCCGGTGAGCAGGTGCTGCGCTGGCTGATCGAGCACGATCGCGAAGTCGTCGTGATCGACGAGGACTCGGGTGTCGTTGCAGGGCTCGCAAAGCGGGGCATTCCTGCGTTGCAGGCCGACGGGTCGAGTCCGGAGACGCTCTCATACATGCACGCACGCGAGGCGGACGCCGTTCTGTGTCTGCTGCCGAGGCTGCAAGATGCAGAGCGCGTTCTCGGCCACCTGCAAGGTTCGCGCGCGCGGAAGATCGTCCGGGTGTTCGAACCTTGGGAGGGAGAACGCGTCGTGAGTCTCGGCGGATCGCCGGTGGTCACAGCCGAGATAGGAGCCGACCGTTTCCAAACATGGTTCACGCAAAATCGCGAAGATCTTGAGACAGGGCGGATTAATGCCAACACGGCGGCGTAGGATCGCCTTGCCGCGCGCGGAGCGCCGCGTCATCATCCACCTCCCTTGAAACTCGGTGCTCTCCCCTGCCTCCTCGCACTCGTCACCGTGTTGCCCGCCGCCGCACAGGTCGACGCCACGCGACGCAACGAGGCGTTCGATCCGAAACCGTCCGAGCAGGATCGCGTCGAGAAGAATCAGATCGAGGTCGGCCCGAGCCGGACCGCAGCGGAGTTGCAGCAGGAATTCGTCACCGTGCCCGCGACGGATGCACGGGTCGGCATGCCCCAGTTCCGGCCGAGAGAGAATGCGACCATCGACATGGCCGCGCGCACAGTGCCTGTGCTCGAGACCGCGCCAGCGCGGATATCGACCGCACAGCAGCCGCCCGAAAAGTTCGAGAAGACGTTTGCCACGCCCGTGGTCGCGCGAATTCAGGACGGCATGACCGAGGCTGGCCGCGTGAAAGCGACGACGGCCAAGACGAGAGCGAAGCGCAACCTGTTCGAGCGGATCAACCGCTTCGTGTTCCGGCGCAATCACGTCGAGCCCGAGCCCGACACCGCGCCGGCGGGCGGTGTG
>DATKCJ010000313.1:0-2490 GCA_035513275.1 Opitutaceae bacterium
ATCCACAACCTCGTCGGCGGTTGCCGGCGCAATCACTTCGAGTGGGCCGCCGTTCGGGGAGACACTGATAACGCCTTTGCCGGGTTCCGCAAAAACAATGGCTCGATCGCTCCAGCTCATGCCGAACGGCTGTGGGATTGCGGCAATCGAGACCGGCGCGCCGCCGCCGACCGAGATTCGCTTCAACATGCCGTCGCCAGAGTGCCGGAAGGCGATCGATTGTCCATCTGGCGAGAACACGGGATTCACGACAGCGCCGTTCAAGGACTCACTTCCAACAAGCGGCCGCGCCTCGAAACCCGACAGCGGCCGAATGTACAAGCGGTTGTCGGCTGTGTAGACAAGTTGCGTGCCATCCGGCGAAAGCGCGATGGCCACACGGCCAGCAGCCGACAACGTTTGTTCCTCCGGCAGCGCGATGATAAATCGCGCAACTGGCGAAGGTGGGGGCGGATTGATTTGTCGGAACGCCACAGTCGCGATGACGGCGCCGAAGATGGTGAACGCGGAAGCGAACACGACCCGCTTCCATAGCGGCCAGGCGCGCGCCGCTGATTTCGCCGGGGTGTCCTCCGCGATAGCGCGACCCGTCAATGCCTCCGCTTCGACGCGCACATCGGCAGCCGCATGCCATCGTTTCTTCGGGTTCTTTTCCAGACATCGCTTCAGCAGGTCGATCAGGCGTGGGTTGAGGCGCGGCGGCAGCTTGCTGAAATCCACATCCGACTTCAGCACGCCGGCGAGAATCTCGGACGCCGTCTCCCCTTCGAACGCCTGACGTCCCGACAGCAGCTCGTACAGGATGCAGCCGACCGAAAACAGATCGCTGCGGTGATCCGCTTCGTAGCCCTTGGCCTGCTCCGGCGACATGTACCCGGCTGTGCCGAGAATTACTCCGGGATACGTTCCGGCCACGCTCAGCGTCGGTGAATTCGTCAGCAACGGTTGCGATCCTGGCGCCTGCATGAACTTCGCGAGGCCGAAGTCGAGCACCTTCACCACCCCGTCGGCGGTGACCTTGAGGTTCGCGGGTTTCAGATCGCGATGGCAGATGCCCTTCTCATGCGCGACTTCGAGCGCTTCGAGCACTTGTTTGATGATGACCAGTGCTTCTTCAGGCGGCACCGGTCCGCCGCGCAGCCGATCGGCGAGCGTCTCGCCCTCGATCAGCTCCAGCACCAGGAACTTCGTCGAGCCGTGTTCGGCAAGGTCGTAGATCGCGGCGATGTTGGGATGGTTGAGCGCCGCCACCGCCTGCGCTTCGCGATGGAACCGCGTCACGCGATCGGGATCCGACGCGTAGGCATCGGGCAGGACTTTGATCGCCACCTGGCGATTGAGCTTCGTATCCCGTGCCCGATACACTTCGCCCATGCCGCCGGCGCCGAGCAGGCCGACGATTTCATGCGTGCCGAGAGTAGTGCCTGGGGAGATCGACATCGTGGTTAGCGGATCGGAATTCGCTGATGGAGTTCATTGAACCAGTTGAGCACGACGTGGATATCGGTAGTCGTCGACTCCGCGCTCGACTGACGCAGGACGCCGATCACCCGACCGTCGGGCATCATATCCGCCTGAGTTCGCGACACCATGGGATCGCCCTCGTTACGGCCACGTTTTGGAACTTGCACCGACTCGCCGAAGTCGAACGCGGGAGTGTAAACGACGGGAGTCAATTCGCTCACACCCGCGGTTGCGTTGGTGAGCAGAGCATCGCCTTCCGGCGACCACAACGGATGTCCAGAGGGCCGAGGCAGCAAATACTTCGCACCAGTTCGCGGGAACGGCTCGACGAATACCTGGTTCCGGTTACCGGAGACTGCGCCAGCCGCCCGCGTTCCGTACGCCACCCATCGTCCGTCGGGCGAGAACCTCGCATCGCGGGCCGCCATGTCGCCAAACGCCGTCACCGTGCGTTCTTTCATGGACAGCAGAAAGAGCCGTGATTGCTGGATCCCCGGAGGCGGCCCAGCGCTGAACAACAGCTGCGTTCCGTCGCGCGTCCACGATTGCGGAGTATGGGACACGTCCTTGTCGGGTTTGGTGAGACGCTCCGGTGCCCCGGACCCATCGGCCCGGGTTCGGTAGATTGCCACGTCGCCTTCACGGTCGGACGCGAACAACACCCAGACACCGTCGGGCGACCACAGCGGCGCACGGCTGTTGCCCTCAAAGGTCAATCGGCGGACGGTCCGGCGCGCCCCGATTTCATAAACGGCCACATGCCACTGTTTTTCATCGCCGATCTCAAACGCGACCCACCGGCCGTCTGTTGAGACGCGCGGGGAGCGATAATTGCCAAGCCGCAATGGCAACGGCTCCGGCGGGCCGTCTCGCGGAAAGATCGCCAGATTGCTGTCGCGCGAATTCCCAAAACTCGCAACTCCCGGCAAGTAGGCGAGGGCGCCGCTCGATGAAACCGCAAAGAACATGCTGCCTGGCGCCGTACCCGTCGGGTCGGTCACACCGCGGCGAACACCTTCTATGAGA
>DATKCJ010000314.1:0-2767 GCA_035513275.1 Opitutaceae bacterium
CGCAGGTGAAAGAGCCGCTCGTATTGTGCCGTAGGTTATAGGATGCGGTGTAGCTCCCACAACCGACGGAGGAGCAGGAGAAGCCCGTACCAGAGAAGATGTTGTTGATGATCGTCAGATTCTGCGGCGCTCCTTGGGCGGTATCGCCGAATCGGAGGCTATTGCCTCTGTTCATAAAGGTATTATACGCAAGCGTGAGACTACTCGCGGAGATGACGAACTGATTGCCGTCAATGATGTTGTTGATGATCTTCGTGCGGGCGTGCGTCCGGCGCATGAGCTGGTCGCTGCCCTCGAAGTAGTTGCCTTCGATCGTCGTGTTGCCGTTTGCCTGACCCTGATGAAAGAGGATGCCCTGGAGGTTGCACTCGTTGACGCGGTTGAAGCTAAATAGGATTGAGGTCCCGCTTCTTCCCTGAGATTTCCAATCGACGCAATCCTCCCCATTGGGATTTTGACCGAATTCATTGTAGGTGACCGTTGCATTTCCGGCCCCCTCGAATTGGAGCAGGTCTTCGCCGGAGGCAGGATAGAAGGAACTTCTGGTCTTAGAGAACTTATTGTTCGTGATCGTGATGTTTTCCGGTGTCGAAGAGCAAGAGCTCGGGTCGTCACAAAGCACTTTGATCGTGTGATTGTCCCGGCCGCCGTCGAGAAGGGAATTTCGAATGGTGAGGTCCCGCACGTTGCCTCGTATGCGGACAGCTTCGCCCGTGCCGCCGAGGATGTCCATGTTTTTCAGCTCGATGTTCTGCTTGACGGTCGAGGTCCGGGACTCGACGTGAATCGCGAAGGAGCTCGCGGGAGAATTGACGGTCACTCCTTCCATAAGCACATGGCCGCTTCCGATCGAGACCGGCCCCGCAATCACCGCTGCCGAGCCGTTGTGATTCGCGATGACGATCTTGCCGTCAGCCGCGCCTCCCGGAATGCTGAGGCCGCCGCGTGGCGTGTACGCCCCCGATTGTAAGAGAATCGTGTCTCCCGGCGATGCGTTCTCGATGCGCGACTGCCATGACCCGGAGGGCGTGCAAGAGCCGGGGGAGCAGACGTAGCAGTTGGAGACTCCGCTGCAGGTGCGGAGGGCGGCTCCGGGGGGGCCGAGAGTGCCTGAAGGACCGTACGGGACGGCAGCGGCGACGCCGATGCTCCCGACGCTAAACAGGAAGAACGCGCATGCCGTCCCGTAGGATCTCCACATAGGCCCCAAGTATAGGACATAACAACCAGCCCACCCGCCCCCCGCCCCGGTCCACGCTGTGCGAGCGACGAGGCGGTCGACCAGACGCCAGCCGCATCGCCGGGCGAGGGCGCAGGCGAGGGCCGCGCCCAGCGACGCGCCGATCCACGTCACCAGAGTCCCCACACGACGCCGAACGTCGTCCAGGAGGGCAATCTCGAAGCGCTAGGTGACGATGCCGCATAGTGGCGCTTCATTCCCGCCGTGAAGTCGAGGTCGGCTCGGATGATCCCGGGGTCGATCGTCTCGCCCGGTGCCAGCATGAATACCGCGCAACTGCCGGCACATGGCCCTCTTAGAACCACAATCGCACACCGGCGACCAGGAAGAGGGCGTCAACGCTTTCGCCTTCGTCGCGCGCGAAATCCGCGGTGTTGCCGACCGCGCGCTCGTACGCGACGCCGGCATAGGGCGCGAATTCCGGCACGAACTCGTAGCGCAGGCGAAGCCCCGCCTCCAATGACGACAGCCCCGCACCGACGCCGATCTCCGAGACGTCCTGTGCGGCGAGATCGAATTCGACACGCGGTTGCAGGACCAGCTTCTGGGTGATGAGCTGATCGTACTCGGCCTCGAACCGGGCAGTGACGTCGCCTTCATTGGACAGGAAGGCGGCGGCCTCGATCTCGAGAAAGTAAGGCACGAGACCCTGCAACCCTACGACCAGGTGAGCGCGTTGCGGATTCGGCCGGAAATCGTAACGGCCGCCGGCCTGGAAATCGAACCAGGGGGTGATGGCGCGGCTCCAAAGCGCCTGCGCTTCGGCTTCTTCCACCTTCTCGCCGAAGCTGCCCTCGCCCTCGGTCTTGATCCAAAGCTTGTTGATGTCGCGACCATACCAACCCTGCGCGTCCCACAGATAGCCATCCTCGCCATCGCGGATCCGCGCTTCGAGCTGGTCGACCATGATCCTGTAGGCCCTCACTTCGCCCATTTCGGCACGAACTTCCTCGCGCGCGCGCGCCATAGCCGACGGGTCGAACAGCAGATCGGCGGCGTGCCTCGGGCCGGACAAGGCGGCAGGAGGCGGCGGGGCTTCGGGCGGCGTCGGCGCCGCTGGTCGCATTTCGCCCATATCGCGTCCCGCGCGCGGATCGGCGGTCGGTGCTGGTGGCGCCGGGGCCTCCGCTTCGGGCCGGCGCTCCGCTTCGGGCGCCGGCATCGGCATGGCATGGCCGGCGCCCTGAGCGAGGGCCGGGGCCGTGACGGCCGTGGCCAGCAGCGCGATCACGAGCGCTTTCACGTGAGATCTTGATCGAGCGGGCGGACGGTGAAGACCTGGAACATCCCCGCCACCATGTGAAACAGAAGGTGGCAGTGGATCGCCCAGTCGCCGGGATTGTCGGCCGTGAGATCGAACGTCACCGTGCTTCCCGGCAGCACGTTCACCGTATGCTTCAACGGGTGCCATCCCGGATGGCCGTTGACCACCTCGAAGAGATGGCCGTGCAGGTGAATGGGGTGCTGCATCATCGTGTCGTTGACCAAGGTCACGCGGACGCGCTCGTTGCGGGCGACGCGAAACGG
>DATKCJ010000315.1:0-9001 GCA_035513275.1 Opitutaceae bacterium
TCCCGCTCCTCACGGAGCGGGATACATTGGAAAAGTGTGCGGGCCATTGGCGGCTGCGACTCCGAACCTTAGGCCCGGTGCCGCACCGGGCTTGGTCAGACTGTCCGGACGGTCCGGGCCGCGGAAGGGTTGCGCCGGGGACCACGCTCGGGTCCCTTTAATGTCCTTGGTTTTCCTATGAGCCTCGACCCACTTTCCCACGGCGCCTTCACCATGCCCGGCGAAGCCGGCTTTGAGAAACTCACGCTGCGTCTCGCGAAGCAATGGGGCGCGGACACGATTCGCGATTCGGACGGCACGCAACTCTCGCCCGAGATACTCGTCTCCGGTCACGCGATCTACTCGACCGTCTGCCTGCCGCGCTCCGTGCAGCCGTGGGCGCGCGCGCACGGCGACATGCTCCAGCAGAATTTCCTCATGAGCTCTCCGGTCGTGGCGACGCGCACCACGGTGACCATCACTCTGCTCGACGGCTACTTCACCGAGCAGTTCGCGGTAAACTCGAAGGATAGCGCGAAGCGCTGGTGGCAGGTGTTCGACCGCACAGCCGGCCGCGAGGTCGCGAAGCGTGCGTGGTCGTTCAACAAGCGTCGCGGCACGGTCACAGTTCGCGGCGCCAAGCCCGGCCACCGCTACACGGTCAACTTCCTCGCCTTCCGGCTGTGGGAGGAGATCTCGATGTATAACCACATCACGAACGACTGGGGCGACCGCGAGCACCTCGCTGCAGTCGATCCGATGCAACCGGCGGTGCAGAAGGTGCTGCTCGAGTTTCTCGAGCGATGGCTGCGCGAGCACCCGGCGACCTCCGTCGTGCGGTTCACGTCGATGTTCTACAACTTCTCGTGGTTCTGGGGCGCGGACCACGCGCGACTGCGCGACATCTATTCCGACTGGGGCGACTACGCGATGACGATCAGCCCGCGGGCGCTCGCACTCTTCGAGAAGAAGCACGGCTACCGGCTCACAGCGGAGGATTTCGTCAACGGCGGCCTCTACAACTCCACGCACAACGCGCCGTCGCGCCGCTACCGCGACTACATGGATTTCATTCACGACTTCGTGATCCGCTTCGGCCGGGAGTGCATCGACCTCGTCCATGCGCACGGCAAGAAGGCCTACGTGTTCTACGACGACCACTGGGTCGGCGTGGAGCCGAACAGCCCGCGGTTCAAGGAGTTTGGCTTCGACGGGTTGATCAAGTGCGTCTTCAACGCATTTGAGGTGCGGCTCTGCGCGCATTCGAAGGGCGTGCGCACGCACGAGCTGCGGCTGCACCCGTACCTCTTCCCGACCGGCCTGAAGGGCGAGCCGACATTCAAGACCGGCGGCAACCCGACGCTCGATGCGAAGAATTTCTGGATCGACGCGCGGCGCGGCATCGTGCGCGCACCGATCGACCGCATCGGACTCGGCGGCTACGTGTCGCTCGTCGAGCCGTTCCCGGATTTCCAGAACTACATCGCGAAGGTCGCGAACGAGTTTCGCCTCCTGAAAAGTTTTCACGCAGGCGACCGGCCGTGGACCGCGCGGTTCAAGGTCGCCGTGCTCACAGCATGGGGCGACCTGCGCGCGTGGACGTGCTCCGGCCACTTCACGAAAGGCGTGGAACTGTATGACGTGCTTGAGTCGCTGGCGGGCCTGCCACTCGATGTGCAGTTCATCAGCTTCGACGATCTCGTGGCGAAGGGCGTGCCGCGCGGCGTGAAGGCGATCATCAACTGCGGCCGCGCCGGCAGCGCGTGGAGCGGCGGACACTATTGGGCCGAACCGCGCGTCGAGGCGACGCTCACCGAGTTCGTGCGCAAGGGCGGTGGGCTCGTCGGGGTCAGCGAGCCGAGCGCGCTCGCCCAGCCCGGCCAGTTCTTCCGCATGGCGCGCGTGCTCGGCGTCGATCGCGACACGGGCGATCGGGTAGCGAACGGAAAACTCAAGTATTCGCCTCCGGCGTCGCGTGGTGCGCAGCACTTCATCACGGCAAATGTCTCAGGCGCGCTGGATCTCGGAACTGGGGTCGACGGAATCTTCGTCCTCGGAGGAGACACGCAGGTGCTCGCCGCGTGCGAGGGCTCGCCGCGCCTCGCGACCCACAACTTCGGCAAGGGTCGCAGCGTTTATCTCGGTGGCTTCAAGTTCACGCACGAGAACACGCGGCTCCTCCACCGTGCGCTGTTCTGGGCTGCATCTCAGGACGCGCGCTGGGGCGCGTGGCAGTCGTCGAACGTGCGCACCGAGGCCACGTGCTTCGCGAAAGCCGGAAAGCTCGTCGTCATCAATAACGCCGGCGAGCCGCAGGAGACGACGGTCACGCTCGGCGATGGGAAGGCGAAGCGAGACGTGAGGCTCGAGGCGCACGGTATCGCGATACTGGATGTGAAGTGATGGTCGCTCAGGCAGAGTTGTCCAGAGGTAGGAGCCCGCTTCCGCCGTCGCAGAGCCTATGGCGGACACGTGCGGGCGATTCCGAATGTAGCCCGCTCCGTGAGGAGCGGGACATCGCCCGCAAGCCCCTCGACGGGCTCGGGGCCTTGAGCCTGTCGAAACGGCGGGCTCCTACCTCGGCAGCCATGTTTGCGACCGCCAAACGTCGATCCCGCAATCGGCCGCTCCTTGCCGCGACATTTCTCCTGGCACCCTTCTTTGCCTCCTGCACTTCCCCTCGCGTCCTTCACGCCGACGACTTCATCACCGATCTCTCCAACTGGATCGTCGAGCAACAGCCCGGCGGCACCGTGACGATCGAGAATGGCGCGCTCGTGATCGCCGACGAGGGCGGATGCACCGTGTGGTTCAAGCAACGGCTTGAGGCACCGGTCGTAATCTCCTACACCGCGACAGTCTCGAGCAATGCGCGCGTGTCGGACCTCAACTGCTTCTGGATGGCTACTGATCCCGCGCGGCCTGGCGAGTTGCTCGCACCCGGTCACGCGCGGACGGGTGCGTTTGCGACCTACGACAACCTGCGCACCTATTACGCCGGCTACGGCGGCAACGCGAACACCACGACCCGCTTCCGCCGCTACGAGGGCGATGGCTCGAAGCCGCTCTTGCCCGAGCATGACCTGAGCGCTCCCGAGTTCATGTTAAAGGCCGATCATCCCTACCGGATCAAACTCGTGGTCACCGGTTCGCGCGTCCAATACCAGCGCGACGGCGAACTCGTCTTCGACTTCACCGACGCCGATGCACTCACAAGCGGCTGGTTCGGTTTCCGCACGGTGCAGAGCCGGATCGAAGTCCGGGACTTTCAGGTCCGCGCGGCGACGACGGCGGATTTGATGTAGGTTGCGCGCTTGCCGCGCAACGTGGCGCGACGAGCGCGCCACCTACTTTGCGCTCTTGGGGTAGGGCGGGACCGCTGGGCCCGCCGAGATCGTCCGTGGCGTGCAGTAGGGTAGGTCTTTGACCTGCCGACGCGGGCCAACAGACCCGCGCTACCCGCGCTCGGCTTGGCGCGCCGAAGTCTTGGCGAAGGCGGCAGATCGCGGGCTACCTCGGAAATCTCCTACTCCGTCAGCCTTCTCGCGACCGCTTGCGCCTTGAGACAGAGCTCGGCGGCTTTGAAGGCATGCGCCTGGGTCATCGCGTGCTCGGTCCGGTTCAGGCAGTCGAGAATCAGTCGGCCGAAGAATGGAAAGCCAACCTTGCCGGCGAGTTCGAGATGCTGCTCGCCTTCATCGTTGACGAGGTAGAGGTGGTCGCCCGCAGCGTCGCGCGCGACATCGATGTATTTGCGTAGCTCGATGTAGCCCTTCGTGCCGAGGATGATCATGCGGCCGTCGCCCCAGGTGCGCAGGCCGTTGGGGTTGAACCAGTCGACACGCACGAAATTCGTCGACCCATTGTCCCCTTGCAGCGTCGTCTCGCCGTAGTCTTCGAACTCAGGCGTTTCGGGATTCGCGAAGTTGCCGACGGCCGCGCTGGTGACGGTCGCGTCCTTCGCGCCGCTGAAGAAGAGATACTGCTCAAACTGGTGGCTGCCGATGTCGCAGAGGATGCCGCCGTATCGCGCGCGCTCGAAGAACCAGGCGGGCCGGCTCGGCTTGTTGAGTCGGTGCGGTCCGAGACCCAGCACCTGCACGACGCGGCCGATCGCGCCGCCGTGCACGAGGTCGCCGGCGTGCATCGCGCACTCCACGTGGAGCCGCTCGCTGAAATAGACCATGTATTTTCGGCCGGTCTCGGCGACGACGCGCTTCGCCTCGTCGAGCTGCGCCATCTCGGTAAACGGTGTCTTGTCGGTGAAGTAGTCCTTGCCCGCGCGCATCACGCGGCAGCCGATAGCGCCGCGCTCCGAAGGAATCGCTGCGGCCGCGACCATGTGCACCGACTTGTCGTCGAGCACTTCGTCGAACGAGCGCGCGACTTTCACGTCCGGGTGCTTGGCCCGCAGCGCGTCGACCTTCGCGGGGTCTGGATCGTAGACCCACTTCAATTGCCCGCCCGCCTCGATCAGGCCGTTGCACTGGCCATAGATGTGCCCGTGTTCGAGGTGAGTCGCGGCGAAAACAAACTCACCCCGCTTTACCACCGGTCGCGGCACACCGCTCGGCGCATAGTTCATCCCGTCGGCTTTCTGGGTCATGGCACAAGGCTAGAAGCCCCGTATCTCGACGCAACGGTCGGATGATCGCCGTGACCAACTCCACACGCCGGCGGTCACGACAGCATCCCGTCGGACTGGGAAGTGTTTCTCGACGTCATGGAAGGGCACATCTAGCTGTCGGTCGGCAAGCTAATGACTGCATCGTTGGTCAAGGGCTCGCGGGAGCAGCCTCCAGGCGGAAACACTTCGAATGCCCACGCTATTCCTTTGCCGACTAGAGATCGATGAACAGAGCATCAATGTCGATTTCTCGATCGTCTGACTCCGGTCGTCCACTCGACTCGTCGGGCTCTGAAGGCACACGATCGTTCAACTCAACCACGAGATAGTCAAAACCGCTTGCAGCCGTCCTTAGAGACTCGGCGTAGCCGTGTGGTATGCCTTCCAGATCGGAAAGGGTTTTGAGATCGTCGGACATCTCCTCGAGTGTCCGGCCAGCACTGGAGGCGTCGTCGTCATCCATCTCGTCGAATGTATGGTCGGCATCGGCCTCTCTCGTCGCCCGAGACGTGATGGCCGACAAGATCCGCTCAAGAGCACCGCTCCGAGCTGCAAACTCGAAGGAAGTAACAAGGTGCTCACGCACGGCGGAAATGAATGCGGTCACTTCAGAAAGCGCAGTGTCATCTTCCCATGGTGACAGATTGCTTTGCTCCCATTGCACTGCTGTCCGTTCGCAGGCCGCCCAAGATTCCGTCAAGTCGAGGTCAACGGGAACTCCCAGCTTCTCAGAAATACGAACGAATACCTCCAAGCTTATCGGGTGGTCGAATGCCTTGGCTCTTAGGGCGCGAGAGAGGGAAGGAAGAAATCGTTGGGTGAACAGGCTGCTCAGGCGCTCCACGGCCTGCGTCGTATTCTGCGTGGGGGAATCAATCTTTTCGAGGGCAGTGAAACTAGAATACAATGCTGACGCAAAGAAAGGTGACTCTTGCATAGTGGTATCCGCGCTTTCCGCGAATGCCTCCCAGTCTGCATCGTCCAACAGCAGGGGGACATTTCGTTCACCTCGACCTCCCGCGACGGAGATCGCTAAGAGTAGACCGCCTTCGGAACACGCACTTAGAAATCGTCGACGATCACTCGGAGCCGATGCGAGTTCTTCGATTGCGAGGTCGCGACAGCTTGGATGGATCCAATCGATTGTCAGCCATTGCTTCCACTCGTCCCTGCGGACAAAAGCCTGCGTAACTTCGGCAAGAACCTCATCAAAGGGCCGGTGTTTGTCTTGTGGGCAAAACCGCTCGAAGCTTCCGCGAATGTCGTCGGGCTTCGCTGTAACTGATCCATGTCGGCTTGAACCCAGCATTGACCAGAGAAGCCATTTGTGAGCATCAGGCAGGGTGCGAAAGCTGATCCGCATCTGCTTCGTAGGATTCGTAATCGCTAGCGTGACTTCATCTGAGATTGTCTTGGGCTCGATTGCAGCGCTGTTCGCGAGGCGTGGCACAACTTCCGAGACAAGGCGACGAATCCGCTCGGGCGTGAAATGTCTATTCTGCACAACACTGCGTGCAACTTGCCTGACCATGTCTCGTGCAGACTGTGTAGAAAGTGACGCTTTGGCGTGGCGGTAAAGAATCCGCGCCTTTTCCCCCGTAGTTAAGGCCGAGGCATTCACCAGAACTTCAGACAAGTCGGGAAACTTCCCGTGCTGACCCGAAATATCCAACCGGGATCTCGCCATCTCGAGAAGGTGCATCCGGCTCGTCAGAATGAGCCAATGACTGGAATCGAGAATTGGTAGAATGTGTGCGAGTTCAGCCTGCCAGCGGCTTACCGCTGTGGGATCATACTCTGTGCGACCAAAGAAATCATCGGCGACGAATACCTGTGGTTTGCTCGGACGATGCATTCTCAGGACCTCACTGGGCTCCCTTACCTCCAGGGCCTCCCAGTCGTCGGACATCTGGGTGAGCGCAATGATTCTACCGATGGTTGTCTTCCCCATTTCGGGTGGACCCTCGAGAATCACAAAGTGATGGAGCCTCAGTTTCTCACGGGCTTCGAAATAGGACTCGGTGGGAACGAATACTCTCGATTCAGCTTGGGCGAGTGCGATCGTTGCCTGACTGCGCGTGATCGTTTCAGCGTTCACGACATCGCTTAGAAGTTCCTCAAGGTCGCGTAACGAAAGTAGCTGGGGGCAGCTCTTGACAAGATTCGGCGCCGCGCGAAGCCATCCACAGAGATCCTCGCCGTCGTGTATGTGGATTGTGCCCTCGCCGATGGTCGGAGACAGTACCTCCTCTATCTTGAGACGGAGTTCGGGACTTAGCGGTGCATTCGTGAGCAACGCGTAGTGCGAAGGTGATGCATCCCAAGTTTCATCGGCCAACCGCTCGACAATCCGTCGGCGTTCTTTTCTCACAGCGTTCAGGACAAGATCCTCGGAATCAGCTCCGGCTGCGTTGGCTTGCTCAACGAACTTGCATTGGAAAACAAACGGACCCTCGGATGGAGTATTGCTCGGGTAATTCAGCTCACCCTCAAAGTAGGCGTCGCGCCCCCAGTCACCGGTTCCTCCCCATGCTTCAATACCGACACCGATGCGGACCTTGAGGAGACTTTGGATTAGTCGTTCGAACTCATACCATCCAAGATCGTCCAGTCTGTAAGTTACCGGCATGCACCATTCCGATAGTAAGGCGGTGCTATTCTGGCAAGAACCTGCTCATTTTGCGACTGAGTCCTGTGATACAAGAGAGCGGGTAGAGCACGTGCGTGGGTCATTGACCTGCGTCCCTGAAACTAGAGTGGTGAGAGAGAATTCTGATCGGGGAATTTCACCGTCCATAAAGCCGCCTTCGCCGGGTTCCGTGCGTCAAACAATCACAAGCGAGGGATTGTCAGTCCTCCATCAACCATAACCACTTGTCCAGTTGAGAACGGGAAGTCGCCGCGAGCAAGCGAAGCGACGGCTTTGCCGATGTCTTCCGGCAAACCCCAGCGTGGCTGCACGCAAAGGCCGCCGGCGATGAGCGTGTCGTATTTCTCGGTCACCCCTGCGGTCATGTCGGTTTTGATGACCCCGGGGCGGACTTCGTAGACGGGGATGCCATCGGGGCCGAGGCGTGTGGCGAAGAGTTGCGAGAGCATGCTCAGGCCGGCCTTTGCGATGCAGTATTCGCCGCGGTTGATCGAGACGACTGTCGCCGAGATCGAGGTGATGTTGATGATCGCGCCGCTGAAAGATGCGTCGGCCTTCTTCGCGGCGACCATATCGCGCGCGATGGCCTGCGTGAGAAAGAACACGCCGCGGAGATTCGTGCCCATCACGTAGTCGTAGCTGTCCTCGGTGGTTTCGAGCAGGTCGGCGCGGACTTTCGGGGCGACGCCAGCGTTGTTGACCAAGAGGAAGTAGCGGGTAGCGAGTAGTGGGTAGCGAGTAGGGGCGATCCCGGAAGCAGAAGGTGCCGTAGTGACGAAGGCGTGAGTTGCTGCGATGATTGCGGCGCGACCTTCGGCGCTGCCGATGTCGCCGCGGGCGTAGCCGACGCGCACGCCGTAGGCGCGAAGTTTCGCGAGAGGCTCGGTGACAGCGGATTCATCACGCACGCCGTTGATGACGACGTCCCATTTCTCAGCGGCGAGCTTCTTGGCGATGCCGAAGCCGATGCCGCGGCTGCCGCCTGTGACCAAAGCTATTCTAGACATGTGAGGATAGGATTAACCACAGAGGCACAAAGACACAGAGTGAAAGGAAGGATTCAAGAAGCGGAGGGATTGAACTTTGTGTCTCTGTGTCTTTGTGGTGAATGAAAAGCTTACTTCAGCGCCGGGACGTCGACCCATGCGCGCTTGGCCCAGGAGTCGAGCGCGAGCTCGGCGAGCTGGACGCCCTTCGCGCCTTCGTGGAGCGACCACGGGAAGGGCGAGCCGGTGACGACGTGCTTGAGGAAGAGCTCCCACTGGACCTTGAACGCGTTGTCGTAGGCGCCCTGGTCGGGCACGCGTGTCCAGCCGTCCTTGTATTTGATCGGGCTGTCGATGTCGGGATTCCAGAGGCAACGCGGCGTGGCGGCGAGAGACTGGGCCTTGCAGTCGCGCAGGCCTGCGACGGCGGAGCCGTGCGTGCCGTCGACCTGGAGCGTGAGCAGATCATCGCGGTCGACGCGGACATCCCACGATGAGTTGAAGTGGCAGATGACACCGTTGATGAGCTCGAAAGTCGCGTAGGCGGAGTCGTCGGCAGTGCACTTGTAGGGTCTGTCCGACTCGTCCCAGCGGGTGGGGATGTGTGTGGCGCCGAGGCAGGTGAGGCTCTTGATGTCGCCGAAAAGGTTCTGGATGACATACTGCCAGTGGCAGACCATGTCGACGATGATGCCGCCGTCGTCCTCCTTGCGGTAATTCCACGACGGGCGCTGGAGTTTCTCGAATTCGCCGGTGAAG
>DATKCJ010000316.1:0-7765 GCA_035513275.1 Opitutaceae bacterium
GATCGAGCGAGGAATGCCCGCGCCCATCAATACGTAGTCGACGCCGGCCAGCATCGCACCATACAGCGATGGAAGGGTGGGGAGCTGGATCTTCTCAAGAAGGTTGATGCCGATGCGGCCGCCGTGGTCTTCCTTCGCCAGGAAGACCTCGGCGAAGTTTGCCAGGACCGTGAGCTCGATGAACGCCGCGGAAGGCGCAAGGTTCGGCATCGCCGCAGGCTTGAATGAAGCGCCGGGCGCAATTCCGCCGGGCACGAAGAACTGGTTCCAAACGCGCTCGGCGATGGCGGGAACGGGAAAATTGTCGAAGGCGCGGCGCAAGTAGCCGCCGGGATCGCCCTGCTGGAGGATGCGAGCCTGGACGACGGCGAGCGCCGTGCCCGACACGACGCCCATCTGTCCGGTCAAGGCGACCGCGCGTGCGAGGCGCCATCCGGAGACTGCGACACCCATGCCGCCCTGGATGATTATTGGATTCGACATGATGGATTCAATTTCGACCGACGCTGGAGTTCTGAGAGACGTCTTTTCATTTCGCGCCTTATCCGGGCAAATGGGAAGAACCGATTCCGCGCGGATCTTGCCGAACGTGCGGCGCTCAAACCGAGGATGGTTTAGTTCTCTTTGCGAGTTCCTTGCTCGCAGTCGATGATTGAGCGTTACCGGTAGAAGTTACTCCTCTGTCATCGCGAGGTGCGCGACCTGTCCGCCGAAGCCTTGGCGAAGGAGGAAGCGCGCCGTGGCGATCCAGCCCCTCAACGTGCTCGGGGCCTTGAGCTTGTCGAAACGGCTGGATTGCTTCGTCGCTCCGCTCCTCGCAATGGCAGGCAGGTGTAGCTTCAATTTGTAAGACTCAAAAAGACCTAGATCGCCGCGTCAGTTTTCAATCGCATCGCGGCTGTGGGGAGGCTTGAATCCGGCCCCTCCAATGAAGAACCGGAACACTCCCGCGAGCTCTGCGTCCCAACAGATTTTCAACATTTCCCGCCGCCGCTTCATGCAGCGGTGTGCCGCCGCGGCGGCGCTGACCGGACTGCCGGCGTGGTTTCTAGAGCGCGACTTGCTGGCGGCGGAAGTCGCGCGGCCGAAGTTCGGTCCCAATGACCGGCCCGGCGTTGCACTCGTCGGTTGCGGCGGCATGGGCAAGGCCGATGCTGCGAACGCGGGCGGCTACGGCGACATCGTCGCCGTCTGCGATGTTGACGACAACCACGCTGCGGCGGCCGTGGAGCAGTTTACAGTCGAAGGAGTCGCGCCTACGCGCTTTCACGATTTCCGGAAGGTGCTCGAGCGCGAGGACGTGCACGTGATCGTCAATGCCACGCCCGACCACTGGCACTCGTTGATCAACATCGCCGCCGCGAAGGCCGGCAAGGATGTCTATGGCGAAAAGCCGCTCACGCTGACGGTCGACGAGGGCCGCCACGTCGTCGAGGCCGTCCGCAAACACGGCACCGTCCTGCAGACCGGCACGCAGCAGCGCAGTTCGCAGCGGTTCCGCTTCGCGTGCGAACTCGTGCGCAACGGCCGCATCGGCGCGTTGAAGAGTGCGAATGTCTGGCTGCCCGCGGGATTGCGCGGCGGGCCGTTCGACGGGGCGGCCATTCCCGAGGGACTCGACTGGGACTTCTGGCTCGGTCAGGCGCCGCTCGTCGACTACGTGCCTGAGCGCTGCCACGGCACCTTCCGGTTCTTCTACGACTATTCGGGCGGCACAATGACCGACTGGGGCGCGCATCATAACGACATCGCCTACTGGGCGGTCGGGCAAATCGCGCCACGGACTGTCGAGTCAACCGTGCTCGAGCGACCCGTCTCCGGCGGCTATGACGCCATCTCCGATTACGAGGTCCGCTACACTTACGCGGACGGCATCAAGCTCAACATCCGCACGACGAAGGACGACAGCATCTACGGTGAGCACCTCAAGAAGGACGGGCAGCACAACGGCATTCGCTTCGAGGGCGCGGATGGATGGATATGGGTCAATCGCGACATGATCACGGCGAGCGATCCCGAGTTGTTGAAGGCGCCGTTGCCGGAAGGCGCGGAGCGGCTGCAGGTCAGCAAGGATCACATGGGGAATTTCTTCGACTGCGTGCGCTCGCGTGAAAAGCCGATTTGCGACGCCCTCACGGGCCATCGCTCCGCGATCATGTGCCACCTCGGTGCGATTGCGTTGCGCACCGGGCTCGCGCTCACTTGGGACCACGAGAAGGAGCGCTTCGTTGGCGAGGGCGCCGATGTTGCCAACACCTACCTCGCGCGCGAGATGCGCGCGCCCTACGACTACTCCTTCGCAGGCTGACAAGAACGACCCATGAAACCCAATGACCCCACACGCCGGCAGGCGATCGCCACTCTCGTCGGCGCAGCCGCAGTCGCAGCGCTGCCACGCATTTCTGCTGCCGAGATGAAACCCGACTCCGCTCCCGCGCCTTCGGCCGGTGGCATCCGTCACTCGGTCTGCCGTTGGTGCTACAACAAGATTCCGCTCGAGGAGTTCGCGCGCGCCGTGAAGGAGATGGGCCTGGAGTCCATCGAACTTCTCGGGCCCGACGAGTGGCCCGTCGTGCAGAAGCTCGGCCTCACGTGCGCGATTGCCAACGGCACGACGTCGATCCCCGACGGGCTGAACCGGATCGAGAACCACGAGAAGATGGTGCCCTCGATGATCGAGCGGATTGGCGAAGTCGCCGCGGCGGGTTTGCCGAACGTGATCGTATTCTCCGGCAATCGCAAAGGCATGCCCGACGAGCAGGGCCTCGAGAACTGCGCGCTCGCGCTCAAGCAGATCGTGCCCGCGGCCGAGAAGGCCGGCGTGACCGTTTGCATGGAGCTTCTCAACAGCAAGGTGAACCATCAGGACTACATGTGCGACCGCACGCCGTGGGGCGTCGAACTCGTGAAGCGCGTGGGCTCCGAGCGGTTCAAGCTCCTCTACGACATCTACCACATGCAGATCATGGAGGGTGATGTCATCGCTACGATTCGCGACAACGCCGCCTTCATCGGGCACTATCACACCGGCGGCGTGCCGGGCCGGAACGAAATCGACGAAGGGCAGGAGCTCTACTACCCGGCGATCATGCGCGCGATTCTCGAGACGGGCTACAAGGGATTCGTCGCACAGGAGTTCATCCCGAAGCGCGACCCGCTCACCTCGCTGCGCGAGGGCGTGCGAATCTGCACGGTTTAGACCTGCGCTCCGCGCAGGATTGAGCGCGCGGGCGCGTTCTCAGAATGGTAGGGGCGGTTGTCCCAAACCGCCCTTTGAAACCATCGCCTGCTGAAGGGCGCTTGGGGACAAGCGCCCCTACCTCGGAGTCGAATCGGCGCGCGCTTGCGACTGCCGCGCCGTTGTGCTCCGTTTCGAGACAGCATGAAGAACACATTCACCCTCGAACTCGGGAGCGCGCCGCCGCCGTTCCGACTCACCGCCACCGACGGCAAGTCCTACACACTTGACGACTTCGCCGACGCGAAGGTGCTGGTCGTATTCTTCACGTGCAACCACTGCCCCTACGTGACGGGCTCCGACGAGGTCACACGTTCAACGGCACGCCGGTTCATGACGCAGGGCGTGCAGTTCGTGGGAATCAACTCGAACAGCGTGAACACCTACGCCGAGGACTCGTTTGAGCACATGGTGGCGCGAATGAAGGAGCACTCGTTTCCCTGGGTCTACCTGCACGACAAGAGCCAGGACGTGGCGCGCGCCTACGGTGCGCTTCGCACGCCGCACTTCTACGTCTTCGATTCAGAGCGGAAGCTCGTCTACACCGGCCGCGGTGTCGACAGCCCGCGCGATGCGTCGCGCATCACGGTGAACGACCTCTCGAACGCGCTCGAGGATGTCGTCGCCGGTCGCGTCCCACGTGTTGCGAAGACGAATCCGATCGGCTGTAACGTGAAGTGGGACGGCAAGGACGCGCACTGGATGCCGGCCGACGCGTGCGATCTGGTTTAGGCGCCGCCGAAGTAGCGCGGGTCTATTGACCCGCGTCGGCACGTCAGAGACGTGCCCTACACGAGTCGCATCATCCTGTAGCCCTGCGCGGAAGCGCAGGGAGCTCGAACTGTTCGATCGCAGGAAGTCCCTGTCCTCCCGGACAGGGCTACGAAGAAATGGTGCGCATCGACCTCGATTGCGACCCAATCGAAAATCGAGAATCCAAAATCGAAAATGCTCCTACTTCCTCGAGTGCGCCTCAAGCATCCAGAGCGCCTTGTCGAGATCGCGGGAGACACCTGTGAGCAAGTCTGCCGTGTCTGCATCGCCGAGGGCGTCGGTGGCGTCGATTGCCTTGCGCACGGACTTTGCGGCCGCCGAGTAGCGCTCGACGAGAGCTGCCACGTAGGAGAACTCTCCGGGTTGTGCATCGGGAAACTCGGGCAGCGCTGAGGCGGCGGCTGCCTGCCGCACGGTGCCCTGAGCGAGCGCGCCGAGCGCGGTTATGCGCTCCGCGGTGTCGTCAAGGTGTGCTTCGACGCTCGCGGCGAGGTCGTCGAACAGCTTGTGCAGCGAGTAGAACGACGGACCACGCACATTCCAATGCGCCTGCTTCGTCTGCGAGTAGAGGTCGCTCAAGTCGGCGAGAGTCTGGTTGAGAATGGCCGAAACCCTCTTTCGGGACGCGGCGGGAAGGTCGTTCTTTGAATTGAACATTGTGAGCAGACGCTAACCTAGGGCGTCGCGGAGCGCAAATCCCTGAATGTGCCAAATGTCTGCCAGTAAGGCGCGTCTGACGTTTTTGCGGGTTGAAGCCCGAACGACGACGGAGTCACGGCGGCCGGCTGACGGTTTTCGACGCGCGAAGGAAACACCTTCCGTGGTTCGCGGTGTCCAATGGGAGCCGCAGGATCCATGCCCGCGGTAATCAGCCCGGCCGTTTGTCCAACCTGTCCGCACCACACTACGATGAAACTGAGATCACACCTCCCGACCTTTGCGCTGGTTGCCAGCTTCGCATTTCTCGCTCCAACAATCTCTTTCGGCGCTGACGCAGCGAAGCCCGCGAAACCTGCTGAGGAGGCCTCGGAAAGCGCTGCCGAGGTCGTGTCCGATGTTCCGGTCGACATCAGGAACTGCGAGTTCGAGCGGCGCGCCGAGTTTGTGGCTGTCTACAAATCCAAGCTGGCCGCGCTCAAGGCGGAGATGGACAACCTGCGCGCGAAGTATCCTGAGACGAAGGCGACCGCCCGGCTCAAGCAAACCATGGCGGAACTCGCCGCCGCCAGGCTCGGTTTCGAGGAGAAACTCTCGGACGCGAGCGACGCGACCGTCGAGACTTGGTATTCCGCGCGCGACAACGTCGCCGCATCATGGGACACGCTTCAGGCTTCATTCTCAAAGGCGAACGAAGGCGGCTAAGAGTTTCGCTCTCAGCGCTGGGATTCGCCCGACTCGGAATGCTGAAGGTGCAATCAACCGCATCTGGGTTTAGGATTTCTCGCGGGCGATCCATATTTGTGAGAACCCGCGCAAGGGGGAACTGCGAGTGCTGCGCGAGTTGCGCGAACGAAAGTTTTTCAGCGCGCGAGGAAACTTCCGTGCGGCTGCTCTGTCCTATTGAGCGAAGAACCGAAGCCGGCGTGAGCACGATCACGCTCGCGGGCGATTTTTGCGGCGGGCCGGGACACGGAGCCTGAGTCCGCGAAACGCGCGAACGCACACAGCCATCAAAACCCATCGAACCATGACGACGAATTACAGTCCACTCATCCCTCTGGTGGCAGCGGGTCTTGCCATCTTGACACTTGCCGCGTGCTCGAAGGGAGAACGCGGTGACCTGGCTGACGACACCAAGGCAGCTTATCAGGAGGCAAAGGGCAAAGTCGCCGAGGGTTGGGATCGCCTGAAGACCTTCACCTACGAGCAGAAGGAGGATTTCAAGGCGGAGTTCGATACGAAGCAGGCCGAGGTCGAAGCTGCGATGAGCGAACTGAAGGCCGAGTATTCCGAGAAGGAGGCCAGCGCCAGCCGCAAGGCCGCGATGGACGATCTGCAGAATTCCGAGAAGAACTATAAGGAGAAACTGTCGGCCGTGGGCCGTGCCACCTCCGATACATGGGGCGCCGCGCGCGACGACGTGATCCACGCGTGGGACGAGCTCCAGGCTTCAATCGCGCGCGCCCGCTCCGCCGGGTGATTGAGCAGCCATTTCAGGGCCTTGTGTGCAGGCGGTGACTTAAAAGTCAGCCAACGGTTCGTTGGCCCAACCGCCTGCACGCTGGCTCTTGAAGAAGCGGAGATTCACCGGGAGTCGGATTACGATCCGCGGCCCAGGTCTTTCGCTTCCCGGCGTGCGAAAGAGTTTCGACGCCCGCGTGTTTCGTTCTCAATCTTGCCGGGCCCGCACTCTCATCCATCAACCCCGCGGGCTCGCCACCCCTATGAACGATTCACGCCGCTCGTCGCAGACTCATGAAACGCTTCGCTCACGCCGCCAGTTCCTGCAGACCGCCGCCGCGGGCTTGGCCGCAGCGGCGCTGACACCGCTCGCCGCGCGCGATTGGACCGGCGCGAATCCGATCCGATACCCCGACGGCGATGTGATCGCGATCGATCCGCGCTTTGGGAGATATCGGGTCGGCAACGCCGCCATCGAGCGGCTCCACACCGGATGTCGCTGGGCGGAAGGCCCGGCGTGGAGCGCGGTCGGCCGCTACGTGCTTTGGAGCGACATCCCCAGCGACCTTCAGCATCGCTGGATCGAGGACGACGGTCGCACGACCGTGTTCCGCAAGCCCGCGGGCAACAGTAACGGCAACACATTCGATTACGAGGGTCGGCAGATCGCTTGCGAGCACGGCAACCGGCGTGTTGTGCGTTACGAGTCGAGCGGCGGCTTCACCGTGCTGGCCGACAAGTTCGATGGAAAGATTTTCAACGCACCCAACGACGTCGTCGTGCATCCCGATGGCGGTGTGTGGTTCACCGATCCCGGTTACGGAAGCATGGGCAATTACGAGGGCAACAAGGGCGAGCTGCTCCTAAAGGAGGCGACGTATCGCATCGATCCAAAGACAGGCGCGATCGCGAAGGTCGAGGATGTCGCGAGAAAACCCAACGGCCTCTGTTTCTCGCCCGATTGCTCGAAACTCTACATCGCCGACACGGGAGGGGCACCGAGCGGTGAGAAGGCGAATGTCATCTGGGTGTGCGACGTGCAGGATGGCCTGAAGCTCGGCCCGGCGCGCATCTTCGCGCGCATGAACATGACGTTGCCCGACGGCACGGAGCGTTCCGGCGGCGCCGACGGCATTCGCGCCGACACCGACGGCAACATCTGGGCCGCGTGCGGCTGGGCTGGCGACGGCTACGACGGCGTGCACGCCTTTGCTCCCGACGGCACGCGCATCGGGTTGATCAAGCTGCCCGAGATCGCGTCGAACCTGTGCTTCGGCGGCGCGAAGCGAAACCGCCTCTTCATCACCGCGAGCCAGTCGCTCTACTCGGTCTACGTGAACGCGCAAGGCGCGCATATCACGTGACGGAGTTCCGGAAGTAGGAGCCAGCTCGCGGGCGATTCTCACCCTCATTCTTGTAGGCCCGGTGCCCTCACCGGGCGTCTGTGCCGCCGCGTAAGGCCTTCGACTCACTCAGGCGAGCGGGACCCGGCCTACGGCCAGAGTCGCCCGTGCGCAGGTCACTGGTCTCGGCGAACTGCTTCCATCCTGTGTGGAGATGGCGCGCGTGCCTTGGACAAGGGATGGAAGAATATCAGTCCCGTGCTTGGAGTGCCCGGGCTACCTGCAAGTT
>DATKCJ010000317.1:0-5957 GCA_035513275.1 Opitutaceae bacterium
AGCATTTCGTCGTCCGACCGCGCTTCGTGCGATCGGCGCATGATTTCCATATCCAGCAGGATCGACGAGCAGCACTTCCCGTGCGCATCAAGCGCGAGGGAACGCGTGACACCGCCGCCGAGCGCACCGCGCAGCACGAACTTGATCGCGCCGAGTTGCGGGAGCAGATGTCGTTCGATCCGTCCGCCCACGAGGCCGTTGAACACCGCACGCACGCGCTCGACGGTCAGCTCCGCCTCCAGGATCGGATAGTCGCGCGGCTCGTAGGCGAACACCGAGATGTCGGAAGTGTCGCCCTTGTCGCCCGCGCGGGCGTGCGCGATTTCGTGGAGCTTCATGTCACTGAGTATTGGAT
Organism: Opitutaceae bacterium; assembly: GCA_035513275.1. Classification (GTDB taxonomy): domain Bacteria; phylum Verrucomicrobiota; class Verrucomicrobiia; order Opitutales; family Opitutaceae; genus DATKCJ01. Next base: position 356 of record DATKCJ010000317.1, read on the forward strand.
TTTGGGCCGCGCGAGTTCGCGCGGGATGAGGATTGAAAGCAGTGCTATCACTTCGCGTGCAGACTTGGTGACACCGCCGCCGGCAGCGGGGCCGTTCGTGTAGAGCGTCTCGACCTCGTTGCCGATACGCAGCGCGTCCTCGAGCGTTTCGGTGCGACCCGTTACGCGCACGCGCACCTCGGGCACCTCCGCGGATGTGTCGGCTCGATGCGAAGGGAACACGGAGTTCACTCCGATCAAGTCGCCGCGCAATTCGAGAGGCTCGAATCGCAGGAGCTTGAACCGCTCGCGCACGATCTCGAGTGCAAGCTCGCCACGCGCGACAGCACCGGTGCCGGCATAGGAAATCTGTCCCTCGCCGACAAATCCGTCGCGGTAGCCGAGCAATACCTTGAGCTTCTCCGGTTGCACGCGCCCGGTCGCACCAGAGATCGCGACCCGGTCGGGGCCGATCTCCTCGATCACGACGGCGGAGAAGTCCGCGATCACGTCGGGCGTCACATACGCCGCGGGATCATGAATCTCGTAGAGCAGTTGTTCCTTGCATGTGCGCGCCGTGACGGTGCCGCCGGAGCCGGGCACCTTGGTGATGACGACAGCCCCGTCTTCCGAAACCTCCGCGATCGGAAAACCGAGTCGGGCGAGATTCTCCACGCGCTTCCTGCCAGCGTCGGCAAAATAGCCCCCGGTGATCTGGCCGGCGCATTCCAACAGGTGTCCCACGAGCGTGCCCTGACCGAGGCGGTGCCAGTCATCGGACTTCCATTCAAACTCGTGCATCAACGGCGCGAGGAACAGGGCCGGATCCGCGACACGCCCTGTCAGCACGACATCGGCGCCGGCCTGAAGAGCCTCCACGATCGGAGCCGCTCCGAGATAAGCATGCGCGGAAACCAGCCGGTCCCCGAGCGCACTCGCGTTGTGGTTTCTCTCGAACACTGGAAAGTCACCCGCCACCACGGCGCCCTTCACCTCGTCGCCGGTCACTGCCGCCACCTTGAGTCCGGTAAGGTTGAGACGTCGCGCGACCTCGACGACCTGCGCCGCAGCCGCCCGCGGATTTGCGGCGCCCATGTTCGTGATGATTCGAATCCCGTTCTTCCGGCAGAGCGGAAGCACCGCCTCCATCCGCGCGACAAGGAGCGGATCATAGCCGCCCGACGGATCCTGCAAACGCGACTGCTGGGCGAGCGCAATCGTGCGCTCGGCGAGGCACTCGAAGACAAGGTATTGGATCCCGCCCTGCTCCGCCAGTTCGACCGCGGGCTCGATCCGGTCGCCGGAAAATCCGGCGCCACATCCGATGCGAATGATTCGCTGTTCGTTCGTGTGCATCGGATTTCTAGAGCGGCAGCACGCCGGTCAGCAGCGCGATCGCCGTCATGACCAGTGTGGTCGCGAAGGCATACTTGAAGGTGAAACGCTGGTGGTCCGCCAACTCCACCTTGGTCAGACCGACAAGCAGGAAGGTGGAAGCGGTAAGCGGACTGAGCGGAAAGCCCGTGGTCATCTGGCCGAGGAGCGATGCGTGGGCCATCGTCGCCGGCAACACGCCCATCCCCTCGCCCACTTTCGCGAGCACCGGAAGCACCCCGAAGTAGAAGGAGTCGGGATCGAAGAAGAAACTCAGCGGCATGCTGAGCACCGCGAGTCCCACGGGAATTCCGGCACCTGCACCCGCCGGAATGATCCGCGTCGCCTCCTCCGCCATGCGGGTGATCATGCCTGACTCCTGCATGATCCCGGTGAACACGCCCGCCGCGAACAGCAGGCTGGCCATCGACAACGCGGCCTTCGCGTGCGCATCGACACGCTCCCTTTGATCCATCAGCCGCGGATAGTTGATCAACAACGCCACGGTCGCCCCCAGCATGAAGACCAGCGCGGGCGATATGATTCCCGAGACGAGAACGCCTACCACGACGACAGTCAGGACGATGTTGATCCAGAATCGTCCCGGCCGGCTCACACGCGTCCCGATTCCTCCGGACGGTTGCGGCGACTCCGCGCCGGACGCGGGTGTGAGGAGCTTCAGCCGCTTTCCTTCACGCCGGCCCAGATACCACGCAACGAGAATCACGAAGACGAGTCCACCGACCTGCGGAACGATCAACGGGCGATACAACGTCGCGACGTCCGCCTGCAGTGCCGTGGCCGCGCGAAGCGTCGGCCCGCCCCATGGCACGAGGTTCATCGTGCCCGCCCCAAGCGCGACGACCGCCGCGAGCACGCGACGATCCATCTGCAACTTGTCGAAGAGCGGCAGCATCGCCGGGACGGTCACCAGGAAAGTGGTCGCGCCTGAACCATCGAGATGCACGCACATCGCCAACAACGCAGCGCCGACCGTGATCTTTGCGGGATCGTGTCCAACGGCCTTAAGCACAGAACGGATGATCGGATCGAACATCCCCGCGTCGGTCAGCACGCCGAAGAAAAGGATCGCGAAGACGAACATCGCCGCGACCGGCGCGATCTTGCTTATGCCGCTGACCGCGAACGTGGCGGTTTCCAGACCGAAGCCCGCTAGCAGCGCTCCCGCAACCGGCACGACGATCAACGCCGTCATGGCCGTGGTGCGCTTGCTCAGGATCAGCACCAGCACCGCAACGATCACACCTGTGCCTATGAGCAACATGCGAGAAGGAGCGATACGCGGACGAATCCGGGTGAATTGCGAGGCCTACTCATCCCCGAAGTCCAGGTAGTAGTTGAAGAACGACAGCATCTGCTGCGGCAGCCGGCCCTCGGGCGTGAAGATGTCGCTCACGTGCGTTCCGATGTATTCCTCGGCGAAGTGCGTGATGCCCGCATTCTCGAGCCGCTGGCTGAACATCGCGCACTGGATCGTGAATCGCTCGCCGGCGTTGCGGCCCCAGTCGAACTTGATCGCGCGCAGCTTGAGCAGATTCTCGCGATAGTCGTCGACCATGTAGAATGGCATGTTCGCCTGCCATTTCTTCAACGCGTCCTCGTTCACCACGAGCTTGCCGTCAACGTAGCCGAACGGCAGGTCGCAATAGAACGGCGGCTTGTCGGGATTCGGCGACCACGAGCGCGCGAACGCGACGACGACCTTTCCAAAATAGTTTTTCGAGAGATCCTCCATCGACTTTGCACCGACGAGGCTGCGGAACGTATCGCTGTTCGGCCCATACTCGCGGACGATTGCGAGGCAGCCCGGGCTCAGCGCATAGACGGTGCTGAAAATGTCGGGATGCTTCATCGCGAGCAGGATCGCGCCATAGCCGCCCATGCTGTGCCCGGTGATGCCGCGGCTGCCGCTGTCGGCGATCGTGCGGTAGGTCCTGTCAACGTAATCGACGAGGTCGTGCGCCGTGAAGTCCTCCCAGTTTCCGAAAATGCCCGTGTTGCTGTAGAAGCTGCCGTCGTAGGTCGTCTTCTCGTCCGGAATCACCATGATGAACGGCCGAATCCGGTGGGTGGCGATCGCCATGTCGAGCAGCGGCGCAATCGGCTTGAGCATGCGGTCGTCGCCGGTGAATCCGTGCAGAAAATAGATCACCGGGTAGCGCCGCCCGCTGGTCTCGTATCCGGGGGGCAGGTAGACCGAGACCGAGCGGGTGGCGTTTTCGCCCATCGGGTTTTCGAGGCTCGCGGAATGCAACGAGGTCGTGACAACCGTGCCGGCAGGATACTCGGGCGCGGCGAAGGCACCGAGGACGACCGACAGGAAAACGAAGGCAAGGACGGGGTAGCGCATGGTGATATCAGGTTTGGAAACGAGGGCGCTGGCGATGGTTCACTCCTCGTTCACCTTCTTCAGGATGTCGTTCATGGCCTCCTCCGTGAACCGGCCCTGGGACATGCGCACCATCTTGATCATCGGCATTTCGCTGATGAATCCGAGGATCGTGTTGCGCGACTTCTTTGCGGCGGCGATCTGCTCCTCGGTCATGTCGTCGGTGATCTTCAACGGGCCCAACATGCCGTTGATCATACCGTCGTAGATCGGTTTGCCGCGCGGATTTGCGGCCAGTTCGGCGAGCGAGGAATTCGGTGTGAGCTTTGGAAAGACCGGGGGCGTGCCGGCGAGTTGGAGGGACTGGCTCAACGGCAGATCGCGGGAGGATCCGCCGACGCGAACCTCGTAGGCGCCGGCATCGACGACCCAAGAGTGTGTCCGCGGGTCGTAGTGGGCGAAGTCGCGCGACGTGAGTTGGAACGTCACCGTGCGGGTTTCACCCGGCGCCAGCGTCACTTTGGAGAAAGCCTTCAACTCCTGCACCGGACGCAGGACCGCCGGCGACTGCTCGTGCACATAAAGCTGCACGATCTCGGCACCGGCGCGCGAGCCGGTGTTGCGCACGGTCACCTCAATGGTCGCGGCACCATCCGCACCGACGTCCGTGGACGCAGCCTTGATCGAGTCATACGCGAACTGCGTGTAGCTGAGGCCGAAGCCAAAGGGAAACAGGGGCTCGATTTCCTTCGCATCGTAGTGGCGATAGCCGATGAACAGCCCCTCACCGTAGAGCGCGACGCCGTCTCGCCCGGGAAAGTTCGGATAGGTGGGCGTGTCGGCCAGGCGTTTCGGAAAAGTCTCGGCGAGTTTGCCGGACGGATTCACCTTGCCTGTGAGCACGTCGGCGATACCGCCACCTCCAGCCTGGCCGCCGAGGTAGGCCTCGAGCACCGCCGGGACTTCGTCGATCCACGGCAACGCAACCGGCGCGCCGTTCATCAAGACGACGATGGTGTCTGGCTGCACCGCCGCGACCGCGGAGACGAGAACGTTGTGTCCGGCTGGCAGGTCCATCGACTTGCGATCGAATCCCTCCGACTCGTAGCTGTCCGGCAGTCCAACAAACACGATCGCGCGCTGCGCCGACTTCGCCGCGGCCACGGCTTCGGCAAGAAGCGCATCGCTGGTCTCCCCTTCCGCCTCGTAGCCCGCTGCGTAAACAACGCGGCCTTCGCCGCCGAGCGCCGTCGCCAGTTCGTCGAACGGCCGGTCCAGCTTCGTCGGGTTGACCTGCGAACTGCCGGCGCCCTGATAGCGCGCGTGGCGCGCGAATCGGCCGATCACCGCCGTGCGGCTGGAGAGTTTACCCTCGAGTGGCAGCACGCCGTTATTCTTCAGAAGCACGGCGCCCTGCCCCGCCACCTTCCGCGCGAGCGTGTGATGTTCGTCCTTGTCGAAGGTCGCACCTGCCTGAATGCCGGCGTGGGTCCGAAGCGCCAGCTCGACCAGCCGCGTCGCCGCCGCGTCGAGCACCTTGACGTCGAGCGAACCTGCGTTCACCGCCGCCACGATCTTGCGGTCGTTCCATCCGCCCGAGCCCGGCATTTCCAAATCCAGTCCGGCGGACAGACCTGGAACGCGATCGTCAACCGCGCCCCAGTCGGAAACGACGATGCCCTCGAATCCCCAGTCGGTTCGCAAGGCTTCGGTCAGCAACATCGGGTTTTGCGAAGCGTAGGTCCCGTTCACCTTGTTGTAGGCGCACATGATCGTTCCGGGCTGCGCTTCACGCACTGCGATCTCAAAGGCGCGAAGGTAGATTTCGTGCAGCGTGCGCTCGTCGACGATGGTATCGCCCACCATGCGTTCGAACTCCTGGTTGTTTGCCGCGAAGTG
>DATKCJ010000318.1:0-3301 GCA_035513275.1 Opitutaceae bacterium
GCGGCCTGGACATCGACACGCGCAGCGACATCTACAGCCTCGGCGTGCTGCTCTACGTATTGCTCGCAGGCCGCACGCCGTTCGACGAGCAGGCGCTGATGCGCGCTGGGCTCGACGAGATTCACCGGACGATCCGGGAGCAGGATCCTCCGGTGCCGTCACGCAGGGTTTCGTCGCTCACACAGGAGGAGCAGACGACCGCGGCGCAGCGTCGCGGGCTCGACGCGACGCGGCTCTCGAGCGAACTGCGCGGCGATCTCGACCGGATCGTGATGAAGTGCCTCGAGAAGAATCGCGCACGCCGCTACGAAACGGCCAATGGCCTCGCGATGGATCTCTGGCGGCATCTCAAGAGTGAGCCTGTGCTCGCTCGGCCGGACTCGGCGGGCTATCGCGCTGCGAAGTTTATCCGGCGGCATCGCGTGCCGGTTTTGTTCGGCTCGGTGATCGCGCTCGCTCTCGCGATCGGTTTGGTAGGCACCGTGATCCAGGCTCGACGAGCCGACCGGGCCGCGCGACTCGCGAGCGAACAGCGCGACTTCGCACTGCGCCAGCTTTCACGCGCCGAGGCGATCAACGACCTCAACGCGTTCCTGCTGTCCGACGCCGCCTCATCGGGGAAACCGTTCACTGCATCCGACTTGCTCACGCGCGCCGCGCACATTCTGGACCGCGACTACGCGGAGACGAAGGAGAACCGGGTCGAGATACTCGTCTCCATCGGCCAGCAGTTCCTGACGTTGGAGGATGATGGGCGTGCGCGGGTCATTCTCGCAAAAGCCTATGAGCTTTCGAGGGAGGTCGTGGATCGTGGCCTCCGCGCGAAGGCGGGCGCCGCCTATGGCAACGCGCTCGCGATAGGTGGAGAATTCGGCCGGGGTGCGGAACTAGTCCGTGAGGCCCTCGTAGAGATTGGAGATGATCCACGCTTCGTGCACACCCGCGTGTTCTGCCTTCTTCGCGCCAGCCAGATCGCGCGCGAGCAAGGGGAGGTGTTGGTTGCGCTCGAGCGTGCACTTGAGGCTCAGCGCACCTTGCGAGAGTCGGGCGATGTTTCGGCGCTGCGCGAGCTCAGCACATCCATGGAAGTCGCCGAAGCCTACCGCATGGCGGGACGGTCGCGCCAGGCGGTCGCGGCTTTCGAGCGCGCGTTTGCGCAGATGACTGCGCTCGGACGCGACGACACGGAGAAGGCCGCCACGCTGCTCAACAACTGGGCTCTGACTTTGCGAAGCCTCGGCCAACCTGCCGACGCGGAGCGTTTGTTTCGCCGTGCCGTCGCGATCAGCGGTGGCGACGGAGCCGGGCCGGAAGTTTCTCCGATGCTCCTTAACAACCTCGCATGGGCGCTTCTCGAGCTCAACCGCCTCGACGAAGCGGCAGAACTCTCGGAGCGCGCCTATGAGAAGGCCCGCAGCGCAGGAAACGAGGTTGTCGTCGGCCAGTCGCTCAATCTTCGCAGCTTCATCTATCGTGAGCGTGGCGATCTCGCGCGCGCTGCCGCGATGCTCGACGAGTTGGAACCGCGCTGGAAGGCCACGATGCCGGAGAATTACATCGGATTTGCGATGATCGCGTCGCAGCGGTCGGCGCAGGCACTTGCACTCGGCGACGGTCGGACGGCCTTGGCGGAGGCTTACAGGTCGATCGCGCTTGCGGAGACGAGCGACGACAAGGGTGCACTGCCCGGGCTTTTGATAGAGCGGGCGAAGGTGAATCTCTTCCTGGGCGATCTCGATCGCGCCCATGCCGATGTGGAGGAGGCGATCGCGGCACGAAAACTCGGCGCGGATCCGGGGGCGCCGTCGTCGGCACTCGCACGCGCGTATCTGATGCTGGGCCGGATTCTCAGCAAACAGAACAAGCCCGACGAAGCCCGCGAAGCGTTCGCCGTAGCCCTGCAGAACTTCGAGCCTACTCTTGGGCCGGATCACCCATCGACAGTGGAAGCGAGAGAAGGCGCGCAGAATTCCTGAGTAATCACGAGCCGCCGGTGCACCCGGAATGCGGCCTGCGTGGGCCGACGCTCACGGCGCGAAGTGAGGCACAGAGTTCCCAGCTACCCGGTCTGCCAGTCCTCGCACTCCAGGTTCGGCACGCGGGCGAACTCATCGGTGTTGTGCGTGACGACCACTGCCCCCAATCGGAGCGCCTGCGCAGCGAGCATCAAGTCGTAAGGGCCGATCGGCTGAGCGTTCGGCTTGAGACGGGCGAGGTGGGCGCGAATCGCGCCGTAGTAGTATGCGTCGACGCATGTGTAGTCGATCTCGGCCGAGATGATCGCACGCAATCGCGCCACTCTTGTGCGCAATACCGGAAGATCGTGTCGCTTCGCGGCTCCATACTCCAACTCCGAGAGGACCACCGATGAGAGGTGGCAAAAGCGAAGGTTGCCTTCGAGTTTCTCCTTGATGCGGACATCCTCGCCCCGCAGGTAGCGGGAAAAGACATTCGTGTCCGGGAGGTAGATCACGACTCGGGCAACTGCAGCGGCTCGACAGCGGGGAACTGGGGGCAGGAACCGTAGAGCTTCGCGAGCGCCTTCACCCGTTTTGCTTCCGCGCTCGGGTCGAGAATCAGGAGGCCGCGGCCTGTCTTCTCAATCTGCACGGTGCGTGTGGGCAGTCGCAACGCCTTCGGCAGACGAATTGCCTGCGAATTGCCGGACTTGAAGACCTTGGCTGTGATCGTGGGCATGAGGATACGGTGTATATACATCTACCTCGGTCAAGGGCCATCGTCTTCTGGTTGGCGAGGCGCACGCCCTCACGGGCCGTGCCATCCGAAGCTCAGCGCGCGACAGCAGCGCTGAGCGAAGGATGGCGCGGGAGGCGGGACTCGAACCCACGACCGACGGTTTAGAAAACCGTTGCTCTATCCGCCTGAGCTACTCCCGCGAGAGTGAAAGTGAACTGCACCCGGCAGCACCGGACAGCAGCCGAAAGCAGGAATCTAGCAGCGCGTTAGCAAAAATGCTAACGAGAAATGCTAGCTCACCGGGCTGAATACCGTTGCTTTGCCGGGTTGGACCGGCGATTGAAAGAACATGAGTGGCTTTACGGTGCGGGAACTGGAGGACGGAAAATACCAGGTGACCGGCTCCATCCCGGGATGGGGCGCGGTCAATGGCAGAAAGTCCGACCAGGTTCGACGCACAGTTCACGATGCTGGGGAAGCTGAAACAGTCCGCGCAGAGCTGCAAGCCCAGCGAGATTTGGGCCTCCGCAAGCGCGTCAGGGCAAAAGGCGACCAAAGGCTAAGGACCGTCGAGACGACACTGTCGCGCGATGAGCAGCGGAGC
>DATKCJ010000319.1:0-24954 GCA_035513275.1 Opitutaceae bacterium
CGCTCTTGACGTAGATCGCAATGAGCCCGACCAGCGAGAGCATCGCACCGAGCGTGAGGTAGATCGTCATCTTAATCGCCGCATACTTGCGGTCGCGCCCGCCCCAGATGCCGACCATGATGAACGTCGGGATCAGCGCCAACTCGTGGAAGAAGTAGATGAAGAAGACGTCCGTCGTGGCGAAGATGCCCATCAACCCGCCCTGCATGACGAGCAGCAGCGTGAGGTAGAGGCCGAGACGCTCGGCGCCCGACTGCATCGCGTAGAGTCCGGCAGCGAGGCCGACGATGCCCGCCATCGCGAAGAGCGGCATCGATACGCCGTTGAGGCCGAGGCGCAGGCTGATACCGAGCGCGTCGAGTCCGGTGGAGTATTGCGAGACGAGCACGAAGCCGCCGTCGGCCGGCGCAGGATAGTTGATCCACACCGCGACCGCGCACGCCGCAGGCATCGCGAACCCGGCGAGCGCCACGAGATGGCGGAGCCGTTCCGAAAGCCGGCCACCGAGCGCAAGCACAAGTGCGGCGGCGAGCGGCGTCGCGATGGCGATCGGAAGAAGGTTTGCGAGGTCGAGCATGAATCAGCGGAACGGCAGAGTTTGGCCACAGATGGGCACAGATGGGCACAGATCGGGAAGCCGGAAACTGGCCCCGGAGCCCGATCCTGTTTTTCTGATTTTATCTGTGTTCATCCGTGTAATCTGTGGCTTCCTAAAAAACCCCGGCGGCGAAGGCCCAGAAGAGCGCGGCGCCGATGAGGAACCAGTAGACGTAGGAGTGAATGTTGCCGGTGTGCAGCGCGCGGGCGCCGATGCCAAACGCGGCGACGACTCCAGCGAGGCCGCGTACGATGAGGCCGGAGAGCACAATCTGGTCGATGAAGTTGAGCACCATCGCGAGGCGCTGCTGCACCTTCGCGACGTAGTAACCGTAGAACTCATCGAACCAGAGTTTGCTGGCCAGCAGCCGGTGCAGTGCGGGCGCGCGCGTCGCGAGCGCGTCGGTCGCGGCAGGCTTGTAGAAAAGTAGCGCGGCGCCGGCGCCGACGATGAGGACGATGAGCGACGTGACGAGCACGACCGTGTGCGCGCTGCCGTGCGCTACGGGCACGAGTTCGAGAATGCCGTTGTAGACGTCCGGGTAGAGCGCCAGGTAACCGCCTGCCACCGCGCCGATCGCGAGGACGACGAGCGGAAGTGTCATCACCACCGGCGTCTCATGCGCGTGTGATGCGGAGTCGGATCGCGACGCGCCGAAGAACGTGATTCGCCAGAGGCGAGTCATGTAGAACGCCGTCAGCACCGCGCCGAGCGCGAGGATGACGAACACAGCGGTGTTCTTCTCGTAGGCGAGATAGAGGATCGCGTCCTTCGAGAAGAAGCCCGCGAGACCCGGCATGCCGATGATCGCGAGCACGCCGATCGTGAACGTGACGAATGTGACCGGCATCATCCGCGCGAGGCCGCCCATCTTGAAGATGTCCTGCTCGTGGTGGCAGGCGTGGATGATCGACCCCGAACCGAGGAAGAGCAGCGCCTTGAAGAAGGCGTGAGTCGTCAGGTGGAACATCGCGGCGCCCGCCCCCGCGGCGAGGACGACCGTGCTGCCCACGTGTCCGAAGGCCAATCCGCCCAGTCCAAACGCCGCGACCATGTAGCCGAGCTGCGAGAGAGTGGAGTATGCGAGGACGCGCTTGATGTCGTTCTGCACTACAGCGCACAACGCGGCGTAGAGCGCGGTGACGACACCAACCCACGTGATGACGTTCAGTGCCTCTGCGGGAAAAAGCGTAGCAGAAGTAAACCTGCAAAGCATGTAAATGCCGGCCGCAACCATCGTGGCGGCGTGGATCAGCGCAGATACAGGCGTCGGGCCTTCCATCGCGTCGGGCAGCCACACGTGCAGCGGCATCTGGGCGGACTTCCCAACCGCGCCGCAGAAGAGGAGCAACGCCATCCCTGCTGGAATCATCGAACCTAAATGGGACTGCACGATGGCAATTTGATGAAGTTCCGACAGATTCGTCGTGCCGAACTGCCAGTAGCACCAGACGATTCCGATCAGGAAACCGAAGTCGCCCACACGGTTCACGATGAACGCCTTCTTCGATGCGGCCGCGGCGGAGGGTTTCTCGAGGTAGTGATTGATCAGCAGCCAGGAGCTGAAGCCAACCAGTTCCCAAAAGACGAAAATCATGAACAGGTTATCGGCGAGGACGATGCCGAGCATCGAGAACATGAAGATCGAGAGGCCACCGAAGAAGCGCGCCTTCGCGCCGTCGTCCTTCATGTAGCCGAGGCTGAACACGTGGATCAGGAACCCGACGTAGGCCACGACGGTGAGCATGAGCGCGGCGAGGTCGTCGAACTTTATGCCCATCGAAACCGTGAAGCCGCCGACCGAGAGCCACTCCATCGAGCGTTCGAACCGCTCGCCGTGGATCAAGAGGACTGTCGTGATGCCCGCGATGCCTGCGGCCGCCGCGACCGAGACGATCGATGCGATCCCACCGCGCCTGCGCAGAAACAACGCGATGATCGCCGCCGAGACGAGCGGCAGGATCAGGAGCCCGATCGCGTGTTGAAGCATGGTCATTCTTGAAAGTAGTGAGTAGCGGGTAGCGGGTAGCGGGCAGACGGATCAAGGTAGGGCGCTCTGCTGGCCAGCAGAGCTGGGCGCGCCGAATCAGGTTCGCGGACGGCCCGGCGGTCCGTCCCTACCCCAAGGCAGCAATCCCAAAGAAGCAGGTGTGCAATTGCGCTCATCAGTTTCTGAGCGAAGTGAGCGCGTCGACCTCAACGGTTCGGCGGAGACGGAAGAGCGCGACGATGATTGCAAGGCCGACCGCGACTTCGGCTGCGGCGACGGTGATGATGAAGAAAACGAACGTATTGCCGTCGGGCGTGCCGTTGAAGCGCGAGAAGGCGACGAGCGCCAGCGTCGACGCGCTCAGCATCATCTCGAGCGACATGTAGAGGATGAGCGTGTTTCTCCGTGCGAGCACGCCGAGGAAGCCAATTGCGAAGAGCAGCCCGGCGACGATGAGGTAGGCATTGAGGGAGATCGTCATGGCTCAGGTCCCCTTCCCTTCCGCGCGGTGCTTCCGGCCGAGCACGATGACGCCTATCATCGCCATGAGCAGGAGGAATCCCGTCACCTGCAGCGGCAGCAGGTAGGACGTGAAGAGTTGCTGGCCGAAGATCTTCAGACCCGAGCCCGGCGCAATGACGTCCACAGAGGCTGGTCCGGTGATGCGGTCGCGCGAGAATAGCCACAACACTCCGGTGACGAGCAGCGCGAACGACACGGCAGCCGCCAAAGCGGATATCAGTTGCACGGGACGTCGGGTTCGCGTCTCCACGTTCATCAGCATGACGATGAAAAGGAACAGCACGACGACCGCGCCCGCGTAGACAAGGATCTGGAGCACCGCCAGGAAGTAGGCCTCGAGCAGCACGAACATCCCGGCGATGCCGACAAACGCGAGGATGAGGAACATCGCAGCATTCACCGCGTCGCGGCTCAGCACGACCGCGAGCGCCGAGCCCACGATCAAAGCCGCGAAAAAGTAGAAGAGGAAGTCGCTCATCTCAGAAAGTAGCGGGTAGCGGGTAGCGAGTAGTGAGTAGGAATTCAGCGACGGAGATCTCGATTCCGGGATGCTCGCTACTCGCTACTCGATGCTCGCTACTTGTTTTCGCGCTCAATGGTGTTCTCCGGTTCTAGCCGCCACTTCGGCGGCTTTCTTCACGTCCCATTTGAAGTGCTTGTCGGGGACCGTGCCGCCGAGTTCGTAGAGCTTGTCCTTGTTGTAGACGAACTCGGCGCGTGTGTAGCCGGACACCGAGTAGATGTTTTGCAGGAAGATCGCCTCTTCGGGGCAGACTTCCTGGCACAGACCGCAGTAGATGCAGCGCAGCATGTCGATGTCGAAGGCTTTGGGCGCCTTCTCGACGTGAGCGGTCGGATCGTCGGCGGGAATCTCGCCGGGAGTGATCCGGATCGCCTTCGGCGGGCAGACGAACTCGCAGAGCTGGCACGAGACGCATTTCTCGCGGCCGTTCGGGTCCTTCACGAGCGTCGGCACGCCGCGGTAGCCCGGCGGGATAGCGGGGCGCTGCTCGGGATACTCAAGCGTGACCTTCGGCGCGAACATGTGCCGGATGGTGGTCCGCATGCCCGCGAAGATCGCCGGCAGGTACGTGCGCTCGGCGAAGGAGAGCGGCTTGCGTTCGAGTTTCTTTCCGGTGGCCATGGCGGATCAGCGGGTGTCGATCCACGCAATCAGGATCGCGTAGAAAATGAGGTTGGCGATCGCGATCGGCAGCATGATCCGCCAGCCGATGCGCATAACCTGGTCGTAGCGGAAGCGCGGCACGGTCCAGCGCACCCAGATGAAGATGAACAGGAGGAACAGGGTCTTCGCGAGGAACGAGAGGACCGAAATCAGGCCGCCGAGGAAGCCCGACGCGAGCCCGAGCTCCGACCACGTAAGGAATGGCAGCGGATTCCAGCCACCGAGAAACAACAGCACGAACGCCGCCGAGCCGACGACGATGTTCGCATACTCGCCGATGAAGAAGAGGCCGAACTTGAAGCCGCCGTATTCGGTGTGGAAACCGCCGACGAGTTCCGACTCCGACTCGGGCATGTCGAACGGCAGCCGGTTCGTCTCGGCAAAGAGCGCGACGAGGAACGTGACCGCCGACACCGGCATCCAAAGGAGGAACCACAATCCACCCTGCGCTTCGACGACGCGCACGAGGCTGAGTGTGCCGTCCATGCCCGGCGCGTTTGTCCAGAGGAAGACCGGCAGGACCGAGAGGCCCATCGCGATCTCGTAGGAGATGAGCTGCGCCGACGCGCGGATGCTGCCGAGGAAGGGATACTTCGAATTCGACGCCCAGCCGGCGAGGATGAGCGAATACACGCTGAGCGAGGAGATCGCGAAGATGAACAGGATGCCGACATCGAGGTTCGCGATGATGAGCGGCTTCAGCAGACCGGTGGCCTCTTCGACATATTGGCCAAACGGGACGACTGACACAGTCGTCAGCGCCGGGATCACCGCGAGCATCGGCGCGAGGAAGAAGTAGAACTTCCGCACATGCCCCGGCACCGGGTCCTCCTTGAAAAGGAATTTTCCTCCGTCTGCAAGCGGCTGGAAGATACCGAGCCTCTGGAGCAGCCGGCCGATGATCGGGATCGCACCGATGAGCGGAACGACGGTGCGGTTCGGGCCGACGCGGCCCTGGATCCACGCGGAGACCTTGCGCTCCGCGAGCACCGCGTAGGCGCAGATCGTGAACATCACGGCGACCACGGCAACGGACTTGCCGAGGATCATCGCGAAATTCATGAGCGTCTCGTTGTCCATGGCGCGCGGACGGTCAGGCCGTCACCGCCTCCTTCGCGGGCTTGTAATGGAGCGACTCGCCCTCGCAGAACGGGAGCGAGGCGAGCGCGCCCGGCTCGAGTGCAACGCCGTCCAGCGGAATTGTGCCCCACTTCAGACCCGCGAGCATCGGAACCCCGGAGGCCATCACGGACCAGACTTCCTCGGCCGTCGCGGGCTGTGCTGTGCCGGCCATTGCCTTGATGAGCGCAGCCAACGCGGCGAGATCGTCAGTCAGACCAGCAGGGCCGGGCACGGCGGTGTGAAACTTTTGCAGGCGGAACTGTTGGTTTACGAAGGAACCACTCTTCTCGAACACCGTGAGCGTCGGAATGACGACCTTCGCGGCGCGGCTCGTGGCGTTCGCGTGCGTGCCGAGGTAGACGATCGACATTTTCGCAAGCTGCGCGGCGGTGAGTCCCGCGGCGGCGAGGTCCTCGCCGATCGAGACGACGGTCTTCACCGCGCCGGAGTCGATCGCCGCGGCGAGGGAATCGAGACCTCCGAGGTAGGCGCGGCTCTCCGAGCCGCCCTTGTCTGCGCTCGCGTTTAGGTCGGCTCGCCCGTTCGACAAGCTCAGGGTCCCCAGACTGTCGGGGGAGAGAGCCGACCCTACCCCTGCCTTCGGCAGGTCGGAAATCAGGCCTGTAATCAGCGCGCCGCGGACGTTGGGGTTGCGGTCGGCGGTGAGGAGGAGGCCGTCGCCCGGGGCCGTGCGAGAGACAACCGAAACCGAGGCGTTCGTGACCTCGGCGAGGCGGCGGGCGAGGAATTGTTCTTCGATCGAGCTGCGGCCGGAGGCGACGAGAGCTACGGCTGATTTTTGAATTTCGATTTGAGATTTTCGATTGTGGGAACCGGAGAGGAGGTCAGCGGCGGCTTGGATTGCGGCGGCGGGTGTCGCAGTGATGCCGTCGATCGAAGCTTCGCGGAGGCGGTCGGGAGACTCGACGAGCTTGTAGAGTTCGCGGCCGCTGTCGGTCATCCATGTGTCGTTGACGGCGTCGTTGCGGCGCGGGGTAATCCGGTAGATCTTGCCCTCGCGGCTCCAGACCTCGGTGTTCGTGCCGGCGGACGACTCGGTGCAGATGCTGGGCGTGGTCTTGAGGAACCACACGCGCATCTTGAATCGGAAGTCCATGCTCGTGAGTGCGCCGACGGGGCAGATGTCGACCGTGTTAAGCGAGTAGTTGTTCTCGAGCTGCTTGCCCGGGAAGCACGTGAGCGTGCTGTAGCTTCCGCGGTCGATGAAGCCGAGCACGTCGTCCTTCGCGATCTCCTTCGTGAAGCGGATGCAGCGCGAGCAAAGGATGCAGCGCTCGTCGTCGAGCACGACGCGCGGACCGAGCAACGTGCGCTTCGGCTTCACGTTCTTCGGTTCGATGAAGCGCGAGTAGCCGCGGCCGTAGCCCGTGGCAAACTCCTGAAGGCTGCATTCGCCGGCCTGGTCGCAGATCGGGCAGTCGAGCGGGTGGTTGACGAGGAGAAACTCCATCACGCCCTCGCGGCAGTCCTTCACGAGGGGAGTGTTCGTGCGGATGTGCATTCCCGGGCTCGCGTAGGTGGCGCAGCCGATTTGGGGACGCGGGATCCAGTTGACCATGGGCTTGCCCGTCGCCGGGTCAGTGAGAGGCGTGCGCGTCGAGGGATCGAGCGCTGGCATTCCCATTTCGACAAGGCACATCCTGCAATTGCCGACAACGCTCAGCTTCGGGTGGTAGCAATAGTGCGGCACCTCGACGCCGAGCTTCGACGCCGCCTCGATGATGTTCGTGCCTTTCGGCACGAGCAAATCGCGGCCGTCGATGTTGACGGTGACCAGGTCGGGCTTGGAGGGAGCGGACATTACGGAGAAGAAGTGTTAACCACGAAACACACGAAATACACGAAAGGGCTTCAGGGCGCCTAAGGTGTTTGTCGTGGATTTCATTTCGTGTGTTTCGTGTATTTCGTGGTGATCAAATCAGTGTGGTTGTCTCTGCCGGCTTCGAAGTGGCGTAGGTTTCGAACTCGTCCTTGAACTTGGCGACGAAGCTCTGCGTGGGCCACGAGCATGCCTCGCCGAAGGCGCAGATGGTGCGGCCGGCGATCTGGTCGGCGACGGAGACGAGCAGTTGGCCGTCCTCCTTGCGCGCGGCGCCGTGGACCATGCGCGTTGTGATCTTCTTCATCCACAGCGAGCCCTCGCGGCACGGTGTGCACTGGCCGCAGCTCTCGTGCGCGTAGAACGCGTTGATGTTGGCGAGCGCCTCGACCATCGAGACCGAGTCGTCCATCACGATCACGCCGCCCGAGCCGGCCATCGTGCCCACGGCGGCCATGCTGTCGAAGTCGAGCGGGATGTCCTCAACGCCCCACTCGAACGCCTGGCCGCTGCGGAGCTTGCCCTTGAAACGCTCGCCCCAACGCAGGACCTTCGCCGACGAGCCGCCGGGGATGATCGCCTTGAACGTGCGTCCGGGCAGCGGTCCGCCGCAGACGTCGTGGAGGAGTTGGCCCAGTGTGAGCTTGCCAACCTCGAACTCGTAGTAGCCGGGGCGCTGCACGTGGCCGCTCACGCAGAGGATGCGTGTGCCTGTGTTGCCGGGCGTGCCGATGAGCGAGTAGGCGTCGCCTCCCATGTCGGCGATGTGCTTCACGTGGCAGATGGTCTCCACGTTGTTCACGATCGTGGGGCACTGCCACAAACCGAGGACCGCCGGGAAATACGGCGGCTTGATGCGTGGATACGGACGCTTGCCCTCGATCGACTCGATGAGGCCGGTTTCCTCGCCGCAGATGTAGGCGCCGGCGCCGCGGTGCACGAAGATGTCGCACGAGTAGCCGGAGCCGAGGATGTTCGCGCCGGCAAAGTTGTGCTCGCGTGCCTCGCGGATCGCCTCCTCGAGAATCCGCGCGCCTTGCGGCATCTCGCCGCGAATGTAGATGTAGGCCTGCTTCACGTTATTCGCGAAACACGTGATCATCATGCCCTCGATGAGCTGATGCGGATCCTGGTGGATGATGTAGCGATCCTTGAACGTGCCGGGCTCGCTCTCGTCGGCATTCACGACGAGGTAGATCGGCTTGCCGCTTTTGCGGTCGACGAGCGTCCATTTGACGCCGCACGGGAATCCCGCGCCGCCACGGCCGCGCACGCCGGATGTTTTGACTTCCTCGATGAGCTCGGCGGGCTGGCGCTTGAACGCCTTCTTCATCACCTCGTAGCCGCCGTGCTTGAGGTAGCACGCGATGTCGCGCGTGTAGCCCGGCTCATCGATGTGAGCGAAGATCATCCGGCGTTGTTCGGGGGCGGGCATCAGGATTTTCGATTTTGGATTCTCGATTTTCGATTTTGGCTCCCGCTTAACGGCTCTTCGTCGACTCGGCTTTGATTTGGTCGCTGAGTTGTTTCGCCTTCGCGACGTCGACCTTCTCGTGCAGGTCGTCGTCGATCATCACGACCGGCGCGGTGCCGCAGCTCGCAAGGCACTCCACGAACTCGATCGTGACGTCGCCGCCGGGTGAGACCTCGTTGAGCTCGCAGCCAAACTCCTTCTTGAACGTCTCGCAGACTCGGTAACCGCCGACCAGCGCGCACGAGAGCGTGCGGCAGACCCTGATGTGGCGGCGGCCGATCGGCTTGCGCCGGAGCATCGGGTAGAACGTGACGAGCTCGTAGATGTTGATCGGCTGCAGGCCGAGCTTCGCGGCGATCCACTCGATCGCGGCGTCGGAAATGTAGCCCTGATCCTCCTGCACGAGGTGTAGCAAAGGCAGCGACGCGCTGCGCTTGTTGGGGTAGTGCGTGATCGCCTCGTCGATCGCAGTAAGAGTTGCTGGCTTCAGATTCATCGCCGGGATGGAACAACTGTTCGGCAGCGGATGATTGGTAGCGAGTAGCGCGTAGCGAGTAGCGAGTTGAAGAACAGACACGGAACTGACGCCAGGAGCGACCCACGACCATGGGTCACATGCTCACTACTCGCTACTCGATGCTCGCTACTTTGATTCATGCTCATCGATCACACTCCCCCATCACGAAGTCGAACGACCCTAGGATCGCAGTGACGTCGGAGATCATCGAGCCGACACAGACCTTGGGCAGGATGCTCAAGTTGCAGAACGAGGGTGAGCGGATCTTCAACCGCCACGGCACTCCGCCGCCCTTCGAAACGATGTAGAATCCGAGGATGCCTTTCGGGTTCTCCGCCTCGAAGTAGACCTCGCCGGCGGGCATCTGGGGTCCCTCGGTGACGATCATGAAATTCTGGATGAGCTCCTCCATTTTCGTGAGCACCCTCGCCTTCGGCGGCGCGAAGATGCGCTTCGCATCCTCGGCATACCACGCGCCACCGGGAAAATTCGGGATGAGCTGCCGGATGATCCGAACACTCTGGCGCATCTCCTCGATGCGGCAGATGTAGCGGTCGTAGCTGTCGCCTCGCGTGCCAACCGGCACATCGAACTCGAACCTCTCGTAGCCGAGGTAAGGCTTGTCCTTGCGCAGATCGAGCGCCACGCCGCTCGCACGAAGGTTCGGGCCGGTGAGTCCGTAGGCGATCGCGTCCTCCTTCGAGATGACGCCGACCCCTTCGGTGCGGTCCATCCAGATTTTGTTTCGAAGCAAAAGCTTGTCGCTCTCCTCGATGATCGGGAGGAACTGCTCACAGAACGCCGACACGCGCTCGAGCCAGCCCTCGGGTATGTCGCGCTGAAGGCCGCCGATGCGCGTGTAACTCGTCGTAAAGCGCGCGCCCGTCAGCTCCTCGAAAAGCCGGTAGAGTTTCTCGCGTTCCTCGAACGTGAAGAGGAACACGGTGAACGCGCCGACATCCATCGCGAACGCGCCGATGCCGAGCAGGTGCGACGAGATGCGCGCGAGTTCGCAAATCAGCAGGCGGATCGCCTGGCAGCGCTCGGGGGTCTCGAGCTTCGCGAGTTTCTCGACGGCGAGCGCGTAGGCGACGTTGTTCGCGAGCGGCGCGATGTAGTCGAGCCGGTCCGTGTAGGGCACGAACTGGTTGTAGGTCATGTTCTCGGCGATCTTCTCGTCGCCACGATGCAGGTAGCCGATCACCGGATCGCACTTCGTGACGATCTCGCCGTCGAGCTCGACCTTTAGCCGCAGCACGCCGTGCGTGCTCGGGTGCGACGGGCCGATGTTGAGCTCGAGCTTCTCAGTGTCGAAGTCGTGGGTGGCCATCGCCACGCGGGCCCCGGTGTCTGGAATGGAAATCTCCTTCGGCATCGGTGTGGGCGCGCGCGCGTCAGGCGTCGGGCTTCGCCTTTCGTTCGTTCCAGCTCTCGTCCTTTGCGCGCGGCTCGTTCTCGCTCACGAGCAGCCCCGGCGTCGCGACAAACGGGCCCCCGGCCATCGGCGCGGGACGGACGGGCTCGCCGGTCACGGCGGCGATCTCGTCGTCGGGCAAAACGGTTTCGATACCAGCGAGCGGGAACTCCTTGCGCAGAGGAAAATACGGGTAGCCGTCCCACATCAGGATGCGGCGCAGGTCGGGGTGGCCGAGGAACTTCACGCCCATCATGTCGAAGCACTCGCGCTCGTGCCAGTTGGCGCCGGGCCAGAGTTCGACGATCGACGGTGCCTCGGGGTTCACGGTGTCGCCCGCGCAATCGGCTGCGATCCGGACGTAGTTGTGATGCGTCGTCGAGAACAGGTGGTAGACGACCGTGAACCGCGGCGTGCGGTCCTTCCAGTCGACGGCGGTGATGTCTGCGAGGAAGTCGTAGCCTTGCGAGTCGCGCAGGTGACGCAGCACCGCGACGAGGCTGTCGAGCGGCACGTCGAACGCCGGGTGATCGAGGCTCGGACGCTCGGTGATCCCGGGCCATTGCGCCCCAAGGGCAGTCGTCAGTTCGGCGGCGGCTGTCATTTCGGCAAGTGCGGCGGGCGCGTCAGGCGCGGAGGAGATTCTTCGCGGACGACTCCCGCTTGACCTTACTCTGGAGCTTGATGAGCCCGTCGAGAAGGGCTTCGGGCCGAGGTGGGCATCCGCTGATGTAGACATCGACGGGGACGATGCGGTCGACTCCCTGTAGGACGGCGTAGGAGCGATACATGCCGCCGGTGGAGGCGCACGCGCCCATCGCGATCACCCATTTCGGCGCAGCCATCTGGTCGTAGATGCGACGCAGGTGGACGGCCATCTTGTAAGTCACAGTGCCGGCCACAATCATGCAGTCGGACTGACGCGGCGAGAAACGCATCACTTCGGCGCCGAACCGGCTGATATCGAAACGCGAGCAACCGGCCGCCATCAGCTCGATCGCACAACACGCGAGACCCATTGGCATCGGCCAGATCGAGTTGGAGCGGATCCAGTTGATGACGGCATCGGCTCGAGTGACGATCACCTCGCCCTCGACCTTGCTGTTGTAACCGATCTCAGTGACTGGAGCTACCATGGTTGTGAGTTGAATCTCGCGGGAAAAGTGAGCCCCGACGCTACTTTTGGCGGTTGGATGCGGCAAGAAGGTTCTCCCACTTCGCAAGACGTGCGCGGGAAATCACAAGCACCGCTAATGCGGGTGGCCTCGCCCGGTAATTTGTGCGGGCGCGAGCCGATCGGGACTTGAGGTTTTCGAGGTTGACCGCCCCGCGCGCCGGACTCTTATCTCAGCCCCTTGAACACCCGGTTTGCCCCACTCGGGGCGCTAGGGGAAGACTCGGAGAGGTGGCAGAGTGGTCGATCGCGCGTGCTTGGAAAGCACGTGTAGCAGCAATGCTACCGGGGGTTCGAATCCCCCCCTCTCCGCCAGTTTTCTTTCGGAAGCCGAAAGAAAACTGTCCTCCGTAGCCTTGGCGAAGGAGGACTGCATCAAAGGACCGGCTTCAATCGTGCGCGCCAGCGTTTTGGAGTGGTGCTTTCCATCTAATGCGAACAAAGCGCCAGAGGACTGGCGCACTCCAAGGCGCCTGCGGCGCGACGAACGGACCCGCTGCACCGCTCAAAAGCGGCGGCTCGCCCGGCCGAGCAAGGATACCATCCCTTCGGCATCAACCGGATGCATCCCGTCGCGATTGACGCGCCTTCCGTAATGAGCGGGATTCTTTTCCACCCCACCGATGCAAGTCACGCCGCTCGATTACGGAGTCCTCGTTTTCTATTTTTGTTTCCTCGCGTCGATCGGATGGATCACGCGGCGGTTCGTGCACAACACGAGCGATTACTTCCGCGGCGGCGGGCAGATGCTCTGGTGGATGGCAGGCGCGAGCGCGTTCATGAACATGTTCAGCGCGTGGACGTTCACCGGTGGCGCGAGCCGCGCCTACACCGACGGCACGAACATCCTCTGGATCTACCTCGGGAACGCAGTGGGCTTTTTCGCGTGCGCGCTCTACTTCGCGCCGAAGATGCGCCAGTTGCGCGTGATCACGCCAATGGAGGCGGTGCGGCAGCGATTCGGCCCGGCAAACGAACAGTTCTTCACCTGGATCTCGCTGCCCACAAGCGTCATCTACGCCGGACTCTGGCTCAATGGGCTCGCGGTATTCCTGCACGCGGTATTCGGATTCGATCTCAAGCTCACGATCATCGTCACTGGCCTGATCGTCGTCTTCAACTCCACGATCGGCGGCTCGTGGGCCGTGGTCTCGAGCGATTTCATGCAGACGCTCATCCTGATGCTCATCGCGCTCACGGCGGCGATCTACTCGCTCGTCTCGGTCGGCGGAATCGGCGAGATCGTGCGCGAGTTTCCGACAGAATCGTGGGCTTTCGGCAACGGCATCAACTACCCGCTCCTCGCCGTGCTCTGGATCTTCCTGATGTTCTTCAAGCAGTTCACGGCAACGAACGGCGTCCTGGAGGCGCCCAAATACCTCTATGCGAAAGACAGCCGCCACGCGCGCTGGGCCGCATGGTTTGCAGGTGCGCTCATGCTTGTCGGCCCGGTGATCTGGTTCATTCCGCCGATGGTGGCGCGCATTCAGCATCCGGATCTCGCAGCAATGTTTCCGTCGCTGAAGGATCCATCGGAGGCGGCGTTCGTCGTGATGGCGTTGAAAACGCTTCCGTCGGGTATGATCGGCCTGCTCATAGCCGGGATGTTTGCCGCCACGATCTCGTCGACTGACAGCGGACTGAACCGGAACGCCGGCATCTTCGTCCGCAATTTCTACCGGCCTATCCTTCGTCCCAATGCGAGCGAGGGCGAGCAACTCATCGCGGGCAAACTCGCGACGCTCGGCTTCGGCGGGGTGATCATCCTGAGCGGACTCTTTCTCAACAACCTGAAGGACCTCAGCCTGTTTGACCTGATGCAACAGTTCAGCGCACTCGTGAGCGTGCCCGTGACGATTCCGCTGATCCTGATGGTATTCGTGCGACGCACACCCGACTGGTCGGCGTGGTCGACCGTTGTGCTCGGGCTCGTGATCTCGTGGTTCTCGCGGTTCGTGTTCCCCGGAGCGTGGTGGAATGCGACGTTCGACCTCAGCCTCTCCGCGCGCGAGGTAAACGACTGGGACGCCGTCCAAGGCCTCGTGCTCGGCGCGACGATCCTGCCGATGTGGTTTCTCTTCACGCGCCGGTTCTATCGCGAGCCGACAGGCCAGCGAAAGGTCGATGAGGAGATTTACTGGGAGAACCTCGCCACCCCGGTGCACTCCGGGGACGAAACCGCGAAAATGGACGGCCGCCAGGGTGCAGTGCTCGGTGGCCTCGCCGGTGCCTACGGTCTCTTCGTGCTGTTGCTCGCGCTCGTTCCCAATCCGATCGCCGGGCGGCTCGCGTTTGTCGGATTTGGGTGCGCGCTCATCGGCCTCGGCGCACTGCTCTACCGGGCATACAATCGCGGCAACTCGCGCGAGTCGCGCGAGTAAAACCGCGTCACTTCGGCCGGCCGGTGCCGCCGTTGGCGGGGAGCTGCTCGGGAAACCAAAGGTAGTAGCTCATCAGCACCCAGCTAAGCATCACCGGATAGAGCCCGACGGTCAGGCCGACTGTTCCGACGACGCAGATCGCGATTGCGCCAATCACGCCGACCACGTCGAAGATTACGAGAAACACGACGGGCAGCACGACCACGAGCAGGATCAGCACGTAGCCGAACGACGTCGTGCCCGAGTAGAAACCCTCGTCCATCTCGAGGTCGAGGTCGCAGCGCTTGCATCGCGGCCGAAGGTGAAACCAATCGCGGTGCATTCCAAGCGTGCCGCAGTTCGGACAGCGCCCCGTCAGCCCGCGCGCCGCAATCGCCCCGCGGCCGACTGCGCGAAAGTTTTCCGCCGCATTCACCGTCGCTTGGTGCCCGGGCGAAGGTCGCCGAGTTTTGCGCCGCCGCAACCGCAGTCCGCCGCGTTGGCGCAACCGTTTTTAGCCGCGCGACGTCGGCGAACAGCGCGCACCACGAAGAGCACCGCCGTTATCGCCACGACACCGAGCGCTGCCCATGTCTGCCATTCGGCGCTCATGAGAAACCGAGCGCTCTTCCGCCCTGATAAACGGCGAAGCTCGCGAGCCACGCAGTCCCGGTCATGTAGCCGACCTGGAAAAGCGGCCACGCCCACGAGTTGGTCTCACGCCGCACGATCACGATGGTGCTGATGCACTGCATGGCGAAAACATAGAACACCATCAGCGTGAAGCAAACCAGTGGAGTGAAGAGCTGCCTGCCGTCGGGCCATTTCGCATCGAGGAGCGCTTGCCGCAGCGTGGAAGAAGTCTCGTCGGCATCGTCGCCTGCGCTGAACACGACCGCCATAGAGCTCACGAACACCTCGCGCGCCGCGAACGAAGCGATCAGTCCGATCCCGATCTGCCAGTCGAAGCCCAGCGGCTCGATCGCGGGCTCGATCAGCTTGCCCGCGCTGCCCGCGAAGCTGCCTTCGATCTGCGCGGCGGCGGTTGCCTCGGGATTCTCGTGCTTCGGGTAGGCAGTGAGAAACCAAAGTATGATCGAGATGCCGAGGATGACCGTGCCCGCGCGTTTCAAGAAAAGGAACGCCCGCTCGAACATGTGCATCGCCACGGCGCGCAGCGAAGGCACGCGGTAGGGCGGCAGTTCCAGGATCATCAGCGGAGTCTCGCCGCGCAGCAGCACGCGCTTGAAGAGCCACGCAAACAGGAATGCGCCGATCGTGCCGAGCGCATACATGAGAAGCATGATTCCCACCTTCGTGAGCAGCGGCACGCGCTCGCCGGGCACGAGCGCTGCGATCATCAGGATATAGACCGGCAGCCGTGCCGAGCAGCTCATCAACGGTGCGACGAGGATCGTGACGAGACGGTCCTTGCGATCCTCGATCGTCCGGGTGGCCATGATGCCTGGGATCGCGCACGCGTAGGAACTCAGCAGCGGGATGAACGCCTTGCCGCTCAGGCCCACGTGGCTCATGAGCCGGTCCATGATGAACGCCGCGCGCGCCATGTAGCCGGTCGATTCGAGCAGCCCGATGAAGAAAAACAAAATCAGGATCTGCGGCAAAAAGATGATCACGCCGCCGACGCCCGCGATGACGCCATCGGTGATGAGGTCGCGCAGATCGCCGGACGCCATGTTGCCGCGCACTGCGTCGCCCAGCATCGCCACGCCCGAGTCGATCCAGTTCATCGGGTATTCGGCAAACGAGAAGATCGAGAGGAACAGCCCCGTCATCACCGCGCCGAGAACGAACCATCCCCAGACCGGATGCACTGCGACCGCGTCGATGCGGTCCGACATCGCGACACCGATGCGCGGCTTGCTTCGCTGCACGCGCTCGAGAACCAAGCCGATCGCGTCGTAGCGCGCGGCGACGAGCGCGCCACGCCAGTCGTAGCCTTCCTTGCGCCACAACTCTTCGTGGCGGTTCACCACATCGAGCGCGATCGGCGAAGGCGCCGACGAGCCGGCCAGCGGGAAATTCTCGCGATCGGACAGTAATGTGAGCGCCTCGGCCTGAGCACCGATGCGATCGCGACCTTCGCGCGCGGTGAGGCCGTGGATGACCTCATTCACGGCAGGGACAATCTTATCGGGAATCTTCCACTCGAACGCGGGCCGCGCGAGCTCCGCGCGGCTCATCGCGAGTCGCAGGGCAAGGACGCCCATGCCGGTGCTGGCCTGACAGCGAATCACCGGCACGCCGATAACGCGCTCGAGCTCGACGGCGTTCACATCGATGCCCGCCTCTTCGGCGAGGTCGACCATGTTGAGCGCAACGATCACGGGCAGGCCGAGATCGCAAACCTGCGATACGAGGTAGAGATTTCGCTCGAGGTTCGACGCGTCGACGACACACACGACGCGGTCGGGCCGCGCGGTATCGGTGCGCCGGCCAAGCAGGACGTCGCGCAGCACCGCCTCGTCCGGCGAGCGGGCCGCGAGGCTGTAGGCGCCCGGCAGATCAATCACCTTCATGGGTCGGCCATGTTGCGAGTAGCAAACGCCGACCTTTTTCTCGACGGTCACGCCGGGGTAATTCCCGACCTTCTGACGCAGGCCGGTGAGTACGTTGAAGCGAGTGGTCTTGCCGCTGTTTGGGTTGCCGATGATTGCAAACACGGGGCCTTCGGTCGGGTTGGCGACAACGCTTGGGGCCGCTGTTTCAGTCGACATCCGTTTCAGGCCCCTTCGACGCGCTCGACTTGGATCGCCGAGGCCTCGGTGCCGCGGAGAGAGAGGTTGTAGCCGCGCACGGAGATTTCGAGCGGATCACCGAGCGGCGCCTTGCGGATGAGCTTCACCTTGGTGCCGGGAAGGAGGCCCATCTCGCGCAGTCGAAGGAACGCTGTGCCCACTGTCGGCATCTCAACAATTTTCGCCGAGTCGCCGGCGACGAGTTGGGATAAGTTCAGCGACACGAGAGCTCTCTCCACGCTCCGGGTGGTTTAACCCGCCGCAGCCAAGGGCTGCACCAAGATCGTCCGCGCGAGGTCATGGCTCAGCGCCAGGCGCGTACCACAAATGTCGCAGATCACAGTGGAGTGGCCGGAAATCTTGGTCACCCGGGCCGACTCGGAGAAGCCAAGTTCCCGGAGACGCAGGTTCATCGACTGGGTTCCCCCCAACTCGCGCACCATGCCGACGCAGCCCTTTGTGAGCTGGCACAGGGGCATCAGCCCGGGGCTTTGATTGAGGGGCATTGGGGACATGCGACGAGGTAAGAGCAATTGAGACTCGTTTTCAATAAGAGAACTGGGATTTCGGCGGTCAATAGCACAACTCGAAAGGCACATTAGACGGCGTGCTTCGACCGACGGACCTGTCTGCTGTCGAACGAGTTGCGGCGCGCCAGCTGTGCGCATAGGCTTGCAGGACTTTGATGAACACATCTCCAACAGCCGCAGAGCTGAGCCGCTGGTCCGACGAGGTGGCGATCTCGTCGCTTCTCCGAAGTGCCCGGACGATCGCCGTCTACGGACTCTCGACAGACCCGTCGAAGGACAGCCACCGTGTCGCCGCCTACCTGCAGCGCGCCGGCTACTCGATCATCCCGATCCACCCCAAGGCGCGCGAGATCCTTGGAGTTGCATGCCACGCGTCGCTCGCGACTGCGCCGCGAGCGGACATCGTGGATTGCTTCAGGCCGTCGGATGAACTCTCGGCGATCGTCGACGAGGCAATCGCCGCAAAGGCAGGCGCTGTGTGGTTCCAATTCGGTCTCATGGACGCTGACGCCGCGAGGCGTGCCGAGGCGGCGGGATTGACGGTGATTGCCGACCGGTGCGCGAAGGTCGAGCACATGCGGTTGATCGCGTGAGCCGCGCGCGGCTCAGGGAATCTTCAGAGTCATTCCGATCCGCAGATCGGTCTCGCTCCGCATCACGTCGCGATTCGCCTCGTAGAGTTCGCGCCAGCGCCGTCCTGTGCCGTAATACTGGGTGCTGAGCCGGTAAAGTGTGTCGCCTTGCCTTACCACATGGCTCCTGACTGTGCCCGGTTGTTGCTCGGCCGCCGCTTGCTGATCAAAAGCCGGGGCGGTCGGCGCCTGTCGGGGCTGACCGAACGGCGTGACAGGTGTCGCCGGCAATGCATCCGGCTCGTCCGAAACTGCTGAAGTCGACCGGTCGGCGGTGCCGTCGCTGATCACCGGACGGCTCGACGGCGGCATCCCGCGAAGGCGTGATATCTCGTCTTTGAGCTGGAAATTCTCCGCCTGGAGTTTCTCGACGAGGTCCATCAACTCGAGCCGCTGCAATTGCCCCTCTAGCGGTTGTGCCGGCAGCGTGCGGGCGAATTCTTTGGTCGCCGTCTCGATGCGCTGTCGCACCAAGTCGGCCTGCGGGCTGTTTGGCCGCAGTTCGAGAAATTTCCTGAAGTGGTAGATCGCCGCGATCGGGTCTTTGATGTTCTGCAGGTAAAGCAGGCCGACCTCGAGGTGAGACTCGGGAGCGTCGCTGCCACGTTTCTCGATCACCTTCAGAAACGCGGCAAGCGCCTCCTGCGTGCGGCCAGCCTTGAGGAGTTGAGAGCCGCGGCGGAAGTGCGGCTCGTCGACTTCAGAGGTGAACGGCATCGAATCGCGAGGCTCGCACGCCGTGAACAACGCGCCTGAGAGGACCACGAGCAGAATGAGGCGGATGGCTCCGGGCTTGAAGCGCATGTGAATGGGAGGCGTGTCCCAAAAGGATTTGAACGGCAAGAAAATCAGCATACGGTCGCGCAGCGCTACCCGGCAAAACTTTCGACAGATGTCCATCGACCCCAAGACAGCGATCCAACGCGCGAGAGAGTGCCTCGAAATCGAGCGCGATGCAATACGCGCGACAGCCGAGACGCTCGGGCAGGACTTTGTCGATGTGCTCGGCATGATCGAGTCGACGCTCGACGCGGGCCGGAAACTGATCTTTTCAGGCGTCGGAAAGTCCGCGCACATCTGCCAGAAACTCGCCGGGACGTTCAACAGCATCGGAGCGCCGGCAAACTTCCTGGATGCCACGCAGGCCCTGCACGGCGACCTGGGGCTGTGCGCCGAGGGCGATCTCGCATTTCTGCTCAGCAACAGCGGACAAACGGAGGAACTCCTTCGCGTCTGCCCTATTCTGAGGCGTTTCGGCGTGAAAGTGGTGACAATCACAGGCCACCCCGACTCGCCGCTAGCCGCGGGATCGGACCTAGTGCTCACCTACAGTGTGCCTCGCGAGGCTTGCCCGCTCAAACTCGCCCCGACCGCCAGCACGACTGCGGCGCTCGCACTCGGCGACGCGCTCGCGATGGTATTGCTAGAGTCGCGTGGGCTTTCGCGAGAGGACTTCGCGCGCTTCCATCCTGCCGGAAACCTCGGGATGGTCCTGCTACTGAAGGTCGACGACATCATGCGAACCGGCGAGCGACTCGCGGTGCTCGACGAGACATCGCCGACTCAGGACGCGATCCTCGCGATGACGAAGGCCAAGGCGGGCATACTCGCTCTCACAGGCGAAGGCGGGAAGCTGACGGGCGTGTTCACCGACGGCGACTTCAGGCGAAGCGCCCTCGCCCACCCCGATTTTCTCGGACGCCCGGTATCGGAATTCATGTCGCGCGCGCCGCGGACGATCACAGTCGGCACGCTCGCGATCGATGCATTGCGGATGTTTGAGCAGCACAAGATTGACGACCTGGTCGTCACCGACGCGAACGACTGCCCGGTCGGCGTCGTTGACGGCCAGGATCTGCCGAAGCTGAAGTTTTACTGATTAGAATGAAGGAATCGCCCGCGAGTGGGCTCCTACATTCCGATCACCGTCACGACGACTGCGCGGTTGTGCGGTGCTGAGCGGTGTTCCCAGAGGTAGAGCCCTTGCCACGTGCCGAGTCGCAGGCGACCGCCCGTGATGGGAATCGTTTCGCTCGTGCGCGTGAGAGCCATCTTGATGTGCGCGGGCATGTCGTCAGGACCCTCGGCGTCGTGGGTGAATCGCGTGTCGCCGTCAGGCACGAGCCGATCCATCCACGCCTCGAGATCGGCGCGCGCGGACGGGTCGGCGTTTTCCATGATCACGAGGCTGCAGCTCGTATGAGTGCAGAAGATCGTAACGACCCCGGTGGCGATGCCGGACTTGCGCACCTCGGCTGCGACTGCGTCTGTGAATTCGACGAGGCCCCGGCCGGAAGTCCTGATCGTGAGCGTGGCTTGGTGAGCGGCCATGCGGATCAGCCGCCGCTTGCAGAGCCCGAGGCGCCGGGACGCGTCATGCCGAGCGGCTCGAGCGCCTTGTCGAGCGTTGCGGCGTCGAGGAGTTTCATTTCTAGAACGACTTCGCGGAGCGTGCGGCCACTCGCATGCGCACGCTTTGCGACCTCCGCGGCCTTGTCGTAGCCGATGAGTGGATTGAGCGCTGTGACGAGCATGAGCGAGCGGTCGACAAGTTCGCGGCAGCGCGCTTCGTCCGGCTCGATTTCTGCAACGCATTCCTTTGCGAATTGCGCGGTGCCGTTGGACAGACAGTGGATCGACTCGTGGAGAGCGTGCGCGATGAGCGGGATGGTGACGTTGAGCTCGAAGTGCCCGTCGCGACCGCAAGCTTGCACGACAGAGGAGAGACCCTGTGTGTAGATGCAAACTTGGATGAGCATCTCCGACATGACGGGATTCACTTTGCCAGGCATGATCGAGCTGCCGGGCTGAGTCGCTGGCAACTTGATCTCGGCAATCCCGCTTCGCGGCCCGGAGCCGAGAAGGCGGATGTCGCCCGCAATCTTTGCGAGGCTCGCCGCCACCGCGGCAAGCTGGCCGGCAACTTCGACACAATCGTCGCGAGCGCCTTGAGCTTCGAAGTGATTCGCCGCCTCACGGAATTCGATGCCCGTCCTCTCCGAGAGGACCCGGCAGACCAGCGGAGCAAAACGTGGATCGGCATTGATACCCGTGCCGACGGCTGTGCCGCCGATGGCGAGTTCGCGAATAGCATCGATGGCTCGCTCGATGCGACCGTTCGCCTTCTTCACTTGCGCCGCATATCCGGAGAATTCCTGGCCGAGCGTGAGTGGCGTGGCATCCATCAGGTGAGTGCGGCCGATCTTCACGATGCCGGACCAAGCGCTAGCTTTCGCCTCGAGTTCGCCGTGCAGTTGCGTGAGAGCCGGCAGGAGTCGTTCCTTTAGCGCGACGGCGACCGAAACGTGCAGCACCGTTGGGATGACGTCGTTGGAAGATTGACCGAGATTGACGTCGTCATTCGGATGAACGGGGTCGCGCGACCCAATCTTCCTGCCAGAGGCGAGACTGCAGCGGTTCGCGATCACCTCGTTCGCATTCATGTTGGTCGAGGTGCCGGAGCCCGTTTGAAAGACGTCGACCGGGAATTCCCGGTCGAGTTTCCCTGTCGCGATCTCGAGTGCGGCAGACTCGATGAGTCGGCCTTTCGATTCCGGCAGGAGCTCAAGTTCGGTGTTGGCGCGGGCGCATGCGAACTTCACGAGGCCGAGCCCGTGAATGAATGCCGGCGGCATCGGCCGGCCGCTGATCGGAAAGTTGAGAACCGCGCGCTGGGTCGAGGCGCCGTAGAGCGCGTCGTCTGGAACGGCCATTTCCCCCATGGAGTCGCGCTCAATTCTCATGACGGGCGCAAGCTAGCCCCGGTGACATGGGATGTCACAGCAAAATGGGACGCCAGCGATCGCTCGCGCGAGCGGACAGGCGCGAAGCGATCAGAACTTGATCGAAAGCGTTGAGGAGGTGAGCCCCACACGCGTCAACTCGCGCGGATACTCCGACTCGATCCGAGAATCAGAGAAACTCGAGCCTGAATTGCCGGCGACCAAACGCGTCATCCAAGCCCGATTCGACTTGTCGACAACCGGCGATGAGATGCCGATCTCCGACGCAACAGCCTGGCGAAGGTTTTGCTCCGTCGGTGCCCAGACGGGTTGCGCATTTGGCTTGTTGTTCTCGAAAGAGGCCATGGCGAGAGCGGTTGGTCCGCGATCAACGTTCAGCGGCTCGACGAGGTTGATGCCTGATTCATTCTTCGAATCGCGCTTGAAGTCGACATTGGCGAGCCACGGAAGCGTCCGGGCGATTTGCTCGGCGTCCATGGCTTTATTCGACGGACCTTCAGCAATCTGGGGAGCAGCCTCGATGACCACGGTTCGGATGCCGCTATCCACCGGATCTGCAACTTCCGCCATATCCGCGGCGGATGCGCTTGCGGATGTGAGATCGCGATTCTCAACACTGCGGTCAGGCGAAGCAGAAGGCGAAATGTTCAACGACTGGCGATTGAATGAAACAATCCCTACAACCACGGCAGCAGCCGCTGCCATCGGAAGTCCGAACTTGGCAAACCGACCGATGCCCAAATACCAACGCGACCACCCAGACTCGACGGGGATCAAAGCGGCGAGTTGTTTCTCACGAAGCCGGGAATCGAACGCGTTCCAAAACGCCTCCGGTGGCCGCTCGTGACGCTTCAACTCAAGGAGATTTTCAAGCGTCGGTTTCGAGATCTGAGGGCGATGTTCGGCCATTTTCGTATTACTTCAAATATGCCTTCAGATCCGACTGAAGCTGTTGCTTGGCGTAGTGCAGACGCGAGCGGACGGTGCCTTCAGAGCACCCAACAATCTCCGCAATCTCGGTATGGCTGAACCCTTCGATTTCAAACAAAGTGACCACAGTTCTGTGCTTGATAGACAATTTCTGGAACGCTTCGTTCAATTTTTCCTGTATCTCCTTGATGTAAGCAGCTTTCCCGATCGACGGTTCGACGCTCAGCTCCTTCAACCACTCGACGCCTTCACCGCCCTCTTTCACATCGTCGAGACTGAAAAACGACCGAAGGCGGGATTTCCGCAGATGGGTGTAGGTCGTGTTCACCGCGATCCTGTAGAGCCACGTGAAAAATGAGGACTGCCCCTTGAAGCGATTAATGGACTGAAATGCCTTGATGAAGGCGTCTTGCGCCAAGTCTGCGGCGTCGTCGCGGTTACTGGTCAAGTGGTAAACGACAGAGTAGATTCGCTCGCGATACTTCTTCACCAGCGCGTCGAACGCAGCCACTTCTCCCGCTTGGACCTTCCGGACGATCTCCAAGTCGACGTCAGCCTCCGCCTGCCTCTCCGGGGAGGCAGTTACTGTCCGGCCAAAGGTCTTGATCAAGTCCATTGCAGAAACGGATTGTATGCCTCTCCCTCAGCTCATCAACCGGAAACACCCCGGGGAATACTCCCCATAGCTGATGCCTGAGACTCGAGCACATTGCACAAGTCAAGCAGCAGCGTCACATCCTCAGTCTCCGGAAATGCAGCAAGGCGGTCGCGTGCCGCGGTCAACTCGATGTGGATGCGAACCAAGACTGCTTTCAGGGCACCTAGTTCATGCATCTCGCGTTTGACACGCTCCAGCTTCCCAGGGTCCCCCGAACCAAGCGCCGCGAGGACCTCAGGAGAGGAGCCCCTTGGCATCCGATCGAGAAGCTCAAGCACTGGGAGTGTGAGTTTCCCGCTCTTCCAATCGGTCCCGAGTGTCTTGCCAATCACCGACGCATCTCCGGCGAAATCGGCCAAGTCATCGTAGACTTGGTATGCGACTCCCAAGTGCCTCCCAAACGCTGCGATTGAGCTCACTCGCGCGGGCCTGGCGCCAGACAGCGCTGAACCGAGTTCGCAGGACACCGAGAACAACTCCGCGGTCTTCAAATCGATGACACGTTCATATCGGGACCGGTCTGGTGCGCCGCCAGAAGACCCGAGCGTCTGGATGATTTCACCCGAGCAAACACGCCGGGTGGCCTCAGCGATGCGCCGGCTCACGAACACATCTGGGAACTGCGTGGACAAGACAACCGCCTGGGAGAAGAGCGCGTCCCCCAACAACACCGCGACAGATGGTCCGTCTCTTTCCGAAACAGTGGCCCGACCCCGGCGTATCGCGGCGCCATCCATGATGTCGTCGTGAACGAGTGTCGCCATGTGGACCATTTCAATGACCGCCGCCGCTTTCACGAGGTCCGGATTGACCTTCCCTTCGCCTTCCCATCCGCTCAGAAAAACAAGCAATGGCCGGAGTCGTTTACCTGATGTGCCAAGACAATACGCCGCAAGATCCCGCACTTCCGGCTCGAAGGAGCCGACTTGCTCTCGAAGCAGGACTTCGAGTGCGGCGAGCGAGCCGGAGTTCATCGCCAGCAGCGAGGCGAGGTCCCGGCCGGACCCTCTTTCGGATGGAATCTGCGCAGCCCGCTGCATGTCCGAACTTTGTGCGGACGCGTCCAAAATGGCTAATCCTAATTGACACCTGCCGATGAACGAAAACCCGTGGCTCATACTCGCGGTTATTGTGGTGGGCCTGGGATTCGTGTGGCTCTGGGTGCGCGATTTTCAGCGGCGAAACGACAGCAACCACAAGCACCCGCTTCCAGGCGCCACCGCGAGTCCGAGGGGAATTGTGATTGTCGGTGTCGCGCTCGGAATTGGCCTCGTCGCTGCCGAAACGGCCGGAGAATCGTGGCTTGGGATCACGGAAGAGCAGTCGATGATGACTCCGCTGTTCGCGGTGTGGACGCTTGTGGCAGCAATCGTCGAGGAAATCATCTTCAGGGGCTATTTCGTCGTCGAGAAGCGAGGAACCGCGGCGCTTTGGATCGGCATCTTCGCGTTCTCGGCGGTGTTTGCCGCGATACATCCGTTCCTGTGGTCCTGGGACGACGCCGG
>DATKCJ010000320.1:0-4470 GCA_035513275.1 Opitutaceae bacterium
CGACGCCTGTCTTCGCGAGCTTGTCCTGCTCCTTCTCCAGGTCGAAATGCGACTGCCACTCGCGCACGGTTTTCGAGATCACCGGGCCGACGCCGTTCACGGATTCGAGTTCACGCGCCGACGCCGTGAAAATTCGCAGCGGATCGCCATCGAAGTTCTGCAGAAGCCGGTTGGTCGTAATCGGCCCGATATTCGGAATTGCGTTGAGGACGAGATACGCCCCCTCGGAATTGAGCGCTTCAGACATGGCGCCGTTCGTGGAGCGCCGGCGCGAGATGCGACAGCAGATCGGTTGCAACTGCCGAGGTCGCGCCGGTCGTGCGCGCGAGGCTGTCGGCCGCGAGGCCGTGCCACGCCACGCCTTGGGCCACACGCTCGACAAGCGTTCCGGCACCGGTCGCCACGCGACCCGCGATCAAACCTGCCAGCACATCGCCGCTGCCGCCGCGCGCGAGCACGGGACCGCCGAAGACGCTGTGCCAGACTCCGGTGCCATCACTTAAGCGCGTCAACGGGCCCTTCAGCACGCAGGTCGCCTCGTGCTTGCGCGCGAAATTCATCAACTCTGCCGAACCCGCCGCTCCCTTGCGTCCGCGCAGCCGCGCAAACTCACCGGCATGCGGAGTCAGCACCGTTGGCAATCCGCGCTCGCGAACTCCCGACGCGAGAAGCTCGGCGTGCAGTGCGTCAGCATCAAGCACGACCGGCACCGTCGCGTTGCGGAGCAGGTTCGCCAGCAGTTCCCTTGGTCCTGCATTCGGGCCGATACCCGGCCCAGCAAGAATCGCGGTCGCACGTTTCAACACCGGTGCAATCCTCGCCATCGCAAGCCCCGGATCACCGTCGGGAAGTCCGATCCACATCGCCTCGGGCGCGCGCGCCGCAAACGTCGGCACGAAGCGATCGGGCACGCACGCCGTGACGAGCCCCACGCCGCTTCGTAGGGCGGAGAGCGTCGCCATCAACGCCGCGCCTGGCATCGCTGCGGACCCCGCTACGATCAAGAGGTGACCGAAACTGCGCTTGTCGCACACCGCTGGCCGCGGCTCGCGAAGGGCATCGAGCGCGCCCTCGGTGATCACGTGCTCGTGCAGCAGCGGCGGCTCAGTCGCGTCGAAGAATCCGATGTCGATGTAGCGCAGGCGTCCTGTCGCGTCGCGGTTTGCCTCGTCGACGACCGGCGCTTTCACGATTCCCGGCGCGTAGGTGAAATCGGCGCGGAAGACGGTGCGCGCGCGTTTCGCTCCGAGCCCCGAAGGCAGATCGACCGCCGCGCGCAGACCGAAGCCCGCGTGCTCGTTGAGCGCCCTCAACAAACTCGCATCGTTCTTCCCCAACGGCGGGCGGAATTGCATTCCGAAAATTCCGTCGATCGCCACATCCCACCACTCGCCTCCTGCAAGCCGTTGCTCAAGCTCCCCGACATCGACGACCGACACGCGCCCGGGAGCCGCGGCTTTCAGAGTTTCCCATGCGCGAAGCGCGAGCGGACGCAGCGCGTTCTCGCCGGACGTGAAGCAGACAGTCACCGCCGCTTCGTTGTCGCACGCGATCGCTTCAGCCGCGGCGAGCATCGCGTCGCCTCCGTTGTGGCCCTTGCCCGAGAGCACGAGCCAGCGCGCGACGTGGCGGTGTCCGCGAGTTTCGCGCGCGTCGTCTTCGATCGCGCGGCCGATGCCAGCGCCGGCCCGACGCATCGCTTCCCAAGCCGCGTCTTCTCCGCCGACGAGGAGG
Source organism: Opitutaceae bacterium (assembly GCA_035513275.1). Taxonomy (GTDB): domain Bacteria; phylum Verrucomicrobiota; class Verrucomicrobiia; order Opitutales; family Opitutaceae; genus DATKCJ01. Next base: position 1,735 of record DATKCJ010000320.1, read on the forward strand.
CGTCCCTCCCATGCGGCTGCCTCTTTGCACGTCATGACTGGATGCGCCCAGCGAAGCATGGTCTTCAGCCCTCCTTTTTCAAAATGGCGGCCACGGCCATCGCGACCGTGTCCGAGTGAGCCAGGCTTATTTGCACAGAAGTGCCCCCCACCTGCTTGAGCAGCGCCTCGCCCTTCTCGTCGAGCCGCACGAGAGCTTCGTGGCGTGTGCCGTGGTAGACCGAGACGGACGTCCAGCCAAGCTCGGCGCCGATGCCTGTGGTGAACGCCTTCGAGACTGCCTCCTTCGCGGCGAATCGGGCAGCGAAATGTTTCCACGGGTATTTCATCGAGAGGCAGTAGGCACGCTCTTCCTCGGTGAACACACGCTTGAGAAAACGCTCTCCTTGCCGCTCGAGCACGCCTTTCACGCGCTCGACCTCGATCACGTCGCAGCCAAGGCCAAGAAGCACGCCGCCGGGTGGAAGCTGGAGGGTCATTCTTGAGTAGTGAGTAGCGGGTAGTGAGTAGCGAGTAGAGTCTGAAGCGCGCGAACTTTGAAATCTGAATTCATGCTCACCACTCGTTACTCGATGCTCGCTACTTCCGCTCGTTCATCAGTCGCTTCATTTCTGAGACGGCGTCGATCACACCCGTGAAAAGCGCGCGCGACAGGATGCTGTGCCCGATGTTCAGTTCGTTGAGGTGCGGCAGCGTCCGGATCTCTACGATGTTCGCGTAGTTGATCCCGTGGCCGGCGTTGACAGTGATGCCGTGCTGGTGCGCGAGTTCGGCGGCCGCGCGCAGTCGCTCGAATTCGGCGGCGTGATTCGCGCCGTGGTAGGCATGCGCAAATGAGCCCGTGTGAAACTCGACGACTGGACTCTTCACCTCGGCCGCGAGCGCGATCGACTCCTCGTCGGGATCGATGAAAAGACTCGTGGGAATTCCCGCACCCGTGAGCGCCGCCACGGTCTCGGCGACGCGGGCGCGGTTCCCTCGAACGTCGAGCCCGCCCTCGGTCGTGAGTTCCTGGCGGTTCTCGGGCACGAGACAGCAGATGTCGGGCTTCACGGAGAGCGCGATGCGCACCATCTCATCGGTGCATGCCATCTCCAAGTTGAGCCGCGTGGCGACCGCCTCGCGCAGGCGCCGGATGTCGCGATCTTGGATGTGCCGGCGATCCTCGCGCAGGTGCGCGGTGATGCCGTCGGCGCCGGCCTTCTCGGCGAGCAGTGCGATCGCAACCGGATCGGGCTCGACCATCGCGGCGGGCTGCGCGTCGGCATCGCGATAGCGGGCCTGCCTGAGCGTCGCGGCGTGGTCGATGTTGACTCCGAGGAGAATCACGGGGCGTGGCATGGAGAGATGGCGAGCATGTCCCGCCACCTCGCGTGGGCGAAGCCAAAAGAGGCGCAAAGCTGTAACCCTGCGCGGAAGCGCAGGGACCGTTCGCTCGGGTCCTTGGATTCTCGGAGTCCCGCTGCTTCCGCAGCGGGCTACAAGATCGACACCACTTCCCTGTAGCCCTGCGCGTGAGCGCAGGGACTCCGATCTATTGCTCTCAGAATGTCCCGCTCCTCACGGAGCGGGCTACAATTGCATACCCCCAGATTCGCCTGTTCAACCGGCGGCGAATCCCCTTCGCTTGCCCTCCCATGTCCCAAGCCACGGCGCCCGCCGGAAAGCAGGAGAACCTGCTCATCAACATCCTCTTCAACGTCGCCGCGCCGGCGTTGATCCTCAGCAAGCTCAGCAGCGAGTCGCGACTCGGCCCGGTTTGGGCGCTCGTGGTCGCGCTCGCGTTTCCGCTCGGCTACGGAGCGTGGGACCTCGTCACGCGGCGCAAATGGAACTTCTTCTCCATCCTTGGCTTCGTGAGCGTGCTCCTCACCGGCGGGCTCGGGTTGATGAAGGTCGACGGAATCTGGTTCGCAGTGAAGGAGGCCGCGATCCCGGCGATCTTCGGAATCGCCGTGCTGGGATCGCTTTGGACGAAGACACCCCTCGTGCGCACGTTTCTCTACAACGACAAGGTGATCGACACTGCGAAGGTGCACGCCGTCCTCATCGAACGCGAAAACGTGCGCGCATTCGAGCGACTGCTCGTGCACGCCACATGGCTGCTCGCGGGTTCGTTCTTCCTGAGCTCGGTGCTCAACTTCGGACTCGCGCGCTACCTGCTCAAGAGTCCATCGGGCACGCCGGCGTTCAACGAGGAGCTCGGCAAGATGACCGCGCTGAGCTGGCCAGTGATCGTCGTTCCGAGCATGATCATGACACTCGCAGCCCTTTGGTATCTGTTCGCGGGCGTGCGCCGACTGACGGGCCTCAAGCTGGAGGAAGTTTTCCACCAGCCTCCGGAGAAGCCCGCAAAGGAGCGGAAGGACGAATCCTGATTAGCGATCGCTGGATCTGTCGTAGCCCTGCGCGTGAGCGCAGGGACCGGAGCCAGACTTGCGCTTCTTGTCCCGCCGCTCACGCGGCGGGCTACAGCGGAGGGGGCTGAATCTACCGTGCCGTTGCAGCCACCGCATCCCGTGTGTCGCCTACCAGCGCCACGAATGCGATCCGCCTCGGATTCGAACCAGCAGCATAGCGCGCATCGCTAAGCACACGATCCCACGCCTCGTCGCTTGCGGGTGTCCGCTCTGCCACAAGCCGGGCGAAACCTTCGACCGCGCGCACGAGCGCGGCCTCCGGGTCGGGCATCGGCGATGAAGCCGCCGCCATCTGACCGGAGACATTCCCAAGTTCG
>DATKCJ010000321.1:0-6537 GCA_035513275.1 Opitutaceae bacterium
ACAGGGTTTGTCTGTTTCGCGCGTGGATGGGATCAAGTGAGGTCCGAGGATGCCGGCTTGCTTTGGGAACACTTGGTGCTCGACACACTCCTGTCCGTTCCCGTCACGAAGATTCATTTCTGGCGCGACAAGCAGCAGCGCGAGGTGGACTTCGTCATACCGCACAGCCGCAACACAGTTGATGCGATTGAGTGCAAGTGGAGTGCAGAGGCGTTTGGGATCCGCAACCTCGCCGCATTTCGCGACAACTATCCAAATGGCCGGAACTTCGTCGTGAGCCCTCAAGTGACCACAGCCTACGACCGCCGGGTTGGAGAACTTGAGATTCGCTTCCTGCCAGTCGGCGACCTTCGTTTTGAATTCTCTCCAAGCCGAGCCGCAAGCTCGCTGTGACCTCCTGCTGGAATCGACTGCCCGCGATCTACTTCTTGTCGACGCTGTATTTGCCGGCGCCGGCGAAGAAGATCACGAGGAAGCCGACGAGGTAGATGAGCGCCAGCTCGCCGCTGTTGCCGCCGGTGAGGGCGAACTTGTGCGCGAGTGCGAAGGCGCAGCCCATCGTCGCAATGAGGAACGCCGCCGCGAGCCGCGTCCACAGCCCGAGGATCAAGAGCGCGGAACAGACGACCTCCGCGAGGACTGCGAGTATCAACGTCGCCATCGAGCCGATGCCGAGCACGTCAGGGATCCTCGCCTCGCCCGATAGAAGACTCATGAGTTTGCCCCAGCCGTGGAGCATCAGCATCGGCACGCCGAGCCCGAGCCGCAGCACGAGCAAGCCAAGGTCCACGTTCCGCGGTAGAAAATCCAGTGCCAGCCATTTCGACATGTTCAAGTCCTCCGGTTTGTCGGGAATCTCGACATGAGTCCCTGCGAAAAGCATCGCGGCGACACTCGCCGAGGCAAGTGCCCCGGGCAGAAAATGTCGCCGCGTGAAACCGGAATCAGTTGATCTCTGTAGCCTGGGTGACGTCGTTTGTGGCGTTGCCGAAGTCGAAGAGTTGGACAGCCGTGATGAGCACGGGCCTGCCGTTTCGCGTGGGAGGCTCGAACTTCCACTGGCGCACGGCCTCGAGCGCCGACTCGGCGAGGTCGAAGCGGTCGGCATTCTTGATCGCAGGCAGCCGCACGGTCCCTTCCTCGTCGATGTAGAATTGAATCTCGACGGTGCCGCGCATGCCCTCTTCCCGTGCGGCAATGGAATAGCGTGGGTGGATCACATTGAGCAGAAGCGGAATGCGGTCGATCTCGGCCAAGATGGCCGGCCGGTATTCGAGGCGCTCCATGCCCATGTTGCGCATGAAGAACTCAAGCTGGTCCATCACAGGGCTGATCGAGACGATGTCCGGCCCCTTGAACTCGATGTCGAATTCTGTCTGCGCCGAGATCGGCATGCCATCAACTGCCACGGGCGCGAACCTCCATTTCTGGAGAACATCCGTGGTGCTGGTCGCGAGATCGCGGTGGCTGTAGGCGAGGATGATCCAGTCGACGGGCTTTCCTTCCGAATCGGATCGCACGGCGACACGCACACGGCCCTTGGTGACGACGGAGACCTGCATTGCAGCGCTCATCTCCGGCGGAACGAAAGTCTCGGTCTTGAGTGCGCGAAGAATCACGAGCGACCTCACCCGCTCCGCGGGATCGAGCAGTTCGGGCTGCTCCGTGGCGGACGGGGCCAGGTTGATCGGCTGTGCCTGCGATGCGATCGCCGAGGTGAGAAGTGCTGCGAGGATGAAAGTCGTTTTCATATTCTGAAAGGTTCGTCGGGCATAACACCAAGGGAGTGCGCACCCCTTCACGAGCCGGTGCCGGCGGGTTCGCGCATGAACTTGATGACGGCTTCGCGCAAGAGCTGCCTCGCGCGATAGAGCCGGGTCTCGACGCCGCGTTCGCGACAACCGGTGATGGCGCCGATTTCGCGATACGAGAGGCGTTCGTATTGGTGAAGGAGAAGGACGGTTTTCAAGTCGTGCGGCAGCGCCGCGAGCGCCTGGTCGAGCGCCGCGAGCGCTTCCTTGTGAAGTAGTGCGTCGTCTGGTGTCAGCGCCTCGTCGACCGCAACGAAGGCGCCTGAATCCCGCGACCCGTCTGACGCGAGATCGTCGAGCGGAACCGACGGATGCCTGCGGCGCCAGCGGTGGTGATTGCGGCAGAGGTTTGCCGCGGTCGTGAAGAGCCACGCAGCAACGTTGCTGTCGGGCCGCAGCCGCATTCGCTGTTGATAAAACCGCACGAACGACTCGGTGGCCACGTCGCGCGCATCGGCTTCGTGGTGCAGATAGCGCCACGCGAATCCATACAGCGGCCGCTCCCACCGCGCGATGAGCCGGTCGAGCGCGCGATCGTCTCCTGACTGCAGGGCGAGCAGGTCAGCGGAGTCGTTGGGGCAGGTCGGCAAGGATCAGTTGATACCCCCGGCGTCCAAGCCCAGTGCGGGCTCGAAACGTTCCAGGTAACGCGCGCGCTGGCCGGGGGTCATCTCGCTGGCGGCGGCGGTCATGATGCGGCGGGTTGATTCAGTGCAGATGCGCTGAAACTCGCGGCGTTGCTCGATGAATTGCGCAAACGCGAGGAAGTCCACGCGCCCGTCGGTGCGGCGGCGGTTTTCGAACGCCTCGAGTTCGGCGCGCATCACGGAAGCCTGTTCCGCGAGCTGCAGTATCTGCGGCTCCGACCGATCGTGGAGCGCCTTGATACTCGCGAACTGATCCGCGGAAAGGTGCAGGTCGTCTTGAAGCCACGCGAGGACTCCGGCGGGGCCTTCCTCGGAGACGGGCCGGCGAAGTTCGAACCAACCGAAGTGCGCGGCAACCGCGGCCAGCACTCCCGCGAGCGGTATGAGCAGTGCGCGTTTCACGGCGTCCTCCCCGTCTTCTCGACCGCTGAAAGGTCGGATGCCACGAGCAACGGATCGATCAACTGCATGTAGCTCTTCACCAGTTGGACGTCGCGCTCCTCGTGCATGCGCGACACGCGCATCTCGGCGAGCAGCAGGCCGAACAACCCGCACGCCACCACAAAAGCGAGGGCGAACGCCGGCTGCCGGAACACCGCCTCGATCGCAGCCAGGAAACCCGGCCGCACCGCATCGACACTATCGCCATCGCTTGCAGCGATCCGGCTCCACACTTCCATCGAAAGTGGCGCCGTCGGTGGCGGCTGCATGCGATCCAGTAGGGGATCGAGAATCGGATCGGTCGGATCGTGTGGCGTTTTCATGGCGTTTGATGGGGCTCCACTCCCGGGTGAAGGTGCACCCTGGCGCAACCATCATAACACCGGCTCCTTCCCGCGCCCTTCAAAAATGTGCCCTTTTCATGAGCGTGCCAGCGAGGACACAAATCGACACCGAGATTCAAGCCTGTGCTCCCGGGGCCTCCTCCATGCACCGAAAGCTGATTCCGACTCGCAGCACCTGGCTCTCTGGGTTTAGCGTCGTCGTCGCTTTCGAGCCTGAGACGCGCCACAATCCCGCCTCTTCCTCTTCCCCCTCCTTCCACTCCCACTCTCACTTTCACTCTCACCCCCTGACCCATGAACCACCTCAACCGCCGCACATTTCTGAAGTCCGCCGCACTCGGTGTAGCCGCGACCGCATTGTCTGCACGTTCGTGGGCACAAATCGCCGGCGCCAACTCTGATATCCGCGTCGCGGTCATTGGGCTCAACGGCCGCGGTCGCGATCACCTGCGCATGCTGGGTGCCGTGCCCGGTGTGCGCATCGTCGCGATCTGCGATGTCGACACGCTCGTGCTTGAGCGCATCGCCGCGGATCTCGCGACGCAAGGCCTCGCGCCGGAGAAGTTCACCGACGTGCGCAAGCTCCTCGAGATGCCCGGGCTCGACGCCGTCACGATCGCCACGCCAAACCACTGGCACTCCCTCAGCGCGATCTGGGCGTGCCAGGCGGGCATCGACTCGTTTGTGGAGAAACCCGTCTCGCACAACGTATGGGAGGGCCACCAGCTCGTTGCCGCCGCGAAGAAATACAAGCGCGTGGTGCAGGCAGGCACGCAGATCCGCTCCGGCGAGGGACTGATCGAGGCCGTCGCGTGGGTGCGCGCAGGCAACCTCGGAAAAATCGCCGCGGCGCGCGGCTTCTGTTACAAGCGCCGAGACAGCATTGGCCGCGTATCGGGGCCGATGCCCGTGCCGGCGACGATCGACTACGATCTTTGGTCAGGCCCTGCGTCGATCGTCCCTCCGCATCGCAACACAGAGAGAAACGGCCCGGTGCATTACGACTGGCACTGGATCTGGGCCTACGGCAACGGCGACGTCGGCAACCAGGGCATCCACCAGATGGATGTAGCCCGCTGGTTCCTTGGCGAGTCGGGCCTGCCGCGACACACGTTGAGCGTGGGCGGACGCCTCGGCTACGAGGACGACGGTGAGACGCCGAACACGCAGGTCATCGTGCACGACTACGCGACCGCGCCGCTGATCTTCGAAGTCCGCGGGCTTCCCTCGAATCGCGATGCGGCGGCCGTGCTCGCGCCCGGCATGAACTCCGCCGAGGCCGCTGGGGCCGCGGCAGGCACCATGGACAAATATCGCGGCGTGAGCATTGGCAACGTGATCGATTGCGAGGGAGGCAGCGTCGTCACCGGCGGCTACTTCGAGGCCCAGGCATTCGACCGCGACGGCAAACTCATCCGCGAATTCAAGGGTGAGAACCGCCTCATGGCGAATTTCATCGACGTCATCCGCAGCCGGAAAACTTCCGATCTCTACGGGCCGATCGACGAGGGCCACATCTCGAGCGCGCTCTGCCACGTCGGCAACATCTCGCACCAGCTCGGCCGTGCCGCGGCTCCAGGCGAAGTTGCCGACGCGATCAAGGGCGACGCTCCGCTCGCCGAGGCGCACGGCCGCATGGTCGAGCACCTCGCGGCCAACGACGTGGATATCACCAAGACGCCGCTCACGATGGGGGTCCCGCTTGCGATCGACTCAAGCGCCGAGCGATTCACCGGTCCGCGCGCGGACGCCGCAAACGCGCTGCTCACGCGAGAATACCGCGCGGGATTCGTCGTGCCGCACCTGGCGTAGCTGGTAGGGCGTGCGAGCGGCGGGCGCCCGATCACACCCTGCCTAACAGCTCCCGGACAAATGCCTCGGGCGAACCACGCGACACGACCACCGTGCGCTCCGGCCAGCGCAGCACGACCGAGCGCGCCGGATCGGTGACAAGCGCTCGGTAGGAGCCGAGTCGCTTGTTCCTGTAACGGCCCGTGAAAGAAAACCCTCCGCCGTTTCCGAATGTGCGCAGGCTCGACTCCATCGCCAGAGGATCAGCCTTCGCCGACACAAGTCCCAAGAGCGACAGTCTCGTGTTCCATAAGAGTCGGCGCACAACAAGCGCGGACCCCTCGACCGCGTAACCGCGCACGGTGAACAGCAACATGCCCACGAGCAGCGACAGCGACGCCGAGGATGCGAGCCAGCCCGCCCAACCGCCCGTGCGGCCGACTGCAATCGCGACGCCGATGAGGACTAGCGACACGAAAAGCGAAGTGAGCTTGAGCGAAGTCGACCAGGGTGCGCCGTGAAATCCGCCCAGATCTGATTTGTCGTCGGCCTTCATGCTTCGAATATCTCCTCGACGGGCAGCTTGAACAGCTTCGCGATCTTAAACGCCAGCGGCAGGCTCGGGTCGTATTTTTCCGTCTCGATCGCGTTGATCGTCTGGCGCGACACGGAAAGCTTCTCGGCAAGGTCGCCCTGCGACCACTCGCGCGCCGCACGCAATTCGCGAAGCTTGTTTTTCATTTGTAGCGGCACTTCGCGAGGGCCCAGCCCACCGACCATAAGAAGAGCATCAACATGAAGCTTCCACCAATTCCCAGGCCGTGTGTGAACATCGCGGTAGGCACGCCATGGGTGTTGAGGGCGCCGATCGCGGCCCCGACAACCACCGTGCCGATCGAAGCAAACAGGAACGCCTCGGATTGGATGCGGCGCTGCAATTCGTCGCAGCCGCGAGTGAACCTGACCCAACTCCGGATGTAGAGCAGACCGGGAAGCAGCGGCGTCAGTGCAATCAATCCCCGAACGAGCGCGCTCCAGTCGGGATTGCGACTATTCAGCCAAAGCGTCGCCAGATACACCACAACCGCCACCCCCAGCCACGCGTTGAGTTTCAAATCCGTTTTGAAAGAATACTGGCCCGAGTGCGGCTCGAGCGACTCCATCATGTTTGGCTTTTCCATGACCGAGAGGTGTAAAGCATGCTTGTCACGTGTCAAGCATACTTGTCATGACGTTTTCGTCGGGAGCGCGCCCACGGTGCAAGTGGGATTGAAGAAGGACGAATCCGTCGCACAGGATCCCGCGGCGGGCTACATGGCCTCAGCGAGGCCGACGCGAAGCGCTCCGAGGATAGGGGTAGGGACAGGGCGATAGTGCCCTGCCCCTCCCTCCGAACCGGACGGGCGGATCTCCCGCATCCGGCTCTCCAATCGATGAGTGCATCCGGGGATGGGAGGACGTTACTTGCCGACCCAAGGCCAGAGAGAAGATTGGGTCTGCAGT
>DATKCJ010000322.1:0-19659 GCA_035513275.1 Opitutaceae bacterium
CGAGCGTGCAGAGCGTCGCGGCCAGTGTCCGGAAATATGCGAGCAGGGGATTGAGGCCGCAAAGGCAGCCGATCCTCTCTCTGGAGACCTTCGGTTTGCACTCAGGGTTCGCCAGCATCGATTTGTCGAGCGCCTCAAATAGTTCGTCGAGGGTCCGTTCCATCATCATCACGAGGGTGTCCGGGTTCGCCAGCGGACTGGTGACGGATTCCCTCCGAAGACGGCGTTCCCAAGCGTCCTTTATCCAGGGACGCCGTGCCCGCAACTCCTCCGCGAACGCCGGCAGCATAGGGGCGATTGTCACACACGTCGGGCATGGGGTCGCCGCCTGCGTTGCCGATTCGTGTGCATTTCTTGGTCCGCGGAGTGGCGCGGCGCTCGCACAAGCATGCACGGGGTGGGAGATCACGCGGTCTTCGAGCGAGGGAGGATGACGATCGGGCAGTTCGCGTTGTGAAGCACCCCGTGGGTGGTGCTGCCCGCGAGCAATTCGTAGATCGAGCCATGGCCGTGCGAGCCCATGACGACGTAGGACGCCTCGCTGGCATCCGCGACGCGGAGGATCTCCTCGACGGCGTGGCCTTGCAGGGTCTTCAGCTCCGATTCGATGCCGTCGGCATCGAGCACGCGCCTGAGCGTGTCCAGTTTCTTCGCCGATGTCTCGAGGGCGAACTTCAGCTCATCAACAAATGCCTCCGCCGGCATGTCGTAGGTCACCACGTTCACCGGAGGCGCGATAACGTGAAGCAGGAGGACCCTGGCCTTCAGGGCTTCCGCGAGTTCCCGGGCCGCCTCCACCACATGGTAGGTGACCGCGGAAAAGTCGACGGCTGCGACGATCGTTTTCATACCGGCATTTTACCCTGCCCCGCTTGCATTCGCGCCGCAGAACTTGCGAAAGTGAACGCATTTTTCCCAAGCGTGCCTCCGGAATTGTGTTTCGTGCCGGGATGGAACTCCCTAGCCTTCGCCCGGTAGAAAAACGCGATGGCGAAGATACTGGTAATTGATGACGAGGAGGATATGCGCCTTCTCATGTGCGCCATCCTTTCGAGGGGGGAGCACGAGACCGAAGTCGCCGCCGACGGCGAGTCGGCTCTGCGGCTGCTCGCGGTGAGCCGCTTCGACCTGATCCTTTGCGACGTGAGCATGCGCGGCATGAATGGCTATACGGTGCTCAGCCGCGTGCGCGAGTCGCCGGAGTCGGCGCACACGCCCGTCGTGCTCGTCACCGGCATGGCGGATCTCAAGGGCATGCGCGAAGGCATGAAGCTCGGCGCCGACGACTATCTGCCAAAGCCTTTCACCGTCACCGAGCTGCTGTCCGTCGTGCGCACCCGCCTCGAGAAGGCACAGAATCTTCGCAAGGACGCTGAGGACCGAGCGAAATCCCTCCGAAGCCACATCAGCCTCATGCTTCCACAGGATCTGCTCAACCCGCTCACCGGCATCATCGGCCTTGCGGGAATTCTTTGCGACGAGGCGGACACACTCGGTCACGAGGATGCAGCCGAGATCGCGCGCGACATCCAGCGCAGCGGCGAGCGACTCAACAGGCAGATCAACAACTTCCTGATCTATTCGCAGATCGAGCTCCTCTCGACGGATCCCGCGCGGTTGCAGGCACTGCGCGCGACGCAGCCGACTCCCCTCGCGCGCATGCTTGTGGACATCGTCAAGAAGACCGCCGCACAGCACAATCGCGAGGCCGATGCTGTTGTCGAGTCGTGCGAAGCGGACGTGGTGATATCGGCGCAGAATCTCGACAAAGTGCTCGGCGAAGTCATCGACAACGCGTTCAAGTTTTCGAAAGCCGGCACTGGAGTCAGGGTCGATGCGCGCGTCGAGGGGCCTGTTGCGATCATCAGTATCCGCGACGAGGGCCGTGGCATGGACGCCGCGGCGCTTGCCACCACGCGCAGCCTCGAGCAGATGGAGCGTTTCTCGACGCAAAGGGCGGAGTCGGGCCTGGGGCTCGCGATAGCGATCCGCATGACCGAGATTCACAACGGCCGCCTCTACATCGGCGAAAGCGACGGCCCCGGCACACGTGTGTGCATCGAGCTGCCGATCGCGGGAGCGGGATCGTGAATCTCGACGCCGACGGCATGAGGGTAGGGGCAGGGCTCTTGATCGTCTGGGGTTTGGTCGACTGCTTCTTCGGATATCGCGTGTTCAAGGTGACGGTGGTGCTCCTCGGCATCGTCGCTGGAGCCGTGCTGGGACACCAACTGTGCGTCGACCTCTTCAACATCACGGGCGACGCGCGCTGGATCGGCTTCGCGCTCGGCGCAGTCGTGGGTGGCGTGCTCGCGTTCGGCCTCTACCTCGTCGGAGTCTTCATACTCGGGTTCTCGATCGGCTTCATGTTCGCTCCGGCATTCTGGCCGGAAGGCAGCGAACTCATGCTGCTCATCATCGGAGCCGGCGCAGGGCTCGTGTGCGGACTCATTGCACTCTTCGCCCAACGCCTGCTCATCTCCGCAGGCACGGCATGGAGCGGAGCGATTCGCGTGGTGATCGGCGTGGCGTTCTTCACCGAAGGTCTCGACTGGAGTTTCTACGCCGCCTACCCGCAGCAGGTCGGCGTTCTTCTCTCCGAGCGCGGCTGGATGCTCGTGGTCTTCCTCGCGCTCGGCGCAGCCGGCTTCCTCGCACAGCTCGCAGGCGGCAAGCGCGCGAAAGAAAAGGAAGGGACGAAGTGAAGTCAGGGGAGGGAACGCTAATCTGCGCTAATCGACGCTGATGATAACGGTTGATCTCGTCTCCGATCTCAGTGGCTTCGCCGATCAGGCGAGGCCGCATCGTTCCGTCTCCGTGCCGAGCCTCCTGTGATTAGCGTCCATTAGCGTAGATTAGCGTTCCTCAACTGACGAAACCTCCATGAAGGCGCCGATCCTCGTCACCGGTTTCCGTCCGTTCGCCGGGCATCCGGCGAATCCATCCGGGCTCGTCGCACGCGCACTCGCCGGTCGATCCTTCTCCGGCCACCGCGTGCGGGTTGCGGTCCTGCCGGTCGTCTATGCGGAAATCGAGAGAGCGGTCGACCAGCTTCTCGCCGAGGTTAAGCCAGTCGCAGTCTTGAGCCTCGGCCTCGATTACAAGACCGACGTCATCAAGCTCGAGCGCATCGCCATCAACCTCGATGACGCGTCGATCCCCGATGAGGCGGACGACCTCCGCACGGGTTCGCGCATCGCACCGCGAGGCCCCGCCGCCCGCTGGAGCACGTTGCCGCTCGACTCGATTGCCCCGGCGCTCGCCGCGGCGGGTGTGCCCTTCAAGTTCTCGAGCCACGCCGGCGCCTTCCTCTGCAACCATCTCATGTATCACCTCTGCGGCCGTGCAGCCCGCGCCGGAATCCCCGCAGGCTTCATCCACCTCCCGCCAACGCCGGACATCATCCGCGTCGAGGACCGCGCCACCCGCGCCGGCGTGCCGCTCGCCGCACTCATGGCGGCGGTTCGGGTGATCGTTCGCACTGTGGCCGGATCGATCGACTGACCTCCGGTCGAGACTGTGTGTGTGCCCACGCGAGAATCCTGGACGGATTGGTAGCTGATCCAGTCGTGCAGCGATAGACGCTTCCGATGCTTGGAGCGCCGCTGGCTCGCGCTACTTCCCCTGGTCGGCGTTGTGGTAGAGCTTCTGGAAGGTGAGCAGCTTCACGGTCTGCTCGAGCTTCTTGAGCGAGACCATCTTCTCCTTCCACTCGGCGTTGACCTGGAACTCCAGCGGCAGGCCTGTGAGGTCTTGCTCGAGGAGAAACGCGAAGACTTGGAGTTTCTTTTCCTTCAGCGCGCAGACGACCTTCCAGAATTTCTTCGGAATCGCCACCTTCACGGCGCCGCTCAGGTCCTTGCCGGGAAACAACTCGTCGTCGGCAGCGAGCACGGGCCCTGCGAAGATGCAGAACAGCTCCGTGTCGGCCTGCGCGCCGATGAAGTTCTCGAGCTTGCCCCAGATGCCGTGCTTGCTGGACTGGTTGAAGTTGCCGCGCTGCGGGGAGCAGTTCGTCACGTGGAAGGTGTCACCATTGCCGCGCTGCACCTCGGCGAAGCTATCGCCCCAGCAGACATCCTCGCGGCGAACGACGTGCCCTTTGTCGAATGCGCCGTTGTCCTTCGTGTAGAACTTGTCGGGGAGCTGAAACGCGTCGTCGAGGCGCGGATCGTTCGCCCACTTTTCCGTATCGTTCTCGCCGAGTCCGGTGAGTCCCGCGCGCGTGTATTTGAACCCCGGCTCGGGCTTTCGCTTCGCCGGACGGCCGTCGACGTTCGACGCGGTGAAGATCGCGAGGCGCCGCTCCTTGTGCATGACAAGGCTGAAGTGTTCGTAGTGCAGCAACGTGCCCCCTGCCTTCAGAGGCGCGGCGACGGCGGGCTTCTTCACCTTCGGCAACGGGGTGGAGCGGCCGAGGAACTTCGTATTGAACCCCGTGCGCGTTTCAAGGTGCGGATGGATGATGGGAATTTTCGCGGCCTCTGAGGCGCCGCCGGTGTTTTCGATCGATGGAACCGCAGCAGACGAGACGGCGCCGGCTGGCGACACCGCGAACGGAATCGCGCCGGCGTTGAGCTCGAGGACGAGCGTGCCAAGCGCTATGCGCGTCCCGGCGGCGCCGGGGATGAACGGGGAATTCATGTTGGTGCTGTTGAGAGATTGCACAGATGACGGGTCCGCCATCGCGCGCGTGAGTATGTCGCCGCTCTTAACGGCCTCCTTCCATTCGGCGATGTGTCCAGTCGCATCGTCGAAGCTGTTGAGCACGCTGCAAATGCGGCTGATGCGGATGCCTGCGTTGGCGACCCAGTCGATCTCGGAGTCGTCCTTGTCGTCGATGCGCATGGTGGTCTTGCCGCTCTTCAGGATGAAATGCCCTTGATTGTTCGTGCGCGGCACGCCCGCGTGGTGAAGCGCGACCACTTGGAAACTGTCGTTGAACACCGGCGCGCCGCTGGATCCCTGCGAGGTGTCGCTCATATACCACATCACGTCCGGGTCGGTGTCGTCGATGCACTGGTTGTCGCGCATCGCGAACTGCCGGCGAGCGCCACCAGGATGCTGGATGATGTTCATCCACTCCTTCAACTGCGCCTTCCCGCTTTCCGCGATGAGACGCAGGTAGCCGAAGCGCGCGAGTGGGACGCTGTCGCGAATCGACACCGGCTCGACCGCGACGACCGTAAAGTCCAGCTCCTTGCTGGTCGCGAAGAAATCAGCCGGCCGCAGTGCGTAGCGGAAGCTCGGTTCGGGGTTGCCCGCGACATCGAGCCGGAAGTTGAACTCCGCGACAGACGGTGCGGCCTCCTCGCGTGTTTGGAAGACGTGATGATTCGTCAACAACAGCCGCGGCGAGATCATGAAGCCGGTCGCGCACCCGCGCTCGCCGCCGCCGGGCGCGCCGATGCTGATGCGGCAGACTGGAATCGCGGCCAGCAGCGCCCGCTCCAGGAAGAACTCGTCGACGAGGTCATTCGTGCCGAGCAGCCGCTCGAACTCCACCTCGGTCGGCGTCGCGCCACCGGCCGAGAGAAATCGCGAACGTTTGCCCGACGTCACTGGTCCCGCGCGGCGGTCCTTTTGCGGGATGAAGTCGAGGTTTCGTTTCCGGTTCAGCGTCGACTTGGAAAGACGCGTCGCGCGCGCCCGCGCGGCATCGATGGTTGATTTGCCGATGATCATGGAATCACTCCTCCAATGGATCGCTCTCCCGGGAGTCGCTCAGCCGCCGCCGCGAGTCGAAAGGAAGCGATTCCGGACGGAAACCGGCATCTCCTTGATGGCATCGGTGTATTTGACCTTCACCGTCGCGAGCTCCTGGGCCTGGACGGTCACCTTGGTCTGCAGGTCGTTCGCCCGGCTGGTCTCGGACGCCAGTTGCACCTTTGCAGTCTTCAACGCATCCTCCGCAGCCGCGAGGTCGGCAATCGCCTTTGCACGCTTCTTCTCCAGCTCCGCAAACTCCTCCTCGGACTTCCTGACAGACTCCTCCAACGCGTCACGCTCGGCCTTCAGGGCGTCGCGGGTTGACGACGCGGCCGCCACCTCCTCTGTGAGTCGGCCACGGTCAGCCTCCAATGCGGCGAGCCGGACCGCTCCCGCCGCGATTTCTTCCTCGAGCGACTCCTGCTGCAGCCGGAGGTCCGCGAGTGTCGCCTTCGACGACTCGAGCTCCCGTGCCACTTCCTGTTTCTCCGCCTCGACCGCGTCGCGCTGTTCAACGATCGGCGCCTGAATCTGCTCCTTCACCTCGGCCGGGTTGATCTTCAGGAAGTCGAAGAACACCCCGACGCTGCCTACCGCCAGTTGCACCACGACGGCGACGAACAATCTCTTCTGCTGCTTCGGGTCCGCGAACCGCACCCAGCCGAGCATCGAAAGGCAGGTGATTATGACGGTGAAAACAAAAGCAAGCGCGAGCGTGTAACTGATCGCGAGCTTGATGATAGCCACGTGGAAGTTTGGGTCGAACCCCTCCGTCCCAACGACCGCAACCGGAATCTCCATTCCATGCATATTCGTTCCTTTCTTGGGCCTAGTGGGGAAGGCGCGCCGAGGTATAGCAGCTCGCAACGTTCCGTAAATTCCAAAATCGCCACGGTCGCGCTGCATCGAGCGCTTTGCACTGGCTCGAGACTGTCGCGTGTAGAGCATCGGGCATCGCCGCGGAGCCGGGCACAAGTCTGCGCCTTAGGTGTCGCAAATTTGGCCCGCTTGTTCCGTCGCGTGGGCCCGAAGCACAATGAAAACCTCAATCAAGATCGTTATCGCCCTGGGAGTATTCGTCGCCGTGCTGGTCCTGGTTGCGACGTTCGCGTTCACGTCGTCCTTCCAAAAGTGGGCGCTCAAGCGAGGTCTGCCCGGCGCGGAGGTCGAGCACCTTTCGGCGGGCCTGTCGTCGGCCGAGGTGCGGGGCCTCACTTTCATGCAGGACGGCGCGCAGATTACGGTGCCGGCCGCGTCGGCCGAATATTCGGCGTGGAGCTATCTCACGGGCGGCGGGATCCAGATCTCGAGCATCGATGCGAAGGGCGTGGTGGTCGACCTACGCAACTACGCGCCATCCGAGGTCCGGCCCTCGGCACCGATGAAGTTTGAAGACATGCTCGGTGCGTTGCTCATACCCGCAGGATTGCGCCTCGGCTCGGCGGATATCGACGCCGAGATCATCCTGCCTTCGCCGGATGTGGCCGACGGTCGCCGCGCTCGCGTTGCCATCAAGGGCGGCGGAGTGGGCGCGGGCGCGGAGGCGGTTTTTGATTACAGTGCTTCCTTCACCGACCCGTCAGCCGGTGCAGTCGTATCCGCAGTCAGGGCGACCGGGCGCCTCGCGTTTGCCGCCGCGGCCGATGGAACGATCAACAGCCTCACGGCGCGCGCTGAACTGCAGGCGGAGGGCGAGGGCATCCCGCCGGGCGAGATGATCGTGATCGAGGCAGGCTCGAAGCGTGACCCAAGCGCACGCGAGTCGTTTTCTCTGACTGTCGCGCGCCGCGGCGCCGGCGGCGAAGAGACAGAACTCGTTTCGGCAGCCGCCAACTTCGATCCGGCCGCGAACTCGTGGGAAGGCAAATGGTCGGTCGCGGCCGACGATGAGCGGCTCGCCTCGGTCCTGCCCGCGCAGACGACGCCCGACTTCGATCTCAATGGCGAAGGTCGCTTCACGGTGAAGGCGGACTCCGGAGAATCCACCGCGTCGGGCGAGATCAAGGGATCGGCCGCCGCGCTCGAGCGCGTGGTGTCCGGACTCGAAGGCGTCGGTCGCATTGTGTTCTCAACGGACTTTTCCGTCGCCTCGGATTCCAAGGGCATTCGCATCGACACGGTCCGTGCGAATGTCGCCACCAGCGAAGGGCGCACGCTGCTATCGATCTCGACGCTTCAAGCCGTGACGTTCAATCCGGAGAGCGGTCAGGTGGCCTTCGCCGATCCGGCGACCGACCTTGCGACAATGGAGATTGCCGACGTGCCCGTCGCCTGGATGGCGCCTTTCGTCGAGGGATACAAGTTGCAGGGAGGCACAATCTCAGGCGCGTTCCTCGTTCAATCGACTCCGACCGGCGATCGCGTGCAGCTTCGCGCCTCGAAGCCGCTTCTAGTCGGACCGGTCACTGTGGCGGATGATACGCAGACGCTGCTCGAAGCTGCGACGATCAGCGCGAGCCCCGAAGTGAGCTACACCGCCGAGCGGATCGATGCGACAATCTCCTCGTGGTCGCTGACGACAGTAGCGGGCGACACAATCGAGGGCGCGGCGCGCGCGGTGGTCACGCAACGACCGTCGCCGTCGACCGACTTCGACGTGAAGTTTGCCGGGCGCCTTCCCGCGATGCTGAAGCCGTTCTCGCCGGTGGACGTCGGAGTCGTGTCCATCGACGGAGCGCTCGAGGGCAACATCACGGCTGAGAGCTTGGCCGTGCGCTCGGGGCGTTTCGTGGTGCAGGACGCCTCAGGGGCGACGCTTCTCTCCGCCGACCTTCGTCAACCGCTCAACCTAGACCTCGCGACGATGCAACCGGCCGCGAAAGACGCGTCAGCGCCGGCCGCGAGCATTGCATTCGGAAACCTGCCGCTCGGTTGGGTCGAGCCGTTCGTGCCGAATAGTGCGTTCGGCGGAGTCGTCGAGAGCGGGACGGTGGACCTCACGCTCGCGAAGGGTGGCCCGGCGGTCGCGACGACGAGGCCCGTCGTGCTGAAAGCCATGTCCGTGGCGCTCGACCGGGAGCCGTTGATCGATCGTCTCGATCTGACATGGGACGGGAGCGCTGCCATGAGTGGCGACGCGATGAGCGCCGACATCCGGTCGCTCGACGTTCGCCAGGGTTCGACGCAACTGCTCGCGCTCAAAGCCGTGCTCGAGTCGAACGGCGCGACCGATCCGAAGCTCATCCGCGCGACGGCGAAAGGCACGCTCGATGCGAACATCGGCGCGCTCCTTGCCCAGCCTGCAGCGGCGAACTGGCGCGTGCTCGAGTCGGGACGGGTCTCGACACAGTTTGACCTGACCGCGGCGGACTCGATCAAGGTCGTGCTCAAGGTGGATGCGAAAAACCTCGTGGCGGTGCAGGATCGAAAGCCACTCGGCGACGTGGGCGTCAGCGTCGATGCGCAGTTGAATTTGGGCAAGGATGGCGAGTTTCGCATTCCGCTCACGGTCCTGAATTCTGGACGCAAGTCGGACGCGGTTCTCGAAGGCAACTTCACGCAGAGCGGGGAGAAGATCGTGCTGAACGCTCGCATTTCAGGCGAGACGATCCACCTCGACGACTTCTCGGCGCTGGCCGCGTTCGTGCCGTCGGAAGGTGCCGCCGCGACGGATGCAACCTCGCCAGAGACTCCGCGCAACACCACGCGGGACAAGGAACCGTTTTGGACGGGCGCCGAGGGCGCCTTTGACATCGACATAGAGAACCTCGTCGGAAACGCCGAGAAGCCGATCACGAACCTCAAGGCACGCGCGGTGATGACCGCCGACAGAGTGGAGATCGAGAATTTCACCGGCAACGCGTCGGGTAGCGAAATCACCGCGTCGGGTTCACTTCGTTTCATCGCCGCCGATCCGGCGCCCTATGCGCTTGATTCAAAGTTCAAGGTGCCGGGACTCGACATGGCCACGTTCTTCGCCGCCGAGGCGCCGGGAAACCCGCCGACGCTTGAGACCGTGGTTGTCGCCGAAGGCGCAACAACCGGCCGCGGACTCAATCTCGATGATTTGATCGCCCGCTTGCAGGGGCGCGTCGATGTCACAGGCGGCAAGGGCGTTTATCGCGGGCTGGCTCGCTCGTCCGGCATGGTTTCGACGGGAGCCGGCCTTGTCGGCGCACTGGGCGGTCTGTTGGGTGGCGGCCAGAAAGTGCAGGACGCCACCCAGGCTGTCGCGGAATTCGCGGGCGAGTTGCGCGAGCTGCACTTCGACCGGATGACGCTGAAAGTCGCGCGTGGAAACGATCTAAAGCTGAACATCGAGACCATCGACATGGCGGGCCCTAAGTTCCGGCTCACCGGGAAGGGCGTCATCAATATGGATCCCGAGGTGCCGCTCGTGCGCCAGTCCCAGCGGCTGGAGATGCGGATCGGGTTGAAGGAATCCATCGGCGAGCGAATGGTGCAGCTGAGAATGTCGGACGGCACCAAGGACGAACTCGGCTATGCGCAGTTCCGCGTCCCGATCATCCTCACGGGAAACGTGATGTCACCCGACTCGAAACAATTCTGGGAGGCCGTCGGGCGCTCAGTCGTGGAGATGGGTGTTCAGGGCTTCATGGGCGGCGGGTGAGGGAGACGTAGGGCGGGTCTCCGACCCGCCGCGGTTCGACCCGGAGGGGTTGCAACAGCGGCGACCAACCACTGCAGAACCAATCGGCAGGTCAGAGACCTGCCCTACTTGCGAAGCGCGGGTGAATCCGTTCTTGTCGAGGGCCTGCAACCAGTCCCGATGCCCGCCACTCACTCCCGCGCCACCTCCACCCTGAAACGCCGACTCGGCACGCGTATCGTGCGCACCGACGAAAGCGCGCTCTTCAAGGCGTCGTTCGACAGTAGTAAGGTCGCGTTTCCTCTCGAGGCTGCAGTGCACCCGCGCAAGGAGTCGGACATCGGCATCGTGCTCGCGCTCGCAAACAAGCATCGCGTGCCGGTCACCGTGCGCGGCGGCGGCACGTCGCTCACTGGCTCCGCATCGCCGCTGCGCGGCGGCTGGGTGCTCGATCTCTCCGCGCTGCGGCGGATCCAGATCGATGCCGAGGCAGGTCTCGCGATCGTGCAGTCGGGCGCGATCGTCGGCGACATCCAGCGCGCGGCCGCGGCGGCCGGTTGGTTTTATCCGCCCGATCCGTCGTCGAAGGAATACAGCACGATCGGTGGCAACATCGCATGCAACGCCGGCGGCATGCACGGCGGCAAATACGGCGTGACGCGCGACTACGTGCTCTCGCTCTCGGGATTCCTGCCGACCGGCGAGCCGGTCACATGGGGCGGTCGCTTCAAGAAGTGGTCCGCGGGCTTCAACCTGCGCGACCTCTGGATCGGCAGCGAGGGTTGCCTCGGCGTTGTGACAGGCGCGGTGCTCAAGCTCATCCCGCTGCCGGCGCACCGGTGGACGCTGCTCGCATCGTTTGAGAGCGGTGTGGCTGCGATGAGCGCCGCGCGTGCGCTCGTCGCGTCGCGCACGCAGCCTGCCATCCTTGAGTTTCTCGACGGCGCGGCTGTCGAGTGCACGGAGCGCGCAACTGGACAGGCGGTGTTTCCCGGTCAGTCGGGCAGGGCCGTGCTCCTCGTGGAACTTGCGGGAAGCAAAGTCGAAGTGCGCGAAGGCAGAAAGACGGTAACCGCTTGGGCGGAGACTCACGCGAAGGTGTTTCGCGCGGCGCGCAATCGCGCCGAAGCCGAGGCGCTCTGGGCCGTGCGGCGGAAGTGCTCGCCCGCGATGTTCGCGATGGGCGACCGCAAGCTGAACGAGGACATCGTCATCCCGCTGCGCAGCTACGAGCGTTTCCTGCGGATGCTCGAGGCGCTGAAACGACGCCACCGCCTGCCGATGCCGACTTTCGGCCACGTGGCCGACGGCAACCTCCACGTGAACATCGTGTATCACGAGGCCGACGCACGCGAGCGGCGGGCCGCGGTCGACGCAGTGCACGACCTCATGCGCGGCGTGAAGCGCCTCGGCGGCGCGATTTCCGGCGAGCACGGCATAGGCCTCGCGAAGACACCGTTCCTCAGCCTCGAGCACAGCCCCGCGGCAATCCGTGCAATGCGCGCCGTGAAATCGGCCCTCGACCCGAATGGGATCCTGAACCCAGGAAAGATTTTCGACGAGTTTCGGATGTGGGAGCACAAGCGCCTGAAGGTCGACCTGCCTTGGGATCACAAGTGAGGTTCGGCGTTGCCGAACCTGGTAGGGCAGGTCTCTGACCTGCCGACGCGGGTCAAAGACCCGCGCTACTCCGCCACGCGAAAATACTCCGATTTTCCCGTTGCGGGGTGGGGGGGTGCCTCTTCAATGACGCGAATTCACGCTGCATGTATCTGAAATCGCTTAAGCTCCACGGGTTCAAAAGTTTTGCCGATCCCACTGACCTTCGATTCGAACCCGGAGTCACCGCCATCGTCGGTCCAAATGGTTGCGGCAAGAGCAACATCGCCGATGCGATCCGCTGGGTCCTCGGCGAGCAGAGCGCGAAGGCCCTCCGCGGCGGCAAGATGCAGGACGTCATTTTCGAGGGCACCGACACGCGCCGGGCGCTCGGGCTTTGCGAGGTTTCGCTGCTGCTGACGGATTGCGAGAAACAGCTCGGCGTCGAGATGCACGAGGTGGAGATCACGCGCCGCGTGTCGCGCGACGGCCAGAGCGACTATCTCCTCAACGGCCAGAGCTGCCGGCTGAAGGACATACAGAAACTCTTCATGGATACCGGCGTCGGCCGCACGTCGTATTCGATCATGGCGCAGGGCCACATCGACCAGATCCTGTCGTCGAAGCCCGAGGAGCGCCGCGCCGTCTTCGAGGAGGCCGCCGGCATCACGCGCTACAAGAGCCAGCGCCGCGAGGCGATGAACAAGCTCGCGCTCACCGATCAGAATCTCGCGCGCGTATCCGACGTGATCGGCGAGGTCGGCCGCCAGATCAGCAGCCTGCGCCGCCAGGCCGCAAAGGCCATGCGCTACCGGCGCGTCAACCACCGGCTCATGCACCTGAGGCTCGCGCACGACGGCTTCCGGCACGGCGAACTGAAGGCGGAGATCGACGCGCTCGACGCGCGGCTCGAGGGCCTGCGCGCCGAAGCTGACACACGCCGCGCTCATCTCAACGACCACCAGCGCACGCTCGATGGCTTCAAGGCTCGCCGCGGCGATCTCTCGCGCACCATTCAGGAGGCGCAGCAGCACGTCTTCGATATCCGCACGCAGCGAGAGCAAGCGCTCAGCGAGGCCAACCTCGCACAGGTGCGTCGCCAGTCGCTCGCCGAGCGAATCGACAGCGCGAAGGAATCGCTCGCCGAATTGGAGATGCAGCTCCGTGAGGTCTCCACGCAGGCCGACACCGGCGCTCAGGACAAGCAGTTGCAGCTCGGCCTCCTCGGTGAGTCCGACTCCGCCTTCCAGTCGCGGCACCGCGAGCTCTCGATCGCCGACGGCGAGATCGCGAAGCTTGAGCAGGACGTGCAGAAGGGGCGCTTCGCGCTCCTCTCAGCCGAGAGCCGCGTCGCCCGTTTTCGCACGGATTCCTCCGCGCTCGAGGTGGAGCAGCGCACCAGCGCCGCACGCCACGACCAACTCTCGCAGGACGCCACTGCGGCAAACGCAGCGCGCGACGAGGCTGCCACGACCATCGCAGCTCTCCGCGCGCGCTTGGACGCCGCGCTCAAGACTGCGACAGGCGCACAAGGCGAGGTCGCCGCAGCGCAACAGGAGGTCGTGACGCTGACTTCGCGTTTCCGCGATTCGCAGCGCGCGTTGCAGGATCTCGACCGCGGCATCGCGCAGAAAACCGCGCGGCTGAAGCTGCTCCAGCAGATGCAGGAGCGCTGGGAAGGCTACGGCGAAGGCGCGAAGGCGTTGCTGCAGGGCAAGGTGGCCGATGCGGCGCCGGGCACGGATTTCAAGGCGCTCACGAGCGGCGCGGCGTTCGAGCCCTCGATGGCTAAGGCTGCAGAAGCACTCCTCGGCGCGGCGGCGGAGGCCGTCACGGTCGCCGACCTCGACACCGCGCGCAAAGTGCTCGCGAGGCTCGAGGAAGGTAAGCTCGGCGGCGCATGCCTGCGCGTGCCGTCACCTGCGTTGCGTGCGGCAGCAAGCGAACTTCCGGCCTTTCTCAAGCTGGGCACCGCTGTGCTCGCAGCGGGCAACGAATCGCACCCGGTCGCGGCTCTGCTCGAGTCGTGCTACATCGCGAACGACCTGGGTGAGTTTCTTGCGTTCTGGTCGGCGAATCCGGGGTTTCAATTTCTCCTCGTAGCCACGCCGAAGGGCGAGTGGGTCGACCGCCGCGGCCTCGTGTCGGGCGGACACCTGAAGCGTCCCGCGGGCGGCATCGTCCAGCGCGAAGTCGACGTTCGCGAAACGACGCGCGAACTCGCGCGCGACCAGACGGAGCACGACCGTCAACAGGCCGCGATCGAAGGGATGTCCGCAGAGCTCGCCGCCGCTGAGGCGCGGGTGAACGAACTTCGTCAGGCACAGCAGTCTGCGTCGGCACTTGCCGCGACCGCGCAGGCCGAGGAGCGCGCGGCGGCACGCGTGCTCGACGAGGCGACGCAGCGTTGCACGAGGCTCGCGCGCGAACTTGAGGTCACTCAAGCCGCCCGCACCGAGGCCGAGGCCCGCCTCGCGAAGGCGGCACAAGCACTCACAGAAGCAGAGTCGGACATCAGCAAGTCGAAGGACTCGATCGCCTCGATGGAGGCAAATCTCACGACTCTTCGCGCGTCCCGCGAACAGAAGCGCGATGAACTCGCCCAGGCTCGGCTCGAGCTCGCGGAGCGCCGGCAAAAGGTCGAGGTGCTCGACCGAGGTCTCGGCGAGATGATGAAACGCCGCGATCAGTTGAACGACCTGCTGGAGCAGCGCCGCGCCGAGCTCGAAGGGTGGGGCGAACAGGTGGAGGAACTCGTCACATCCGAGGCAGACGGGAATCGCCGCGCGGAGGAACTATCCGACAGGCTCGTGGGCGCACAGGAAGCCGTCGAGCTGAGCCGCTCCGGGCTCGCTGCGCTCGAGAGTGAGATCGGCGGCATTGAAGGCGCGCAAGGTTCGCTTCGCGAAGAGGCGGACAAGTCAGCCGCGGAATTGAACCAGTGCGAAGTGAGGCTCGCCGAGAGCCGTGCGCGCCAGCGCTTCATGGCCGAGGAGGCGATGCGCGAATTTCAGGCGGACCTCGCGACGGTCGACTGGAAGGCGTCGCTCTGGAAATCCGGCGACGAGCCTGAGGGCGCGCACCCGCTGGATCTGGATGAGGATGAGGGTGAAGAAAATCCCGCGCCTGTTGCGGAAGGTGAGACTCCGAGGGCGAGACGCCGCAAGCCGAAGGCCCCGCGTGGCGCAGCGACCGAGGCCGATCTCGCGGCGATGGACTCGACCGATTGGACAGCGATCAAGACCGAGGTCGAAGCGCTGCGCCAGCGGCTGCACGCGATGGGTGCGGTGAACCTTGTCGCGATCGAGGAATACGCCGAGCTGCGCCAGCGGTTTGATTTTCTCAACAGCCAGAACACCGACCTCACCGAAGCGAAGGCGAAGCTGCTCGCGGCGATCGACGACATCAACAAGACGTCGCTCCAGCAGTTCGAACTCACGTTCGCGCAGATCCGGAAGAATTTTGTGTTCACGTTCGAGACGTTGTTTGGCGGCGGTCGAGCAAACCTCGAGCTCCTGCAGACCGACGATCCGCTCGAGAGCGGGATCGAGATTATCGCGCAGCCGCCGGGCACGAAGTTGAAGAGCATCTCGTTGCTCTCCGGCGGACAGAAGACGCTCACAGCTGTTGCACTGCTGTTTGCGCTCTACCTCGTGAAGCCGAGTCCGTTCTGTCTGCTCGACGAGCTCGACGCGCCGCTCGACGAATCGAACATCGGCCGGTTCACCGGGCTGCTCAAGCAGTTCACCGAGAACTCGCAGTTCGTGATCATCACGCACAACAAGCGCACGATCGCCGCCGCCAATGCCATCTACGGCGTCACGATGGAAGAACGCGGCGTCTCGCGGACGCTCTCGATGAAGTTCCACGCCACACACCACGCCGACCCGGGCCAACTCCTGCCGGTCGCCGAAGCCGTGCCGAATGTCCGGACGCAGGAAGAAGAGAGCGCGGTGGCTGCAGCTGTGGAATCGCCTGCGGGCGACAACTGAGCGACTTCCGTTTGTAGCCCCGCGTGTGAGCGCGGGGACAAGAGAAACACCGAACCTGCGAGGGCGCATCGTCCCGCCGCTCACGCGGCGGGCTACATTTCGGAGTCCGTCTGTAGCCCTGTGCGTGAGCGCAGGGACCTATGGGCAGCATCGCGCAACTTGACAACCATGGCCGCCCCGCCATAACCGCCGGCAGTGAATGTGAACTCCCAGATCTCGATGAACTGGTGGTGGCTCGCCTGAAGCGGGCTGCCGTTCTCCGATTTTCACGTTCTGAAACATTCGAGAGGCGACCCGCGAACCGGGTCGCCTCTTGTGTTTTAAGAGGCGACACGGGCGCAGGTTTCCCAATAAAACTGTGCCGATTACCTCCCAAACGCTCAGCTCCGCCGGACCCGTTCCTGCAAAGGTCCACGTCACCGCACGTTCCGCTGCGCGGACCGCTGCGCCTGCAGCGATTCTTGCTGCGTTGAAATCCCGCGGCGCGCGCGACCTTGTGCTCCTCGAGAGCGGCGGACATTCCGAACAGCGCCTGCCGACGCTGCGCCGCAGCCTTCTCGTTACGCGCGCGCTCCTTCGTCTTGAAGTCCGCGGACTCGTCGTCGAGGTCACGCCGCTCCAGTCGTCCGCGGGTGGCCTCATCGAAGCTCTCGCGGCAAGGCTTCCCGGTGCCGATGTTCGCGACGGCCGGCTGCAATGCACTTTCCCTGATGCGCGCGCCGTGCCCGGCATGCCTGACTCGGAGATGCTCGCGCTGCCGTCGGTGTTCGACGCGATCCGCGCCGCCGCCGGTCTGCTTGCCGACTCGGGCCAGCGCGCTCCGTTCGCACCGGGACTCTTCGGCGCGTTTGGCTACGAGATCGTGGATCACTTCGAGGTGCTTCCGCCGCGCAAAGCCGACCCGCTCGACGAGCCCGACGCTTCGCTCGTGCTCGGGAGCGACATGATTCTCTTCGATCACGAGGCCGGCACGGTGCACGTGATCACACGCGGATTGCCGTGGGAACCGGCCTCGGAAGTCGCCGCGCGCCACGAGGCGATGTCCGCTCTCTGTGAATCGGCGCCTGCAGTTGCGCCCATCACGTTCAAGGCTCCTGCCGCTCCCGCGGAGACGGACATGACTGATGCGGAGTTCATCGAGGCGGTGCGCCTCACGCGCGAACACGTCGGCGCGGGCGACATCTTTCAGGCGGTTCTTTCGCGCGGCTTCCGCATCGAGTCGCGCGCGGCCAGCGTCGATGTCTATCGCACACTCGCGGCGCGCAACCCGTCGCCTTACATGTTCCACGTCGATCTGCCCGACGGCGAACTGCTCGGAGCATCGCCGGAGACATTCCTCAAGGTCGAGAAGCGCGCGATCGAGATCCGCCCGATCGCCGGCACGGTTCCGCGTGGCTTCGCGCCCGATGGAACGATCGATGCCGACCTCGACGAGCGTCTCGCGTTTTCGATGATGCTCGATCCGAAGGAGCAGGCCGAGCACGCGATGCTCGTCGACCTCGCGCGAAACGACGTGGCGCGCGTTTCCGAGCCCGGCACGACAGCGATCGTGCAGCTCTTCGCCGTCGAGAAATACAGCCACGTGCAGCACATCGTCAGCCGCGTGCGCGGCCAGCTTCGCGCGGGCCTCGACGCACTCCACGCCTACCGCGCGGTCGCCAACATGGGCACGCTCTCGGGTGCGCCGAAGGTTCGCGCGATGCAGATCATTCGCGAACTCGAGACCGCGGCGCGCGGATTCTACGGCGGTGCCGTCGGATACCTGCTGCAGGATGGCACGTTCGACAGTTGCATCGCGATCCGCACGCTGCGTCGGAAGGGCGGCAGCTATTACACGCGCGCCGGTGCAGGCATCGTCTGGGGCAGCGTGCCCGAGCGTGAGTTCAACGAAACCGAAATGAAGTCGAAGGCGGTGCGCTCCGCGGTTGCGTCCGCCGAAATCGGAGGAGCCGTATCATGAGCGCCAACAATCGCGTCGTGCTGATAGATCACTACGACAGCTTCACGTTCCTGCTCGCGGAGCAGTTCGCGCGCTTCGGCGCCGACGTGCGCACCTACCGGCTGCCGGAGTCGCTCGCGCAATTCCAGAAGATTGTCGCCGAGGTCGATCCCGCACTCGTCGTGCTCTCGCCCGGGCCGGGACACCCGACGGAAGTTCAGTCTACTCTCGACTGGCTGCGTTCGGAGCCGAGACAACCCGTGCTCGGTGTTTGCCTCGGTCACCAGGCGATGGGAGTCGCGACGGGCGGGAAGGTCGGCCGCGCTCCTTCGCCAGTCCACGGCATGGCGACCGAGGTGAAGCTCGGCGACGATCCGCGCTTCGCCGGGCTGCCGTCGACGATTCGCGTCGGTCGCTACCACAGTCTCACAATCACTGAAGTTGCGCCGGACCTCGAGGTCATAGGAACAGGCGACGAAGGCGGCACGACGATCGTCATGGCCGTGCGGCATCGACGGCTGCCGTGGCTCGGCGTGCAGTTTCATCCGGAGAGCTGCCTCACGCCGATGGGCGGCGTGCTGGTGCGCTCGGTGTGTGCGTCGGTGGGAATTGGCACTGCAAACACGGAGACAATCGCATGAGCGCGCTACAATCAGTCATCAAGTCAGTCCTCGAGGGTCGCGCACCCGATGCGGTGGCCGTTGAGGAAGGCATGCACACGATCATGCGCGGCGAGGCTGAGCCGGTGTTGTTCGGCGGATTCCTCGTTGCACTCGCATCGCGGCCAGTCGAGCCGACGCATCTGGCCGCCGCCGCTCGCGCGATGCGCGCGCACCGCGTGGCGATCCATCCGCAGGTGCGACCGCTCGTCGACACGTGCGGCACCGGCGGCGACGGCGCGGGCACGTTCAACATTTCCACGGCCGCCGCCATGGTCGTCGCGGCGGCTGGATGCGCCGTGGCAAAACACGGCAACCGCGGTGTCTCATCGAAAGTCGGCAGCGCCGACGTGCTCGAGCAACTCGGCTGCAAGCTCGACCTCGCACCAGCCGACGCGTGCCGGTTGATCGATGCGACGGGCTTTGCGTTTCTCTTCGCGCCGGCGTTTCACCCCGCGATGAAACATGCGGCGCCGGTGCGCCGCGCGCTGGGGGTGAGAACAATCTTCAACATGCTAGGGCCGCTCGCGAATCCGGCGCTCGCGGAGTTTCAGTTGATGGGCGTGTTCGACCCGTCGCTCACCGAGACGATGGCGCGCACACTTCTCGAACTCGGCAGCGAGGGGGCGCTGGTCGTCCACTGCGCGGGCCTCGACGAGATCGGGCTCCATGCGCCGACGACGGGCCATCGACTGAAAGACGGCAAGGTAACGCCCGTCACGATCGAGCCGGAGTCGCTCGGCATCGCGAGGCAACCGGTCTCGGCGCTCGCTGGTGGCGACCCTACAGCCAACGCGCGCATCATCCGCGCGGCGCTCGGCGGTGGAGCGGGCGCGTGCTCCGACATCGTCGCACTCAACGCGGCTGCCGCGCTCGAGGTCGCCGGCCATGTGGCCGATCTCGGCGAAGGACTCGTGCTCGCCCGCGAGTTGATGGAGTCTGGCGCGGCGGTTGCAGTGATCGATCGTTACTCGACTTCGAGTCGTGGCACGGGAGGAGCGGCGTGAACGGACTCCTTCAATCGCTCGTCGATGCATCCCAGCTCCGCGCTGCGGCGTTGTCCGCGGGCGGGCCGATCCTGCGGCGCACGCGCGCATCGCTCGCCGAGGCGCTCGAGGGTCGCGACCGGATCAAGATCATCGCGGAATTCAAGCGGAGCAGCCCGAGTGCGGGCGTGTTGGGTGCCGGGGCGTCGGCCGCGAAGCAGGCGGT
>DATKCJ010000323.1:0-6716 GCA_035513275.1 Opitutaceae bacterium
TGAAAAGAACCCGTGCTCCGAGAGCCCGGGCTACTTGCAAGTTGCCTTCGGAAGGTAGCCCGCGACCTCCGGGCAGGGGTGACTTGGACGAGCGATGGAAGAAGTCGGACCCGTGCTCGGAGAGCCCGGGCTACCAAGAACAGGCGAAGTCCGCGGCGCGCCCAGCGGTCACGCCCTACCTCGGAACAGCAGGCGCGGTGACAAGCGTTTCGCTCTTCTTCCGCGAGAAAAACTCTTCGCGTCTGCGCGCTTCCCGCTTATGTTTGAGCGCGATGCCTTACCCCGAGGGCCCAGGACGAAGCAGCAACCGCCCGCCCGAGTCTCGGGAGTCGGGAGGCGAGGCGCGTCGACTGGCTGCGGTCGCGACGGCCACATCGAGTGCAGTTTTGCTCGCGGATTCCGAGTGGCGGATCGAGTGGATCAACGAGGCGTTCACGCGACTGTTCGGCTACAATCTGGAAGAGGTGAAGGAACGCCGGCCCTCGGATTTCCTTCCGGGGCCCGACACCGATCCTGACACGCTCAAACAAATGGCCGCACGGCTCGCCGCCGGCCAGCCGTTCATCGGAGAGGTGCTTCATTACGCGAAGGACGGTCGTGCATGCTGGGTTCGGATCGAGATGCAGATGCTGAAGGACGAGGAGGGGCGTGCCGCCGGCTCGATGGCGATGCAGACCGACATCACGGAGCGAAAGCAGTCGGAGGCGACTCTGCTTCGAGACCAGCTCCTCTTTACAGGTCTCATCAACACGATGCCGGACTTCATCTATTTCAAGGATCGGGAGAGCCGGTTCGTGAGGATCAACGCCACTCTGGCGCGGCATTTCGGACTGCGGGACCCTCAGGAGGCGGTGGGCAAAACCGATTTCGATTTCTTCGGCGAAGAACACGCACGGCAGGCGTATGAAGACGAGCAGCGGATAATACAAACAGGCGATCCGTTGATCGGATTCGAGGAAAAGGAAACTTGGCCTGATGGCCGCATCACCTGGGCGTCCTCAACGAAGGTGCCGCTGCGCGACGCGCGCGGGAACGTCACCGGGCTGGTCGGCATCTCGCGCGACATCACCGCCGTGAAGCGGATTCAGGAAAAACTCGCCGCGAAGGAGGCGCAGTTTCGCTTTATCTTCGAATCGGTGCCTGTTGGGCTCTCGTGGGAGGTTTCCGGCCACGATGAGACGCGGGTCGTCAACCCCGAACATGTGCGCCTGACTGGGGTGACCGCCGGGGAGGAGAGGGCTGATCCCACAATCTTCTTGAGGCGCACGCATCCCGATGACGTCGCGCGCCAGCGGGAATTGGTGAGCCAATTGAAGAGCGGCGAGATCAGCGAGTTCACAATCGACAAGCGCTACATCCACGAAGACGGGCGGGTGAAGTGGGTGCGGGTGATGCGGCGGGTGTCGCGCGGGATCGGCAATGGCTCGGAGCAGGAACTCAACGCGATCGTGGACATCACCGAGTTGAAGGCAATGCAGGAGGAACTTCGTGCGGCCAGGGACCAGGCCGACAAGGCAAACGTCGCGAAGAGCCAGTTCCTCGCGATGATGAGCCACGAAATCCGCACGCCTATGAACGGCGTGATCGGCATGACGAGCCTGCTTCTCGAATCGGGCCTGACCCCGGAGCAGAAGGACTTCGCGGAGACGATCCGCCAGAGCGGCGACTCGCTGCTCACGATCATCAACGACATTCTGGATTTCTCGAAGATCGAGTCGGGCCGGCTCGAGTTGGAGCAGATGGAGTTCGGCCTTCACGAGTGCGTCGAGGGCACGCTCGATCTGCTCGCGTCGCGCGCCGCCGAGAAGCGCATCGACCTGCTCTATGAGATAGCGCCCGGCACTCCAGCCAGCCTCCGCTGCGATCCGACGCGCCTGCGGCAGATACTCGTGAATCTCGTGGGCAACGCGGTGAAATTCACCTCCGAGGGCGAGGTTCTGCTCTCGGTGAAGTCCGTGCCGACCGTGGGCAACAACGTCGAGATGCACTTCAGCGTGCGCGACTCCGGCATCGGCATCCCGCTCGAGGCGCAGGGGCGGCTGTTCCAGTCATTCACCCAGGTGGATGCATCGACCACGCGACGCTTCGGTGGCACGGGCCTGGGTTTGGTGATCAGCCGGCGGCTCGCGGAATTGATGGGCGGCCGGATGTGGGTCGAAAGCGAACCCGGCCGCGGTTCCACGTTTAGTTTCACGATTCACGCGGAAGGGTTCGCCGGCACCGCACGCGTTCGCACGGCGGGCACCAAGGCAATGGTCGACGGACGGCGACTCTTGGTCGTCGACGACAACGCCACGAGCCGGCGCATCCTCACCGAGTTGTCCGCGAACTGGGGCATGCAGTCGCTCGCCGTCGAGACACCGGCCGAGGGATTGCGCCTGCTGCGCGCCGGGGAGGAGTTCGACGCCGCAATCCTCGACATGCAGATGCCCGACATGGACGGAGTGATGCTAGCGAAGGAGATTCGCATGCTGCGCGAAGCAGATGCGATGCCGCTCGTTCTGCTCTCATCGCTCGGACGCGACGAGGATTCAGCGGATCACTTTGCCGCGAGCCTGACGAAACCGGTGAAGCCATCACGACTGCTCGATGTGTTGGCCAAATTATTCTGGGAGGGCCGCGAGGCAGAGGTCGTCAACATGGCATCGATGATTCCACCGCCGCCCGCGATGCCGGTCACGGCCAATCCCGACCGCATCCTGCTCGCCGAGGACAACGCGGTGAACCAGAAAGTCGCGCTCCTCATGCTTGGCAAAAATGGCTACCGCGCCGACGTGGCCGCCAACGGCCTCGAGGTGATCGAGGCGGTCCAGCGCCAGCCCTACGATGTTATTCTCATGGACGTGCAGATGCCGGAGATGGATGGCATCGAGGCGACGCGCCAGCTCCTGCAAATGCGGCCCGATCGTTCAAAACGCCCGTGGATCGTCGCCGTCACGGCAAACGCGATGGAGGGTGACCGCGAGATTTGTATCGAGGCCGGGATGGACGACTACATCAGCAAGCCGATCAAGATCCCCGAGTTGCTCGCGGCGCTCGAACGCGCGCGTCGACGATCGCGGACGTGAGGATCGGGGTAGGGCGGGCCCGCTGGGCCCGCCGTGCTGGCGTGTTTGAGACCCATTCTAAGGGGCGCGGCCGTTTCGACTTTCGCTCAAGGCCCCGAGCCACGTCGAGGGGGCATCAGGACTTCCTGGGTAGGGGCGCTTATCCCTGTACTGTTCCGGGTGATGGGTAACACCTGTTCCGGGTTAGAGGTAACACTTTCCAATTCATGGCATGGGGGCCATGGCCCCCATGCCATGAGTTGGGACACCAAGGATATTTTCGCTCGGCGCCACGAGTTCGTCACGCTGGCTGGCGCGGGTGGGTTGGCATTCGCGGCGCTTTGCCGCCGCTTCGGCATAAGTCGCAAGACCGGTTACAAGTGGTGTGCGCGTTTTCGGCAGGGCGGCACAGCGGCCCTGCTTGATCAGCCGCACGGCCGCGGGCGGCGTCGCAATCAGACGACGAAGTCCGTCGAACGCGTGGTGGTAACATTGCGCCGAAGGTATCCGACCTGGGGACCGCGCAAGCTGCAGCGCAAACTCGAACTGCTCGGTCACGAGGCGCTGCCGGCGGTGAGCACCTTCGCGCGCATCTTGCGCCGGCACGGATGCGTGGCCCCGGCTGACAGCCGGGCGCGCCAGAGCTGCCAGCGCTTTTCGCGCGCCCAGCCAAACGAGCTTTGGCAGATGGACTTCAAAGGACACTTCGCATTGCAGCGCGGCGGACGCTGCCATCCGTTGACCGTGCTCGACGACTGCTCGCGCTACTTGGTCGGCCTGCACGCCTGCGCCGATGAACAGACCCTCACGGTGCAACAGCGCCTCGAGCGGATCTTCACGATCTATGGACTGCCAGAGTCGATCCTGTGCGACAACGGACCGCCGTGGGGTGGTGGTGGCCCGGAACACTCCCAGCTGAGCGTGTGGCTGCTGCGCCTGGGCGTGCGCGTGCTCCACGGCCGCCCCCATCATCCGCAGACCCAGGGCAAGGACGAACGCTTCCACCGCACCCTCAAAGCCGATCTGCTGGCCCGGCACGACTGGCGTGACATCGCCCAGGCGCAGCGCCGGTTCGTGGCTTACCGCCGACTCTACAACAACGAACGTCCGCACGAGGCGATCGATCTGCAGGTGCCCGCCTCGCGCTATCGGCCAAGCTCGCGCTCGCTGCCTTCGCGCCTGCCGATCGCCCAATATGAAAGCGGCGTGCCTGTTCGTCCCGTCAAAGCCAAAGGCGAGATCACCTTCCGCGATCGCTTCTTCTACATCGGACAGGCCTTCACAGGCCTGCAGGTCGCGCTGCGTGCCACCGCCACAGATGGAATCTTCCGAGTCTGCTACGCCGCATTCACACTAGGCGTCATCGACCTGACACGCCCTCCCGACCGTCCTCGCGGCAACTATCACCCGCTCCTGCCTGCAGATCAAAACTGTAACCCTTAACCCGGAACACCTGTTACCCTTGACCCGAGACTGTACAATCCCTAAGCGCCCTGAGCCAAACAAGGGCGGCTAGGGATAGCCGCCCTACATCACGAATACGGCCTTCACGCCCCGCGGTCGCCAGAGACTTTGCGCCAGACGGCGGACGCGCGCTCGGCGATCAACGCGCGACTGCGATTGATCTCACTGCGGCGGCTGGCGATGTTCTCCTCCACGATCCTTGCGAGATCGTCGAGGTTGTAGAGAAAGACGTTCGGCAGATTGCCCGTGCCGGGATCGATGTCGCGCGGCAGCGCAAGGTCGATCAGGAAGATCGGCCGGGTGGGGCGGCGGCGCATCGCATCGTAGAGTCCCGGCAGCGTGATTAGGAAACCAGGTGACGAGCTCGAGCACACGACGATGTCGAACTCGACGAGCGACGCCATCATCCGCTCGAACGGGATTGCCGTCGCGCCCAGCTCTGCGGCGAGCGCCTCGGCGTGCGCGAGCGTGCGGTTTGCGATCGTGATCGCACCCGCGCGGCGGCTCTTGAGCGCCTTCACCGTCTTCTCCGCGATATCGCCCGCACCGACGACGAGCACCTTGCTCCGCTCGAGGCCGCCGAAGATCTGTCGCGCAAGTTCGACCGCGACCGTCGCCACACTCACCTGGCCTTCGCCAATCCCGGTTTGCGAGCGCACGGCCTTGGCCGATTGGAACGCCTTTTGGAAAATGCGATTGAGCGCGCTTCCGACCGTGCCGGCTTTCGACGCAGCGTCGTAAGCTTCCTTCACCTGCCCGAGGATCTCGGTCTCGCCAACCATCTGCGAGTCGATGCCGCTGGCGACCTCGAAAAGGTGCTGCACCGCATGGGCGTCGGCGTGTGTGAGAAGTGCAGTGCCGAGTTCGGAGTCGGGTATCTCCTGCACGGCGGCGAGCTGCGAGGCAATCGTCGCGGCATCGCCGTTGCCGGCGGTCGCGGCATAGACCTCGACGCGGTTGCACGTGTTGAGAACGAGAAACTCCTTCGTGCCGCACTCGCGAAGCCGCTCGGCGAGTCGCGCCTGTTTTTCCGCGGACAGCGCGAGACGCTCGCGCATCTCCACGGGCGCGGTCTTGTGCGTCACACCGACGACGAGCAATCGGAAATTCGGGTCGGCCATGTCAGCGGGTGATTGGGGCCGGCGGAAGCTCGTGCGGCCTGCTGCGGTTCACGGGGCCGAGCGAGGCAAGCGCGAGGATGAACATGATCACGCACACCCATGCGAACCGCTTCGTGATGAGCTTCGCACGCCAACGAAGCACGAGCACGCCGAGATAGGCGGCCCACACGGAAACTGTGACGCCGAGTTTCAAGACGTTCACGCGCTCCGGGTCCTGGCGGAAATAGTGGCCGCCGACCAGAAGCGAGGTCGTGAGAATCGCCACCCCGGTCAGAAGCAGACGGACGTTCGTCGTGTCGAGCTGCACGATCGACGGCAGGTAGCCGAACATCGCGGGCCGGCGCTTCTGTTTCAGGTAATGGTTCTGCAGCAGATACATGACCGACGTGAGCGCGAGCAGCCCGAACACGCCGTAACTGAAGAGCGCGAGCGCCGCATGAAACTCGATCCAGGCATTGTCGCCGAATATCCGCGTGCGGATGTCGCTGTCCCAGCCGGCGGGGATGAACGAGGCGATGCTCAGCGCTGCAGCGAGTGCCCCCGAGAAAAAGCCGAGCAGGCTCAGCCGGAAAGCGGGACCGACGACCAGATAGACGAGGATGAGCGACCAGACGGTGAACTGGATGAGTTCAAACGTGTTTCCGAGAGGGCAGCCCTTTGTCTCCATGCCGCGCATGAGCAGGCCCCAGGTCTGGAACGCGAAACCGGCGCACATCGCCGCGAACATCAGCCAGCGCGAGTGCCGCCGCCGGCGGATGAGCGAGATCGTGCCATGGACGAAGCCCAGCGCGTAGCACAGCGCACCGAGGGCGATCAGATCGCGATCCGCGAAGGATGGGAAATCCATGGTTGTGTCATCAAAGCCGATGCTGGAGGGCATTCAAGCTCGGGGAGGGGGCGGCTCGAATTGTAGGAGCCCGCTTGCGGGCGATGAATTGGACGCGATGGGACCACCGGGGAATCGCTCGCAAGCGGGCTCCTACATACGGAGCGCCGCCTCGGAGGCCCGGACTCTCACCCCTTTTCGCGCCACCCAAAACCGGCACTCATCGGAAAACGCGCGGACGTCCCGCGACTCTCGCGC
>DATKCJ010000324.1:0-2305 GCA_035513275.1 Opitutaceae bacterium
AGTGGACTCGGGCTCCGAATTGGATCTATGGTTTGGCATGAGTCGCCGGTGTATTGGGAGGCGCACGAACCGATCAATGCCCCACGGGTCTTTCGGACACTTCTACGTGCGGAGCGCTGCTCAACTCTTTCAGCAAACTGCCCGCCAGTTCCACGGTATCTAGTCAATCATTACTTGACTAAATTTCTTGGAGGGCGGCGGATTGCCGGGTGGCGGTTCCGCCTCGGGCGCGGCGATGCGCAGGCTCACTCCTTCTTCCGCAGCATCCGCGCGATCTCTTCTTCGCCGAGCGGGCTCCGACCCTTCACGCGCAGGCTCTCCCAGAACTCTCGCGCGAAGTCGCGCTGGAGCCGGGCGTTGATCGCGGCGGTGACGATCATCGCGATGAGTGCACCGAGGCTCGCGAGTGCCATGTCCTTCTGCGCATCCCAGACGTCTCCCTGCATACCGAGGTAGGCCGCACCGAGGTCACCGCCGAAGAATTCCGCCGCCGCCCACTCGAAGAGTTCGAAGAGCATCGAGGTCGACATCGCCACGTCGAGCGGCAGCGCATAGCCCCAGAAGCCGCGCACATCGGCGACGCGCAGGAACATCTCGCGAATCGGGTAGGCGAGCAACAGGCCGTAGCTGAAGTGCACGAGCCGGTCGAAGTGATTGCGCTCGAGTCCGAGCATCTCGTTGAGCGATGTGCCGAATAGAGCACGCGTCCACTCGTTGTAGGGCACCTCCGAGTAGGTCCAGTGTGCGCCTGTCTCGTGCAGGCACATGAAGAGGAAGATCAGCGTGTAGGAGACGCGTGAGAGCGGAAAGCGCCGCGCCGTGGCCGCCATTCCGGCGAGGAAGAATACGGTCAGCACATTCTCGAGCATCCAGTCGTGGGGGTAGTGCGCGCCCCACGCCGAGCGGGCAATGACGAGAAGGAGCAGCGCGCCGAGAATCGCGGCGTAGCGCCGGGGAGGCAGTTGTCTCAACATCGGCCGCAAGGCTGCGCAGGCGAGCCGCGCGAGTCGAAGCGAAATGCGTGGTGCGGCCCGGAGCCGGAACAGGAGCTGGGTTAACCACGAAACACCCTCCTTCGGCAAGGCTTCGGAGGGCGCGGCACGAAACACACGAAAAGATTCCGGAGGCGGATTCACCACAGAGGCAGAAAGGCACGGAGAGTGCAGTCATGCCAACTGCACTCCGAGTCGAGACTGTAGGGGCGTGTCCCGCAGCGGCGGGACGGACGCCCTGGATCACGTTCTTGCGCCCGAGGGCGTGGACAAGCGCTCGACTGGCTCGTGCCTTGAGCAATGTCGAGACGGCCGCGCACCTTCAAACGCACTCAAACCAAGTGGTGACTGCTTTGATTCTTCCGACTCTCTGTCTCCGCGATTCAAACCGCTTGTTCCTCTGCTTCCTCTGTTTCCTCCGCTGAGGATCAAATCCCTTTCGTGTGTTTCGTGTATTTCGTGGTGATTCCCCTCCGGAGTCATCCCAATCACGCGTCGCGTCTCAGCGTGCCGCCCGCGACGATGCGACAGCGCAATCCGCCGCGGCCGCGCATCCACGCCTCGGCGCCAGGGGCGATCGCGCCGTCCATCCAGTGACACGGCTTGCACTCCTCGACGCCCTCCAATTCGACGCCCTGCAACGCGAATCGCTTTCCGACCAGCGTCGGCAAATCGGCGTCCTCGACGATGATGTTCCGTCGCATGGCCGACGGAGCCATGTCTGGTGCGCCGAACTCGCGCTTCATCGCCTCGAATGTCTCGAGCGAGAAGAGAGTGATCTGGCCTTTGTAATTCTCCGCGTGGTCGAGGAAGCGGTCGCCGACGATCCCGCGTCCGGCTACGCACTCGACCGATTCGACCTCCGCGATCTGATTCTCGCCGGCGGGCTTCCCGTGGTGCCCGAAGAAATTGTGGCCGGGAGAAATGAAGATATGCCGTATCTTCATGGCACGGCCGCTGGCGGCGTGCGCCTCGGGATCATGAGGACTGCGTTCACCGGAGCCGGGCAGACGACGTGGCAGATGCGGCACCCGGTGCAGATTTCCGGCACGATGATCGGGAGTCCTTCCTCACACGCGATTGCGCCGGAAATGGGACACTGGTCGGAGCACATCGTGCACGGCGTGCCTTGATAGGGCAGGCACAAGCGCGCAGCGATCACCGCGACCTCGAGATGCGAGTTCGGCGTTCGCGTTCCCGGCTTCGCCGCAGGCTTGAGCGGCGCAAGCACCCGCGAAAACCACGCCCGCCGCGACATCCGCCGGTTGTCATCCGCTGCCATGGTTCGTCGGTTCGTTCTCGGACTGTTCCTG
>DATKCJ010000325.1:0-4413 GCA_035513275.1 Opitutaceae bacterium
GGCGCGTCGGCGCACACTCGTCGTCGGCATCAAATCGCGCGATGAGTGGCGCGCACGCCGCGGCGAGTCCTGTATTGAGCGCAGGAACGAGGCCCGGCGTCGGCGGGTCGATGATCCGGATGCGAGAGTCCGCCGCGGCAGCTTGCGCGAGGATCGCTGGAGTGCTGTCTGTGCAGCGGTCCGGGATCGCGACGAGCTCCCACTCACGCATTGTCTGGGCGGCAAGGCTCTCGAGCGCGACGCCGAGCGTGCGTGCCGCATCGCGGACGGGCATGACGACGGAAACTCGTGGATCGCTCATTGTGCCTTCAGGGTTACGATCTGGCAGATCCGTTCGCAACGCATCGCGATGACGCCCAGACGGAAACCGCGCTGCCGTGAAGACGCCTCGGTTGGCTGAAGTTCCTGACCGGATCGCTGCAGTCGGGTGTAGCTGCCGACGTAAGGAGGCAGAGGGAACTGTGAGCGCCCCGTTACTGCTTCGTTACCTCCCAAGAAGCATCTCCGGTTGTAGCCCGCCGCGTGAGCGGCGGGATCCGGATCCCTGCGCTCACGCGCAGGGCCACGACGGAGTCTCTCCCGGTTCCAACCGCGCCGCAGGCGCGGTTTTCCAACTTGGCAGCTACGAAGGAATCGGCCTTCGATTGCATCGTTACGGCGAAGGCAGGCCGGATGCCAGCGCTACTTTCGGAGGCTGAAACAGGACGGCGGCGAGGTCGGCGCGCTTGCTATCGCCGCCGAAGCCCTGTGCAAAGGCCAGATACCCAAGAGCCCTTATTCATGTGCCGTTTGGAATCACCGATTCGCCGCACGGCCCCGCATTCCGACAATTCGATTGAAGTGTCTGGTTCCCCGGAAACGATACGTCGAGATGAGCAACGCACCGCTCCTCGAACTGGACGCGCTTTCTGTCGAGTTTCCGGCTCGCGACGGCGGGGCAGCGACGCGGGTTGTCGATGCGGTCTCGTTTGCGATGGGGCAGGGCGGCACGCTTGCGCTCGTCGGCGAGAGCGGTGCGGGTAAGTCGATCACCGGGCTCGCGATCATGCGGCTCGTTCCCTGGCCGGGCTGGATCACGGGCGGTGCGGTTCGATGGAAGGGTGAGGATGTCGCGGCCTATTCGAAGCGGCGGCTGAGGGAATTTCGCGGTGCGGAGGTTGCGATGATTTTTCAAGAGCCGTCGGCGATGATGAACCCGGTCTACCCGATCGGTGACCAGGTGGCCGAGGTGATTCGCGTGCACCGAGGGTTGTCGGCGCGGGACGCGCGACACGAGGCGCTCGCGATGCTGGAGCGCGTGCGGATCGCCGACGCTGCTAAGCGCTACGGTGACTACCCACACCAGATGAGCGGTGGAATGCTGCAGCGCGTGATGATCGCGCAGGCGATGGCTTGCCGACCGGTGCTGTTGATCGCGGACGAGCCAACGACCGCGCTCGATGCGGCGGTGCAGCGCGAGATCTTGGAGCTGCTCGATGAATTGCAGGCCGAGTCCGGAATGGCTCTGCTCCTGATCACTCACAATCTGGGTCTTGTCGCGGAGATGGCGGACAGCGTTGTCGTGATGAAGGACGGCCGCGTCGCCGAGACGGCTGCTGTGGGCGACCTCTTCGCGCGGCCCGCGAGTGAATACACTCGGTCTCTGCTCGCCGCGATGCCGGGAGGCGGGGAATGAAAGTTCACCGGAAATGACTACTAACGGGGCAAAAGAGAGTTCTTTCTGGTCCGGGGAGCGCACGCGTCTCGCGTGCAGTTCCCGGCGTCCCGCCGGGAACACTCCGGATGGCTTGGGCGGGACGCCCAAGCCGGCACGCGGGACGCGTGCGCTCCCCGGACCTTTTCGCAATCTCGATCGTTCGCACCTCCAAGCCGAAACACGCTTCGGGGGTATCGCGGACCCACGGTAATTGAATAGCGCGACTGACAACATCGTCGAAGTCCGGGCGCTCACGAAACACTTCGTGCGCAAGCCCGCGCTGCCTTGGGGTGAGCCGGGGGTCGTGCGCGCGGTTGAGGGTGTGAGCCTCTCGATTCCGCGCGGCAAAACGGTAGGACTCGTTGGCGAGAGTGGGTCGGGGAAGACAACATTCGGTCGCGCGCTGCTGCGCTTGGTCGAGCCGACATCGGGGGAGGTCGTGTTTCGCGGTGCCGACGGCGTGGCGACCGATGTGATTTCCGCCGACACCGCAACGATGCGGCGTTTGCGCCGCTCGATGCAGATTGTGTTTCAAGATCCGTATCACTCGCTCAATCCTGCTCGCACTGCGGGCGAGATCGTCGCGGAAGGCTTGTTCATCCACGGCACTGGCAGCCGCGCCGATGCCCTCGATGCTGCGCACGCGATGCTGCGTCGCGTCGGGCTGCCGGATGAGAGCATGCGGCGTCCGCCGCGGGCGTTCTCAGGCGGTCAGCGTCAGCGGATCGCACTCGCACGCGCGCTTGTGTTGAGGCCGGAGTTCATCGTGTGCGATGAGATCACCAGCGCGCTCGACGTGAGCACGCAGGCTCGGATGCTCGCCCTCCTCGCCGAACTGCGTGTGGAGATGAACCTGTCTCTTCTCTTCATCTCGCACGATCTGCACACAGTCGCGAAGGTGAGCGACCACGTGCACGTGATGCACCGCGGTCGGATTGTGGAGGAGGGCGCACCCGCGCGGATCTTCAGCGAGCCCGCGGAAGACTACACGCGCGCCCTCGTCGCCGCGCTACCAGCGAGTTCCCCAGTGCGCCGAAGGTTCCGCCGCACGCGCATCGCGAGGGAAAGTTGAACTTCCTGCTTGATGTCAGGGCGGCGGTTTCTTCAATCTCACCCACTCACACGCGCCCGTAGCTCAATTGGATAGAGCATCTGACTACGGATCAGAAGGTTAGGAGTTCGACTCTCTTCGGGCGCGCCACTTTTCCGGAACTGGCTGCGGCAAGTCACACGCTTCACGCGGGAGTTCGAGTGTTGGGTTAAGTAAGAAGCAGGCTGCTTGCGGGACGCTCCTTGCAGACGTTTCCACCACGGCGGAGTCAGCTCACGATTTGGTATTCATTCGCCGTCCTCGATGTCCACAATCATCACCACCTTGACCGCGTGATCGACCCAGTAGCTGAAAAGAAATCCATCGACCAAGAGGTGACTGATATCGCGGCCGTCTTCGTCTCTCCAAATGAAGTCTGGAGTCAGAAATGGATCGCGCGCCAGCTCCTGCGCTCGAGTCACCAAACGCCTCTGCCTGCGCCTAGGTAGCGTCGTGACGAACTCGACCGCTGTGTCCGAGAAGAGCGGGCGATAGGGCATCGCCTTACTTCCGCCGGATCCTTGTCTTCAATTGCTCGAGCGTCGTGACCTTGCCGGCCTGCATTTCGCGAATCTTCTTCGCAGTCGCGCGCTTCCACTCGGGGGTCTCTCGCTTCAAGCGAAGGAGATAGAGCTGGATTTCCCGCCGCTCGCGCTGGGACATGCGGGAGATTGTCTGTTTGACCTCGAGGATGCTCATGCGGGGAGAGTGAAACCGTAATTCAGGCCGGTCAAGCGGGCGGAGCGGTGCCCTCGCCTTTTCGTTGGGCTAGGAGCGCCTTGATCTGGTAGGCGCGTGACTCGGTGAGCGGGTATTGGAAGAGCAGGACGGCGCTGACGATGCAGAGGAGGGGCGGGAGTCCTATTTCCCAGAAGCGGATCCAGAACATGGTCGACTCGGTTTGGGTGGCCATCGATTCCGTGAAGCCGGTGAGCCGCAGGAGGTAGCCGCTTCCGACGGAGGCGATCGAGACTGCGACCTTCCACCACCAGTTGTAGACGGCGAAGTAGATCCCTTCGCGGCGGATCCCGGTCGCGTATTCATCCTCGTCGCAGATGTCGGAGATCATCGAGTTCACGAGCGAGAAGCAGAAGACCATGCCGAGCGAGAGGAAGATCGTCGGGATGAATGTCAGCATCGGGTATTCCCGGTTGTAGCAGACGATCTTCAGGAGATTGCCGACGATGATGACGACGAAGGAGAGGATGACGGTGAACCGTTTGCCGTAGCGCTTGGACAGCCACGTCATCGGAATCACGCCCGCGATTCCGATCGCGGCCCAGATCGTTCCGTTCTGCGCCATCAGCGTCGAGGCCGGCTCCGTGTTTCCGTTGAAGAGAAAGAATATAGTAACGAAGTTGCTGAACCCCATCACGAGTTGGAACCCGACGATCAGCAGGACATAGGCGATGACGAGCTTGATGAAGGTGGGGTTGCGGTAGGTGATCTTGAAGCTCTCCCAGACGGGGATTTTCGCCTGTGTAGTCGCCTGCTTGAGTTTCCCTTCCTTGCAGACAAGCGCGCACCACATCGCCGCGACCGTCAGGATCACGCTCATGCCGACGCACACCCACTTGATTCCATTCACCGAGTCGCCCTCGAAGATCGGGCGGTTCGCGAGATAGTA
>DATKCJ010000326.1:0-3262 GCA_035513275.1 Opitutaceae bacterium
CTGAGCATGTCCGGCGTCCACACCGGGTCCCAAACCAGGGAGACCTCAACCTTGCGCACGCCGGGCACGGATTCGACCGCGGCCTGCACCCCACTCACGATCAACTCGCCCGCCGGGCAGTGCTTTGTGGTGAGCGTCATCTGGATCGACACGTCAGCGTCGCGGAGCACCAAGTCGTAGATCAACCCGAGATCGTCCACCGGGATGCCGAACTCAGGATCCAAAACGGTCCCAATCGCTTTTCGCACTTCGGTCATCAGCACCTCATCGTCGACGTAATTCATGTTTGGAAAGTTAAAGCGGCCGGAACGAACGGTCCGCGACGCCACAAATGCCGCGCGACTCGGCCCAAGTTCCACATGTATATTGCCCCGCCCAGGGTGAGCACCCACGCCGCGGTCCACGCGAGCGCGTGTGATCCGCTCCCAACCGCCGCGAGTGCGAGCACGACGCCCGCGGCTTGTGCTATCATCCACACGCATTCGCACCCTTTCGACGACAGTGTTGTCGCAACCGGCACCGACTGCCGGCCGATCAGGGGTCCATACGCTTTCATCCAAACGAGGAACGGCACGATCTTCCCGAGCATGCCCATGATCATGAAACTTAGCGCCCCCGCGATGATCACGATTCCATAGACCGTGGGAACCGACGGAGTTTTGTCCACCACACGCGTCGAGAGGAGAACCAAGCCGAGGATTGCCGCTACCGGCAACATCGATGCCCCGACAACGAACGCATGAAGCGTGGGCTCAAGTTTCCGGCGTCGCCGTGACCGCAGCGTCGCGACAAACGCCACGCCCGACGACACTATCCCGCCTGCCAGAACAACACCTCCCACGAGCGCGAGCGCTTGAATGCCTGTCGCAAGACCGGAAGCCAGGCATACCAGCCCGATCTGGGTCGCGACAAGTGCAGCTGCAACGAGCCGCGGCCGTCGGAGTTCGCCCATCGTGAACATCGGCACGAGTTGAAACGCGATCCCTTGAAGCAGCGTGAGGAAGAAGCCCACGAGTCCGAAGTGCGCGTGCACCGGAAGCAACCGCATCGTCGGAAGCCCGAATGCGCCCCACCGGCGATCCACCGCAATCACGACTCCCAACGTCACCGTCGCAAGCAGCCACGTCGCCGATATCGGGAAGCTCCACGCGATCGCATCGCGCCGCGTCGAGCCAGCGAATGTCCGCCAAGCCACGTGCGCAAACGAAACTATCCCTAGGGAGGCAACCACGCCGCCAACCGCGACCCACTCGTAACGGCCTCGCGTGAATCCGCTGATGAGGATCGTCACGCCGAGGGCGTGCAGCGCGAGATGTGCCCACAACCGCCACGGGCTGCGTGCGAGCGGCACGCCGAGCACGACCGGCATCATCTGATAGCACGCGCCGAGGCACACGCTCACCAGGAATCCCGGCACCCACGCGTGCACAAGCGCCAGTACGCGCGGACTGATATGCGGCTGCAGCAGCAACGCCGGCTCCAGTGCCAGGCACGCGAGCACATGCGCGAGACATCCGATGCCAAACGCGATAAACGCGAGCGGCAGCCGCGCGCCCGCCACCGCCGCACCGACGGCTGGCATCGAGGCGGAGCGTCGGTGCGTATCAGACGCGGACAATGGTGGTGAGCCAGCTTCCATCTCCGAGTTCCTCGCTCGCGAAGCGGGCGCCGCGCATCTGGAGCTCGGGATATAAGAGAACGGGCCGCCGCTCTGTGATTGCGCGAAGTTCGGAACCCGAA
Organism: Opitutaceae bacterium; assembly: GCA_035513275.1. Lineage (GTDB taxonomy): Bacteria > Verrucomicrobiota > Verrucomicrobiia > Opitutales > Opitutaceae > DATKCJ01. The sequence continues at coordinate 1,741 of DATKCJ010000326.1, forward strand.
GTCAGTTTCTCAAGGGCTAGGAGGATTCGCGTCATCGGCTCCGGCGGTTCGAGTCCGCGCACGTCGATCGTGCCTCCCTTGGCGCGATGCGAGCCGCATGACATCGTGGGCGGCACGATCGCCGGCCGGTCGGGCGATACCGCGGTCCGGGTGATCTTCACGTGAAACGCATCCGGTCCCGCGACCAGATACTCCCACTCAAAGGCGTCGGGAAACTGCGCGGCGAACTGGTAGTAGAGCGGCACGGGATCGTGATCGTTGATAAGCACGAAGTGCGCGCCCACCGGCAATCCGGCCCAGCGTTCGAAGATCAAGGCGTGCTTCTCGCGGCACGAAATTTCGCGCACATCGAAGTTGATTGGGTCTGCGGGTTCAGTGGTTTGGTTCATGGAAGGTTCTCGGACGAGGCGCCTGTTTCGGCTGCGAATGTGAGGAGCATCGAGAAAGGCCCGAAGCTCGCGCGCACCGCGTGCGGATCGTTGGGTGGGAGATGCAGGAGCGCGCCTGCGCCCAAACGCCGCCACTCGCCGTCGAAGAAAAACTCACACTCGCCGTCGAGCACGTGCACGAGCACCCGCCGCCGGTTCGTGTGCGAGGTGAGTTCCTGTCCCTCGGCGAACGAGAAATGCACGACGCGGATTTCGGGTGATTGCAGGACGGTCCGGCTCACGATTCCCGCGGGCGGCGTTTGCGTGACGTCGGGGAGATGGATCGCTAGGGCGGACTCAATCGGAAGAAGCGAGGTTGATTTCATGAGTGCGATAAGTGGGTTCAGTTCGTCGTAGGCAGTCCAAGCGCGGCGATGACCTCGTCGGTCTTCCAGCCGTTGCCGCGCCAGAGTTCCTTCACGCGTCCGTCCGGCCCGATCAACGCCGTGCACAGCGTGTGGTCGAGAAGCGCGCCGTTGCGCTCGGTGTAGACGGAGAACGCGCGCGAGAGCGCCTCGGCCTCGTCCTTCGTGCCGGTCGCGAGGTTCCAGATGGCGGGGTTCGCGCCGATGGCATCTCCGTAGACCGTGAGGATATCGGGAATATCGAACTCGGGATCGAGGGTCACGCTCAGCAGCCGCACCGAGCCGTTGGTCATGTTGTTCGCGATGAGTCCGTCCTGGATCGCGGAGAACTTCGCTGCCATCGCCGGGCAGAACTCAGGCACCGGGCATCGCGTGAAAATGAATGTGATCACCGTGTTGCGGCCCAGGAGGTCCGCCTGCGTGAACGGACGATTGTTCTCGTCGACCAGGTTAAACGCTGGAACCGCGTCGCCCTCGCGGACGCGCCGCACGGTCGCTCTGGCCACGGGAGCGACGGACGCGGCACGGCCGGTGATCATGAAAGTATCGGCAACCGAGCCGCCCTTGGACACGCGCCAGCGGAAGCGGATCGCGTCCCCGTCCCTCAAGCCGGCGACCTCCGCCGGATCGGCCGGCGTGAACGCCATCGTCATCGCCGGCATGTAGTCGGGGATCTCCTCGTGATCGATGATCACGCGGCCGTCGTCGAGCCGTGCCTTGAAGACGCCG
>DATKCJ010000327.1:0-12526 GCA_035513275.1 Opitutaceae bacterium
CGAGCATGTGCACGAGCACGCGGCGGCGGTTTGTGTGCGAGGTGAGTTCCTGGCCGTCGGCGAAGGTGAACATTACCACGCGGACCTCGGGCGTCTGGAGCACCGTGCGGCTCACGACGCCGGCGGGGGAGAGTTGCGCGATCTCCGAAAGTTGGATCGCCCCGGCGAGTTCGGTTGGAAGCAGTGTTGCGGATGTCATGTTGAAAACGTGTTGTTCAGTTGCCTGCGGGGAGGCCGAGTGCGGCGAGCACCTCCTCGGGCTTCCATAGGTTGCCGCGCCAGATCGTGCGCACGCGGCCGTCGGGTCCGATGAGCGCCGTGCACAGCGTGTGGTCGAGCAGCGCGCCGTTGCGCTCGGTGTAGACGGAAAACGCGCGCGAGAGCGCCTCGGCCTCATCCTTCGTGCCGGTCGCCAGATTCCAGATCGCGGGGTTCGCACCGATCGCATCTCCGTAGACCGTGAGGATCTCGGGAATATCGAACTCGGGATCGAGCGTCACGCTCAGCAGCCGCACCGAGCCGTTGGTCACGTTGTTCGCGACGAGTCCGTCCTGCATCGCTGAAAACTTTGCCGCCATCGCCGGGCAAAACTCCGGCACCGGGCAGCGCGTGAAGATGAATGTGATCACCGTGTTGCGGCCGAGGAGGTCCGCCTGCGTGAACGGGCGGTTGTTCTCGTCGACGAGATTGAATGCCGGCACTGCATCGCCCTCGCGCACGCGCCGCACGGCCCCTCTGGCCACAGGGGCGACGGGAGCGGCGCGGCCGGTGACCATGAAAGTATCGGCAACCGAGCCGCCCTTGAACACGCGCCAGCGGAAACGGATCGCGTCGCCGTCTCTCAAGCCGGAGACCTCCGCCGGATCGGCCGGCGTGAACGCCATCGTCATCGCGGGCATGTAGTCGGGAATCTCCTCGTGATCGATGATCACGCGACCGTCGTCGAGGCGTGCCTTGAAGACGCCGGTCACATCGAAGACCCGGTCGGCGGCCTGGACGCAAACCGCGGCAAGCAGCATGCACGCGAGAACGAGAATGGAGCGGGAGTTCATGGCCGCACTATGCCACGCGCGCAGCCGGGCCGCCTTGATGTGAATCAAGGGCGGCGGGATTTTAGGTGCGAAATCCCCTTCGAGGATAGGCGCCTCTCGCCGAGAGGCGCCTATCCTGTGCCCACTGGAAAAACGCGCCCCTCGGCGAGGGGCGCGCTACCTCGAAGGCGCGAGTTGCACACGACCTTCGACGAACTGAATGCCCTTCATGGAGCCCATGGAGGTTGCGCGCTTGCCGCGTTCAGCTGACCAGCAGAACGACGCCTACAAGAGCCAGACGGCCCGCAATTCCCCGCTTTCCCGCGATGCCTTGATCCACATCAAGGCGGCCCCGACGGCTTGGGACTACGCTTGGGCCACAACCATGAAGACCTCCGCCAAATTCTCACTCACGATCGCCGCTGCGATCCTGGTGCTCGCCGGCTGCGGCAAGCAGGACGCCGCAAAGCCCGCGGCCTCCGCGCCCGCCGCTGCCAATTCCGCCGCGGCCAACGCCCCGAAGGAAGGTCGCGCCGTCGCCCTCACCGGAAACGACGCGATGAAGTTCAACATGACCGAGATCCGCGCCACGCCCGGCGAAGCCCTCGCCGTCACGCTGCGCAACATCGGCACGATGCCGAAGTTCTCGATGGGCCACAACTGGGTGCTGCTCGCCGAGGGGGTCGACGTCGTCGCCTTCGCAAACGACGCAAGCATGTCAGCGAAAACCGACTACGTGCCCGCCGCCTATCGCGACCGGATCATCGCCTCCACAAAGCTCCTCGGACCCAACGAGAGCGACACCGTCATCTTCAACGCGCCGACCAAGCCCGGGCGCTACGTCTTCGTCTGCACCTTCCCCGGACACTTCCAGGTCGGGATGAAGGGCGAACTGGTAGTCGAGTAACCCACCGAACCCCGAATCATGAAACAACACGCAAAACTGACCGTCGCGGCCCTCGCCGCGGCGTTGATGCTCGGCCTCGCCGGCTGCAACCCGCCCGGCGGCAAGGACACGAAATCGTCCGCCTCCAACGGAAACTCCGCGGCCGCCCGCACCTGGGTCGCCCCCGGCGACATGGATGAGTATTACCTCTTCTATTCGGGCGGGCACTCCGGCCAGGTGTTCGTCGCCGGCATCCCATCGATGCGGCACATCTCTACGATCCCGGTCTTCGCGCCGTATCCCGGCACTGGCTACGGATTCGACGAGGAAACGAAGGCCATGCTCGGCGACTACACCTGGGGCGATGTCCACCACCCCGGCCTCTCGAAGACCGACGGCCTTTACGACGGTCGCTGGCTCTTCGTGAACGACAATGCCAACAACCGCGTCGCGCGGATCGAGCTTCGCGACTTCAAGACACACCAGATCCTCGGCCCGATCCCGAATTCCAGCGGCAATCACGGCTCGTCGTTCGTCACCGACAACAGCGAATACGTGCTCGTTGCAACGCGCTTCTCCGTGCCACTGCCGAAGGGCCGCTACGCCGACCCTGCCGACTACGAGACGGAGTTCAACGGCGTCGTCAGTGGCATCCGCGTCGACCCGGCCAGCGGCGAGATGTCCGTGGGCTGGCAGATCCTCACGCCTCCATTCAACTGGGACCTCGGCTCCACCGGCAAGGGCCCGAGCGAAGGCTGGGCGTTCTGGACCTCCTATAACACCGAGATGGCCCACGACGTCATGGAGGCCAACTCCTCTCAACGCGACAACGACTACGGCGCCGTCGTCAACTGGCGCGCGGCCGAGGCCGCGGTCGCCGCAGGCAAGGCCGACATGCGCGACGGCGTGCCGGTGATCGATCCGGCGAAGGTGCCCGGCGTGCTCTACTTCCTTCCCATCCCGAAGTCGCCGCACGGCATCGACACCGATCCGTCGGGCCGCTGGATCGTAGCCTCCGGGAAACTCCAGCCCGTCGCCTCGGTCTTCGACTTTGAGAAAATCCAGGTGGCGATCGCGAACAAGGATTTCGAATCCGAGTTCCGCGGTGTGCCGGTCATCCGCTACGACTCCGTGCTTGAAGGCTCGGTGCCCATCGGCCTCGGCCCGTTGCACACCCAATACGACGGCCTGGGCAACGCCTACACCTCCCTCTACATCGAGTCCGTCGTCGCCAAGTGGAAGCTCCCGCCGTGGACAGCCGAGGAGCGCGCCGATCTCTCGACGGTCATCCTCGATAAGATCGATGTTCACTACAACATCGGCCACCTCGTCGTCGGCGGCAGCGACACCAAGAAGCCCTACGGAAAGTATCTGGTCGCGATGAACAAGCTCTCGAAGGGTCGCCACGTCCACGTCGGCCCGGCCCAGCCCGAGTCGAGCCAGCTCATCGACATCACCGGCGCAAAAATGGAGATGCTCTACGAATCCTTCACCGAGCCCGAGCCGCACTTCGCGCAGATTCTCAAGGTCGACGCCGTCAAAGGCATCGAGGTCTACCCGCGGGCCGAGAACAAGCACCCCCACGCCGTGTGGGACGCCGCCGAAACCGGCGTCGTGCGCGATGGAAACAAGGTCACCGTCAAGATGATCTCGATCCGCAGCCGCTTCATCCCCGACCGCATCGACGTGCGCGAGGGCGACGAGCTCACGATCCACGTCACCAACGTCGAGCAGACGAGCGACATGATCCACGGCCTCGGCATCGTCGAGCAGAACGTGAACATCGTGATGGATCCGGGCGAGACCAAGACCGTCGTCCTCAAGATGACCAAGCCCGGCGTGTTTCCGTTCTATTGCACAAACTTCTGCTCCGCACTCCACCAGGAGATGCAGGGATACCTCGCGGTGAAACCGCTCAACGAAGTCGCAAGCAACTGACGGAAACCAATCGGAACTCACCACAAAGACACGGAGACACAAAGTTCAGAGAACAAACTTCAGCCCTCCTCCGTGCCTCTGTGTCTCTGTGGTTCAAAAACCATCCGTCGCCGGCCCGCTCCAAAATCTAAATGCCCACACACCCCATATCATTGCGATTCGGCAGTTCCCGTAGGGGCGCGCCTTGCGCGCGCCCTGGGCCGGAAGCGGCGACCGGAGGGCGCGGTGAAGCCGCGCCCCTACAACTCTGGATCGCCACGGCCCGCATCCGCGGGCCTCGCGATGACCAATTTTGGGAAACGCAGGGCACATCGCCGCCACCAACCGATTCTCGCCTGAAATCGAGAATCGAAAATCCAAAATCGAAAATCAGATGAACGACCTCTTCCGCCGCGAACACCGCTTCCTCCGCCGTCCACTCAGCGTGACGTCGCGGTTGCTGATGCTCGCGGCGGCTGCGGTCATCGTGGCTGCAGTGTTCCTTCCGCTCTGGAGGATCCACCTCGTCGCACCGCAATACCGCGAGGGGCTCTCGCTGCAGATCTACAGTTACCAGCTCGTCGGTGGAAACAACGGCCAGGATCTCGTGGAGATCAACGGCCTCAATCACTACATCGGCATGAAGGCGCTCGCGCAGGCGGATTTCGTCGAGATGACCTGGCTGCCCTTCTGCTTCGGCATCTTCGCACTGCTCGCGCTGCGGGCCGCGGCGCTCGGCCGCATGCTGAGCCTCGTCGATCTCGGTGTCGCGTTCCTCTACTTCAGCCTCTTCTCGCTCGGGAACTTCTACTACCGCCTCTACTCCTACGGCCACAACCTCGACCCGCGCGCGCCGATGACGATCGAGCCGTTCACACCCGTGATGATCGGCAGCCAGAAGATCGCAAACTTCGTGCAGACGAGCCTGCCCTCCTCAGGCGGCTGGTTCATGGCCGCATTTCCCTTGCTCATCATCGCCGCAGTCTGGTTCTCGCGAAAGGAGGAGCCGGCGTGATGAGGATTGCGGATTCTCTTTCGTATGTAGCCCTGTGCGTGAGCGCAGGGATTCCGTCACACTGGCACACCGGTTTGTCCCGCTCCTCACGGAGCGGGCTACATTCGGATTCTGTAGCCCTGCGCGTGAGCGCAGGGACAATCGTGCGAACGCTCGTCCTTGCCCTCTCGCTGCTCCTCACCCTCGCCTTCGCCTCACCCTCCCACGGCTCCACGCCCGGCGACGTTCTCCGCGCGCGCATCGCCGCCGCTGTGCCGGGCGCCACGATCGAAATCGCGCCTGGCGTCTACGACGGCCCGTTTGTCATCGACACTCCACTCCGTCTCGTCGGCGAACCCGGCTCCATCCTCCAGGGCGACCGACTCACACACGTCGTCGCCGTGCGCGCGCCCGACGTGGAGATCGCCGGTCTCACGATCCGCGGCTCCGGCACCGATCTCGGCTCGGATCACGCAGCGATCCACATCACCGGCGCGCGCGCGATCATTCGCGACAACCGAATCGTCGACTCGCTCCACGGCATCTACGTGCGCAAGGCCGACGACTGCCGGATCGAGCGCAATGTGATCCGCGGTCCCAGCGCCGAGCCCGAGACCGCCGCCGATCCACTCGTCTCCGGGCTCAAGCCCGGCGATTCCGAACTGTGCGACATCGGCGACATGCAGGACCGCCGCGGCAACGGCATCCACCTCTGGAATTCCATCGGCCACACGATCACTGGCAATCGAATCTCCGGCACGCGCGACGGCATCTACTTCTCTTTCACAGATTCAACGCTCGTCCGCGGCAACACCGTCTCCCGCGTGCGCTACGGTCTGCACTACATGTATTCCGACGACAACACGTTTGAGGAAAACACATTCACCGACAACGCCGCCGGCGCAGCACTCATGTATTCGAAGGGACTCGTCCTTCGCGCGAACTACTTCGCCGCCAACCGCAGCCACCGCGCCTACGGGCTGCTCTTCCAGTCGGTCGACGACACGACAGTCGAGGAGAACGTCATCGAGGGAAACACCCTCGGCTTCTATCTCGAGAACTCCAACAACGTCACCGTCCGCGCGAACCGGATCGCCTACAACTACGTCGGCCTGCGCCTCAGCGACAGCACCGCCGGCAGCCGGTTTTTCGCCAACACATTTCTCGGCAACCTCCACGCGGTCGAAACCAACGGCCGCAACGCCGCCAACACCTGGTCGGTCGCCGGCCGCGGCAACAGGTGGCAGGGGGCGCTCGCGCTCGATCTCGATCGCGACGGCATCGCCGACCTCCCACATCGCGAGCCCGACCTCTTCGGCGCGTGGCGGCGCGGGTTCCCCGCCATCGGGTTGCTCTCCGCGAGCCCGGGCGAGCGCCTGCTCCGCTTTGTCCACAGCCGGATCGTCCTCGCCGGCATGCCGGGCGTCACCGACCCGCACCCAATCCTCGTCGCACAGCCGCGTGCGCCCGCACGTTCCGAAGTAGCGCAGGCGTCCCCGACTGCTCCGATAAAGCCGCAGCCGATTCCATTCACAACCACTTCACCATGATCCTCGTTCGAAACCTGACGAAATCCTTCGGAGCGCGCCGCGTGCTCGACGGACTCGACCTGGAAGTCGAGCCGGGCGCGGTGACCTTGCTCGTGGGCGCGAACGGTGCCGGCAAGACGACATCGCTCCGCCTCATTGCGGGCCTCTCCTCCCCCGACGCAGGCACGATCGCGATCGCCGGACATGATCTCTTCGCCGACCGCAGCTCCGCGCTCGCGCAGATGGCGTTTCTCCCCCAGTCGCCGCGTTTCCATCCGCGCCTCACTGTGCGAGAGACCACGGAGTTCTACGCGCATCTCCGCGGACGGCGCTCCGAAGTCGACTGCGCACTCGATGTGTGGGGCCTCGCCGAACACTCACGCGTGCCGACCGGGAAACTTTCCGGCGGCCTGCGCCAGCGGCTCGCGCTCGCAATTATCACGCTCGCTTCCGCGCCGGTTATCCTGCTCGACGAGCCGAGCCTGAGTCTCGATCCGGAGTGGCGGCATCATCTCCAGGAGTTTCTCTCCGCCGAAGCCGCGCGCGGTTGCACCGTGCTCGTGGCAACTCACCTTCTCGGCGAGTGGGAAGGTCGCACCGACCGCTGCATCCTCGTCGAGCGCGGCAAGGCGCGCGGCGACCTGCCGCCCGACCGCATTAGCGAATGGTTTCCCGTGGCCCTGCGCGGAAGCGCAGGGACCGAATCGCATCCGCACGCTGCCTTGTCCCGCTCCTCACGGAGCGGGCTACATTCCGAACCCGTAGCCCTGCGCGTGAGCGCAGGGACGATCGACTCCTCCCGTTTGGAAGAGTCCCGCTCCTCCCGGAGCGGGCTACAATGTGAACCATGTGCCTGACCATGAACACCGTCGCGCTCCCTTCACGCCTCGGAGTTGTCGGCGCCTCGATGCGTCGCGAATGGCTCAGCCACCGGCTCAATCGCTTCCTGCACGCGCACGTCGCGCTCGTGCTCGTCGCGGGAACGTTGCCACTTCTCAGCCCTGGCGAAGCGCTCGGGCGCGGCGCTCCGTGGTGGCTCATGCACGCGGTGCTCTACGCGGTTTCGCTCTCCGCCGTGCTGTTCGGTCTCAGCTCGTCGCAGGCGGAATCCGAGGAACTGCCGTGGATTCTCGGTCAGCCGACCGGAGTCAGCACCTGGCTCTCGGGGAAGATCACGGCACTTGTCGCCATCGTCGCCGTGTCGACTGCGCTGCTCGGCCTTCCTGTCGCGATCGCGGGCGCAGGCTCGCCAGAGCTCGCGATTACGGTCGCCGGCGCGTCGGCCGTCTCCGTTGTGTGCGCACTTCTCGGGTTTGTCGTCGGCGCATGGATTCGCGATCCGGTGCGCGGACTCGCCGCATCGCTCGCGATGTGGCTCGTGCTGCTTTTCGGAGTCGACCTGCTCCTGCTCGCGATCGCGGGCGCGCCGTGGATCCAGAGCAACCCGGATTTGTGGGTCGCGCCTCTGATGGCGAGCCCGCTCGACGCGTTTCGCGTGACGGTGCTCTTCTCCGTCGAGCGCGCGGCGTTTAGCGCGATCCAGCCCGGGAGGCTCGCCGGCTGGTGGTCGGCGAACTCGGCGCTGTGGCTAGCGATTCTCACGCTTTGCTGGTCGGCACTCGCATTCGTCGCCGCCTGGCTCGGCGCACGGCGCAGGTTGGATGATTGAGTGAAACGAGCGGTTCGTTCCGAGGTAGGAGCCCGCTTGCGGGCGATTCCTAATACAAATCCATCGCCCGCAAGCGGGCTCCTACAAACAGAGGCGCATTCGACCGTGTTTCCCAATCGAAAATTGAGAATCGAAAATCGAAAATTCCCGCCGCGCCGCCGCGGCGGCTCACGCTTCCACGTAGGCGCGCAATCCGCGGAAATCCGAGATCACGATCCTCGGGCCCTGCACGCGAATCAGACCTTCGCGCGTGAAGCGCGAGAAGGTGCGCGAGAGCGTTTCACTCGTCACGCCGAGCTGGCCGGCGAGTGTCTTCTTGCTGATCTGGAGCGTCACGCTCGCCGGGCATCCCGCGGCGGCGGCCGGGCTTTGTTTCAAGAGCCAGTCGGCAAGGCGGCCCTCGATCTGGCGGCCCTTCATGTCGTGGAGCGACTGCACGAGGTGCTTCAGGTGCAGGCTCATCGAGGCGAGCATGTGCAGGCCGAGTTCGGGCTTGCGGACGACGAGTTCGCGAAAGTGGGCCTTGCTGACGAGGATCACCTGCGAGGGCTCGAGTGCGGCGGCGTTGGCCGGATAGGTCTCGACTGTCGCGAGCACGACCTCTGCGAAACTCTCCGGTGGCTCGAAGATGCAGATGATCTGCTCGCGGCCGTCGGGCGTGAGCCGGAAGATACTGATCCGGCCGGCGTGCACCACGTAGAAGCCCGCGGCCTTCTCGCCCTCGTGGAAGAGCGCCTCACCCTTGGCGAGCGACTTGAGTGTCGAGCCCGAGGCGATCGCCTTGATGTCGTCGGCCGGCAGATCGGCAAACATGCGGCACTTCCTCAGCGTCGCGAGCAACGCGGCATCACGAAACGAGGCGATGTCCGTGCCGCGAGGTTGCATCACGCGGATTTCAACTCGCCCCCGGTTTAGTTCAAGGCGATATCCGACGAACTGACCTCAAGCATTGGTGAACCACGAAATACACGAAACACACGAAACTCTGATCTCGGAATCGGAGTGGTCGCCCACGGAACACACAGAAGACACGGAAAAACGAATGTCAGAGTCAGACGTCTGATGGTTCTCAGACGTAGATCGCATTCCGTGTATTCCGTGTGTTCCGTGGGCAGAAAAGCTCTACCTCCGGCTTTCGTGTATTTCGTGCCGTGCCCTCCGTAGCCTTGGCGAAGGAGGGTGTTTCGTGGTTACTCCCTCCGAATCGGTCCGGTCCAACTCCCTTCGCATCGATGAAAAAACCTCCGCCGCTCGAACTCGACGTCCGTCCGCTGCTCGCGAGCAAGCGGCCCCCGCTGCCGGCGATCATGGATGCCGTCGCGCGGCTCGAGGACGGCCAGTCGCTGCGGCTCACCGCGCCGTTCGACCCCGCACCGCTGCGCGATATGCTCGCCGCGCGCGGCTTCGACAACACCACGAGTGAAACCGCTCCGGGTGTCTGGATCGTGGAGTTCACGCCGCGCGCCGCGGACTGAGTTTGGGCCGTCATGTAGGAGCCCGCTTGCGGGCGATTCCTCTCTTTGAAATCGCGCGTTCTGCTGGCCAGCAGAACGCTCCTACAACCTAACGATCTCAGCAGGGCGCAGTCACTGCACCGTGCGCTCGGTGATTCCGAACACGGTGAACTCGGTCACCGCCGGCGTGATCCCCTCGGGCCAGCCGACGACGACCAGCCTCGCGCGCGTCGCCGAGGTCGGCACGCACTCACGATAGTCGATCAGGAAATCCTCCGCGCTCGCGCTACGGTCGATGATCGTCGTCCAGACGCCTTTAGCCGTCTCTGCCTCGACGCGGAAACGGATCGGCCCCGCCACTACGCCCTTTGGTGTGTCGAGGCCGACGTCGCGCCAGACAACGCGCACCGCGTGGATCGCGGCACGATTCGAGAAGCGAGTCGTGAGGGTCGGCTGCGCGTCGTCTGCCGCGGGCTGCCACCACGTGAGCAGCGAGTTGTCGACGGCGAAGCGCCCGGGGAGATTCGGCGCATTTGAGGTGCCGATCGTGAAGTCCCCGTCGTTGAGCGGCAGCCATGCGGGCGCAGTGGCGTCGGTCGCCGATGGCAGCGCCTGCGGCATCGACGTCGCGGCCGGCACGTAGAGTTCGCCGTGCTCGTCGATCGCCGCGATGTCCATGCCGACGCGTCGCTCGAACCCGTGCGCGACGCCTGCGAACAATGTGTAGAAAGCCCAAAGGCTGTCGCGCGGTCCGGCGACGATGCAGCCGTGCGCGCTGCCGGTGATCATGCCGTCGGTCGTGCGGAACATCGGGTTCCGCTTCTGCGGTGTGAAAGGCCCGAGCGGCGAGTCGCTCACGTAGCAGCCCATCGCGTAGGTCCGCCACTGCGTGCCACCCGCGGAATACGTGAGGTAGTAGCGTCCGCCGTGCTTCACCATCCAGCCGCCCTCCATCCAACCGAGGTTCGGATCCTGGTTCCAGTTGCCCAGTCGCTCCCAAGGATACGTGTCGGGCGCGAACGGAATCATTTCGCGCGGCTCGCCGATCGCACGCGTCGGATCGATGGCGTCGAGTTCGACGCCCCAGATGCCCGAGCGCGGCGTGCAGCCCCAGTAATAGAAGAGGCGTCCGTCGTCGTCAGAGAACAACATCGGATCACCCTGCCCCGGGATGCCGGGCACATTTGGGATCTGCAGCGGCCCGAGCTCTTCAAACGGCCCTAGCGGCGTGGGTCCGCTGTAGAGTTCGGACTGGGATGCGATCAGCAGGAAACGGTCGCCGTGCTTCACGATGCTCGGCGCATAGCCGATGTCGGGGACGTTGAGCGGCGCGTGCCGCCACGTGCGGCCCTCGTCGTCACTCACAAAAGCCATCCTGACCGAGGGATAGAGATACCATTTCCCCTCGTGCCAGAGCGCGCTCGGGTCGGCGAGCTCGCGAAACTGCTCCTTGCGATCGAGCAGCCACAAGCTCTCCGGCTCGGCCGGCTCGCCTTTCACAAGATCGCGCGCCCTCACCCCGACGGGATAATCCGGCAGCGGGATCGGATTGCAGTAGCGTTCCGGGGTGGGAGCTGCCTCAGCGAGAGACACGCTCGCAGTCGCAGCCGCCAAAATGAACGGGAGTATCTTCATGGAGTCACAAATCACAGCGAAGTTGCGCCGCCGCCGCAACGCATCTGTGAACACCAAGTCCGAGTTCTGTCTTCTCTTGCGAAGTTGTCGTTCCTGAGCTTGGCAAGGACGCCCGGCTTACCTAGAAGACACACGCGCGTCGCCCCACACGACGAGCATAGACTCCATTCCTGTGCCCGTCCAAATCTCGAGTATTCGTTTCGTGTGGCTTCCTCTCCGCGGCATGTCGATTGAGTGCGGCCTCGTCCCTGTCGCATGAAAGAAGCCGCCGCCCGTATCAAAATCAACAAGCTGCTCGAGAGCGCCGGCTGGCGGTTCTTCGCGGACTCGAATGGCCCGGCGAACATCCAGCTTGAACCCAGCGTCACGATCAAGACGCAGGACCTCGACGCGCTAGGCGAGAATTTCGAGAAGGCGAGCAAGGGGTTCATTGATTTCCTCCTGCTCAACGACAAGGGCTTCCCATTCATCGTTCTGGAAGCGAAGGCCGAGGCCAAGAACCCACTTGTTGGCAAGGAGCAGGCGCGGAAGTATGCCAAGTCGCAAAACTGCCGCTTCGTCATCCTCTCGAACGGCAACCTCCACTACTTCTGGGACCTCGAACGCGGCAACCCGTATGTCATCACGGCGTTTCCGACGCCGTCCTCGGTCACCGGCTATCAGAAGACTGTTCCCGATCCGACACGTCTCACACAGGAAGTGGTCGACGATGACTATGTCGTCCTTACCCAGCGTCCCGGCTACGCATCCGAGGCTGCATGGAAGAATGAAGCCGAGCGGCCCCGCTTCATCGAAGTCAACGGCCTCCGCTTCCTCCGGCACTACCAGAAGAGAGCCATCGTCGCCATCCAGCAGGCGATCAAGAAGGGCAACGACCGCTTCCTGCTCGAAATGGCCACCGGAACGGGAAAGACGCTGACTTCCGCAGCAATCATCAAGCTCTTCCTCCGGACCGGCAACGCCCGCCGCGTGCTCTTTCTTGTCGACCGCCTCGAACTCGAGGACCAGGCGCTCAAAGCCTTCCGGAAGGTTCTCGCGAACGATTACAGGAGCGTGATCTACAAGGAGAGTCGCGACGACTGGCGGCACGCAGAGATCGTCGTCACCACCGTCCAGTCTCTGCTCTTCAACAACAAATACCGGCAGCTCTTTTCGCCCACCGACTTCGACCTCGTCATCTCGGACGAGGCCCACCGTTCCATCGGCGGCAACGCTCGCGCCGTCTTCGACTACTTCATCGGCTACAAACTCGGTCTCACCGCCACGCCGCGCGATTACCTAAAGAAGTTCGACAAGGACCAGCCCACCACCCGAGACCCACGCGAGTTCGAGCGCCGCTTGTTGCTCGACACCTACCGCACCTTCGGCTGCGAAGACGGCCAGCCCACCTTCCGCTACTCGCTGCTCGATG
>DATKCJ010000328.1:0-2736 GCA_035513275.1 Opitutaceae bacterium
ATGATCAACCAGGAGAAGCTGCCGTTTCCGTCCGGCATCGCTGCGGCCGCGACATTGAAGAGTCTCTACAGCAAGGGCGTCGAGTCGATGCGAAAGGCCTACGTGCTGATCGGCGGATTGTTTCTCGGAATGTGCGTGGGCATCCTGAACACGGGCGAGGGGACACTGCGCTGGCTGGACCGGTTCTTCGAGAAAACGGGACTGCACCTTCCCGAACTAATTCCTGCGACCGGTTACCGGCTCATCGGCGGCAAGCAGCTCCTTGGATTCGGATTCGAGCCGAGCGTGTTGTTGATCGGCGCGGGAATGATCGTGGGATTGCGCGTCTGCCTCTCGATGCTCGCGGGCTCGCTGCTCCTTTATCTTTGGATCGGGCCGCAGATGATCGCGCTCGATGCTGCGAACATCGCCACTCCGGGATATGTGATTTCGATTCCATTGGTCGGCGGCGGGACGATCTTTCACCTCCCGCGTTGGGCCCTCTGGGGAGGCACGGCCGTGATGGTCTTCTCAAGCCTCGCTGCGCTTGCGCTCGGGTGGCGGACGATCGCGCGGTCGTTCAAGACCATCCGCCGCAAGGGCGACGATGACTCCGCCTCCCGGGCGGATGAGGACCTCGATGCGAAGATGGCGAGTGTCGAGGTGCCGATGCGCTGGCTCGTTTATGGTTTGATCCCGATCACGATCGGGCTGCTCGCAGTCCAGTATTATGCATTTCACATCAACCTCTGGCTCGGCCTCGTGGCGGTCGGAATGTCGTTTGTGATCAGCCTGGTGGCCTGCCGGGCGACGGGCGAGACGGACACGACGCCGGTCGGCGCGATGGGGAAGATCATGCAACTGCTGTTCGCAGTGCTTTCGCCTCCTGCGGCCTCGAGTGTGCAGGTGAGCTTGCAGCACAACCTGATGGCGGCGGGCACGGCGGCCAACGCAGCATCGTCGAGCGCCGATCTTCTCACAGATTTGAAGAGCGGCTATCTCCTCGGCGCGAATCCGCGGCGCCAGTTCATCGCGCAATTCATCGGCATCTTCTTCGGCGTGGTCGCGGTCGTGCCCGCGTGGTTCCTGATGGTGCCGACCAAGGAGGCGCTCGAGGCGTTCAATCCGCCGGCCACGAACATGTGGAAGGCGGTGGCCGAGGTGCTCGCGGGCGGCGGACTCGATCAACTTCCGCACAGCGCGCAACTCGCGATCGTGATCGGCGCACTGGTCGGAGTCGTCATTCCGCTGCTCCACCAGTTTCTGCCACGGCTCAGCCCGTGGCTCCCGTCTGCGATGGGCCTGGGACTCGCGTGGATCATGCCGTATGCGAATGCTCAGTCGTTCGCGATCGGCGCGGTGATCGCCTGGCTCTGGGTGAAGTTCCACGAGGCGACCGGAAAGCCGTATGCGATCCCGGCCGCCGCGGGATTGATCGCCGGCGAGTCGCTCATCAAGGCGCTGATCGCGATGACAGCGACCGCGATCGGGTTGTTTGGTGCTGCCTGAAACAGCGGACCGCCGAAAAGGTAGGAGCCCGCTTGCGGGCGATAGGTGGGTTGCGCGCTTGCCGCGCAACTCGTCCGGCCGTGGCGCGACAAGCGCGCCACCTAAACAACGGAATCGCCCGCAAGCGGGCTCCTACCTCCTGACAAACTCAGGGCAGTATCTGCAGGTCGCTCATCGGGATCTTGATGAGCACGCCTTGTTGGAGCACGTCGACAGCGACGACTACGCCCGATGGATTGGCGGGGTTGTCCACCATCCCGTGCACGCCCTTGAGCGGCCCTGCGATGATTCGCACCGCGGTGCCCTTGCGCAGAATCGGATGCAGCGCGACCTCGAGGCCCGACGCGGTGATCGCGCGCACATCCTCGAGTTGTGCGAGAAACCTGACCTCGTCGCCCACCGGTATGACGCGTGCGAGCAGGTCCTGTTGGAAGATCCGATTCCGGCGCGCGGCGGCGATGTGTGAGAAGACGTAGCCGGGAAAGAGGGGCTTGGTGAACTTCTTCACCTGGCCGGGATAGCGGCGCACGCTCGTGATCAGCGGCAGGTAGTGTTCGAACTCCTCGGCCTTCATCAACTGCGCAAACTTCTTCTCGCAGCGCGGCTTGGTGTGGCAGACGAACCACTGCGGCTCGTCGGGGCTGGGCTCGTGCGTCACGGCGTCAACGATTCCCGAGGAGAAACTGGAGCGCGATCGAGTAGCCCGCGAAACCGAGACCGGAGATGACGCCGATGCACGCACCTGCCGTGAGCGAGTTGTGCCTGAAGGGCTCGCGCTTGTAGATGTTCGAGATGTGGACCTCGACCGCGGGAATCGACGATCCGGCGATCGCGTCGCGCAGCGCGACGCTTGTGTGCGAGAAACCACCGGGGTTGATGACGATGCCGTTGAAAGTGCGCTCGGCGAGCGACGCGATCCGGTCGATCAACTCGCCCTCGTGATTGCTTTGGAAGAACTCGAACTCGACGGTTCCCTCTGGCACCGATGCACGCAACAGCGCCTCGAGGTCAGCGAGCGTGGCCGTGCCGTAGACCTCGGGCTCGCGCTTGCCGAGCCGGTCGAGATTGGGACCGTTGAGTATCGCGATTTTCTTCATGGGCGGGGTTCTTCGGGATGGCGGGGAGGCGAGGGGATGGCAATCGCGTTTCAGGCGGAGTCAGAGGCCTGAGAACCACGAATGGACACGAATGCACACGAATGAGGAGAAATGGACCTGACCGTAGGGCTCAAGGTAGGCGCGGCGGTCC
>DATKCJ010000329.1:0-2014 GCA_035513275.1 Opitutaceae bacterium
ATTCACGACTTGTCCGTTCTCTTCGACGACGACGGCCGCGTCTACGCGGTGCACGGCTACGACGAGGTGAAGCTCATCGAGCTCAAGCCCGACTTGAGCGGCTTCATCGAGGGAAGCGAGCGCGTGATCATCCCGCGCGGCAACGCGATGGGTGAGGGACACCACTTCTACAAGATCAACGGCAAATACTACATCCTCAGCGCAAACTACGCCCCGACCGGCCGAATGCAGTGTGCGCGCGCCGACAACGTGCTCGGTCCTTACGAGACCACAGTCATCGCCACCAACGAAACTCTAGGCACGCAGCGCGGCTGGCTTCTCCAGCCGATAGGACTCGGCATGGCGGTGCCTGAGCCCGGCGCGACGTTCCGGATGACCAAGCCCGGCGACAACCAGCTCGGCGCCGTGCCGATGCACCAAGGCGGCATCGTCGATCTTCCCAACGGCGACTGGTGGGGATTCTCGATGCTCGACTTCCGCTCCGTCGGCCGCACGACCGCGCTGTCGCCTGTCACGTGGCACGACGGTTGGCCCTACTTCGGCCTGCCGGGAAACCTCGGCCGCTCGCCGCGCACGTGGACGAAGCCCGACGTCGCCGCGAAGGTCGAGTCGCACGCCGCCTACGAGCGCAGCGACGACTTTGCCGGTTCGAAACTTCTTCCGATCTGGCAGTGGAACCACAATCCCGTCGACGCGAAATGGTCCCTCACGGAGAAGCCCGGCGCGCTCCGTCTGCACACGATGCCAGCGTCGCAGTTTCTCTGGGCGAAGAACACGCTCACGCAGCGCGCGATCGGTCCGGTGTCGATCGCGACAGCGGAACTTGACGCTTCGGGTTTGCAGTCCGGCGACACCGCAGGGCTCGCGTTGCTGAACATGCCATTCGCAACCATCGGCGTCGCGCGCACCGATGCGGGATTCGTGCTTCGCTTCTACGACCAGATGAAGAACGAGACACTCGAGCAGCCGCTGAGTTCGCCGCGCGTGTGGCTGCGCGCCACCGGCGACTACGACGAGGATTTCGCGCAGCTCAGCTTCAGCACCGATGGCGAGTCGTTCACCGACATCGGCGGCGTGATCCGGCTTCCGTATCAGTTGAAGACATTCCAGGGCACTCGCATCGCACTCTTCGCGTTCAACACCGCGGGCAAGGAAGGTGGCCACGCCGATTTCGAAAGCTTCCGCGTCGATGAGCGGCTCGCTGACCGCTCGGGGAACATCCCGCTCGGGAAGGTCGTCACGTTCACAAATCTCGGCAACGGCAGCGTCGCGTGGGCGAATCCGCACGGCATGCTCCACTCCGCGCAGCCCGGCTCCGAACAGGCGAACGGCACCGGCGCCTGTTTCCGCGTGCACGACCGCGGCCAGGGCCGCGTCGCACTCGAGGCGTTGAACGGGACCGGATTCGTCACGGTCGTCGGCCTGGGCCTCTCGTCCGACGTGCGCCTGATGAAAGAGGAATCCGCGGACAGCCTCTTCATGTGGCAGGACATGCTGCGCGGCCGGCAGTGCATGCTCCTCTCGTTGCAGACAAATCGTTTTGTCGGCATCGAGCCAACAACCGGCGAACCCTACGGCGCCGACTGGCCCGGTTCGTCGCCCAACCGCAAAAACGGCACCGTTTTCCGCTGGGAAGTAGCGCCCGAGTGACACCAACGTCCGAATGAAAACGGAATTTTCCGACTCCTCTCCAACTAGGTAGCCCGCGATCTCCGAGCGCGGGCCTGTGTGTGAACCGTCCTCGGAGAGGCCGGGCTACCGGCGCTTCCGCGTCAGAATCAATTTGCTTCAGGCAACAATCATCACGCAGCAGTTCCGACGTGCCAACCATGCCAGCCAAAATTCGCCTAGTCATACTCTTCGTCGCCCTGACCACGGCGGCCGGCGCGTCCACGACGCACCGCTCGGAGATCCGGATCCGCGATCCGTTCGTGCTGCCCCATCCGGCCTCGCAGACCTACTACATCTACGGCACAACAACCTCGGGCATCTTCGACGGCGGCGTTGAGCGAAA
>DATKCJ010000330.1:0-46158 GCA_035513275.1 Opitutaceae bacterium
GAAAACCTAAGCGGCTTCGCCGACTGGGAAAGCCCAAATCTTCACCGGACTGCAGTCCGGCGGGAACGCGTCTTGACCGTCCTTCGATGTGGCGGCAAAAATGAGGCCGTATTATCCCCTAGCCTCCGGGCCCACGTCGGCCCGGCCGTCCTCACCCAACGGAAAATCAAGCACACCCATGAACTCGGATCCATCGGCCTCGAGTCAGGCGCCGGCCGTTACCGCCGGCTTTTCCTCACCAAAGAGCACGCTCCTCGGCGACATCGTCGCCAAGTTGCTCGGTCTCATCTCCACAATCCTCTCACCGGGGATGCTGGAAAACTCGCTCAGCTTCTCGAAGCGAATCGGTCACTACACGGTGCTCGCGGGCGCCGCGTTCACGGTGATCTACGGTTTGATCATGGCGGTCAAACTCGAGGCCTTCCAGTTGCTCATCACGGCGTTGCTGTTCGTCGGCGTGATCGCTGTCGCCCAGTTCGCCGCGGTGCGTTTCCTCGATGCAGCGGGCAAGATCATCGCCAACACGCCGAGCCGCGTGTCGTCGCCCGCGTTCTTCGAGTGCACGGGGCTCATCGTTATAATCCTGGCGATCGGAATGCTCTTCAGCGGTTTCACCGCTGCGATCTACATGCGCAGTTTCCCGGCGCTCGTTCCTTTCCTCGTCGGCGCCCTGTTCATGCTCGCCTACGCGACCGTCATGCTGCACCCGCGCATCGTCAACGTGAACGTCGGCGAAGGCTCGGCGGGTGAGGAAGCAATCGGCATCCTCACGACGTTGATGAAGACAAACCTCATCCTCGCGCCGCTCGTGTTCTTCCTGCTCTCCGTGCTCGGTGCGCTGATCGTGCTCGCCGGGTTCTTCGGCGATCGGTTCGCCGCGTCCTTCGCGATGTTTCTGCAATACATGCCGCTGCCGACGGACGGCCTGCCGTTCGGCTTCGTGGGCGCGACCCTTATCATCGCCGCGTGCCTCGTGCCGATCCTCGTCTACTTTGTCTTCCTGCTCCAGTATCTCTTCCTCGACGTGATCCGCGCGATCCTCGCGGTGCCGGGAAAGCTGGACGCGCTACGACGCTAGCCTCTCCCTCGTTCGTTCCTGTGGTCCGCTCACGCGCGGGCCACCCTGCCTTTCCGAGCCAGCGTTCTGTAACGATCGTAACAGAACGCTGGCTCGGCCTTTTGGCGGTTTCTATCGCTGCGCCGGGTGGGGGCGGGGTGCTGAATGTGTCGATTGAATCGGAGCGGCGCCTGCGGCACGATGCGATCGTGCGTGCGTTGTGTTTGCTTCTGCTCCTGATCGCGGCGGCCGGTTGTTCCCGGCCGCCATCGGTGGCGTCGTTTGACGCGTCGCCGTTGCCGTCGGCGTTTGCCTCGTTGCACTCGCCGAATGGCCAGCGCCAGGTGCTGCTTGTGCGCACCGGATCGCGATGGCAGGGACATCTCGACGATAGTTTCGCTGCGACTGCGCACTCCGTCGTCGCCGAGACGGATGACGGCAGTCTCCCCGAAATCTTGCATCCCGCCGACCTGGCTGAGCCGCCAATTGAGATCGCAGGATGGCGACAGACGCGCGATGCGCCGGTCCTCATCGTGGAATCGTGGGCCGCGGGTGATCCTGCGCTGCGAGCGAGCGGTCCTTCGGCAATCGTCTCGATGATTCGCGTCGCGGGCGACTCGTTTGCGATCGCCGCGATCAACGCCACCCTCGCTGCGGAACTCGAAGGCGCGGTCGGTCTCGCTGCGCCGGTCGGCGAGACGCTTACCGATCCCGGGGCGGTTGCTTCGCGGGTCGCGATCGAGGCGGCGGTGCGCGTCGTCGTCGATGAGGAGTCCGGCGCCGTGAACCCGCGCGCGCGAATCGCGGTGTTTCAAATTCCGGTTCTCCTGAATCGCCGGTTCCTCGCGGTCGAACACCAGATATTTGAGGATCACGGCAACGAGGAAGGCGCAGCTTCGCCGTCGCGCTTCACGCTGCACAACCTCGAGACCGGTGAGTCGCCGGATCCCGATGCGCTCCTCGATCCTGCGTTGCTCGCGCGGCTCGCTGCACTCGCGGGCGAGACAACCGCGTCCGCCGACTGGTATGTGGCGCGGCCGGGAATCGTCCTGGTGACTCGCGACGCGCACGGCGCGGAATCACGCCGCGTCGTGCCGTGGCGCGATGCGCTCCCGCTGCTGCCGGCGGATTCGCCATTGAGGGATGTCGCCGAATCTCTTCACTGACGCGATGCGCGCCATCGTTGTCCTCGCACTGCTGTTGGTTACGTGCGTCGCGCATGGCGGCTCGGTGGCTCGTGAACTCGGCGTGTTGTTCGACGGTGCACCGGGGCCGCTCAACGCGATCACCGACGTCGCGGGCGTGTCGGTTGGACACGTCACGCTGATCGAGGGCGACGACGTGCGCACAGGCGTCACTGCGATTCTGCCGCGCAGTTGCGTCGGAATGGACCCGGTTTTTGCCGCGGTGCACGTTTTCAACGGCAACGGCGAGATGACGGGGACGCATTGGATCGCGGAGTCGGGATTTCTCGAGGGCCCGGTGATGCTCACAAACACGCACTCGGTCGGCGCGGTGTCGGAAGGCGTGATCGCGTGGTCGCTGAAGAACTGGAGCTCGCCGATCAGCCTGCCAGTCGTGGCCGAAACATGGGACGGCCTGCTCAATGACATCAACGGATTCCATGTGCGCCCCGCGCATGCGGCTGCCGCGCTCGATGCGGCAACGGCCGGACCGGTCGCCGAGGGAAATGTCGGTGGCGGCACGGGCAACCGCGCGTTCGATTTCAAGGCTGGCATCGGCACGAGTTCGCGCGTCGTCGAAATCGCCGGCCAGCGCTACACCGTCGGCGTGCTCGTTCAGGCAAACTTCGGCAGGCGGGCTCAACTCACGATCGCGGGCAAGCGCGTCGGCCGCGAGATCACAGACTTGATGCCCGAGATCCGTTCTCCGCCCGCGGGCGAGGGCTCGATGATCGCGGTCGTCGCGACAAATGCGCCCCTCCTGCCGCACCAACTCGCGCGCCTCGCGAAGCGCGTGCCGCTGGGCATGGCGCGCACCGGCGCGACTTCGCTCAACTCCTCGGGCGATTTCGCAATCGCGTTCTCCACGGTCCGGCGGAATGACGTCGAAGGCGCGCCGCTGCACGAGACCCGGTTCGTCGACAACGCGCGGCTCGATCCGCTCCTCGGCGCCGTCGTCGAGGCGACCGAGGAGGCGATTCTCAACTCGCTCCTCACGGCGGAGTCGATGCCCGGCCGCGCCGGCAGCACGATCCACGCGCTGCCACACGACCGGCTGCGCGCAGCGCTCGGGAAGTAGCGCATGTCGGGCTTTGTGTTGAGACGAGCGCGGGTTCGTGGTTGATTCCCCGCTGCGAATGAAAGCGATCCTCTACGAACGGTTTGGCGGGCCCGAGGTTCTCAGGATGGCGAACGTTGCCACGCCAGAGCTGCGCAAGGGCGAGTTGCTCGTGCGCATCCGCGCCGCAGCGATGAATCCGGTCGATTGGAAGATCCGCACCGGGGCGATGAAGTTTGTCTCGGGTCGAAAGTTTCCGCGCCGCTCCGGGATCGATTTCAGCGGCGTGGTCGAAGCGTGCGGATCTGCCGTGGTCGGGCTGAGGCCGGGCGATCCTGTGCTCGGGCTCTCGGAGCCGATGAATGCCTCGCAAGGATCGTTCGCCGAGAAGTGCGTGACGCGCGCCGATCACGTGCTCCGAAAGCCCGAGCGGCTCCGCGATATCGAAGCCGCCGCGGCGCCGGTGGCCGGGCTGTCGGCGCTGCAATCGCTCCGGCATTGCCGGGTCGGCGCGGGGAAGCGCGTGCTGTTGATCGGCGCATCCGGAGGCGTGGGCACGTTTGCGATCCAGATCGCGAAAGTGCTCGGCGCGCACGTGACTGCCGTCTGCGGTCCACACGGGGTCGAGCTCTGCTATAAACTCGGCGCCGACCTCGTGATCGACCGCACGCGCGAAGATCCGCTAAAGTCGCGCCTCCTCTACGATGCGATCCTCGACCTCGCGCCGGCGCACTCGTTCAGCTCTTGCCGTCACCTGCTCTCCTCCGATGGCGCCTACCTGAGCACGCTTCCCAGCATCGACGGCATCTGGGGTCGCGCGTGGACGAGCCTGTTCAGCGCGCGGCGCGTGAGAATGCTCATCCTGAAGCCGAGCGCCGGTGACCTCAAGGAGCTCGGGACGATGCTGGCCGCCGGATCGGTGACGCCGTCCGTCTGCCGCGTGTTTCCGTTCACGGAGGAGGGCGTGCAAGAAATGAACCGCGTCGCCGAGGCGGGGCACACTCTCGGGAAGCTGGCCATGGAGATGCCGGGAACTTGAAAGGCTGGGCGTAGGGCAGGTTTCATACCTGCCGACGCGGGTCGAAGACCCACGCTGCTTCGGCCGGTCGGGCTGCTTGCTTCGCGGGCACGCTTCGGATTGAAGGATTCCCGATGAAACCCGCCTCCCAATACCTCGATCGCGGGCGCGACTTCGGGTTGCTCGTCGTGCGCATCGTGATCGGGCTGACGTTTGTCTATTACGGCTGGACGAAGATCATGGCGGGCAGCCTGAAATGGGAAGGCGTCGGCAGCGCGGTGGGAGTCTTCGGTCTCACTGAAGGGCATGTCTACTGGGGACTCGCCGCCGCGATCGTGGAATTCCTCGGGGGGATTGCTCTCGTGTTCGGTTTCTTTGTGCGGCCGGCGGCGTTCCTGTTATTCTTCGTGATGGTGGTGGCGACGGTCCTGAAGGCCCGTGGTCTCGACTTTTCGGCCGGGGACAGCGTGAGCGAGGTGTTCTATCCTGCATCGATGGCGGCCGTGATGGTGATGCTCCTCTTTTCGGGTGGCGGCCGGCTGAGCGCTGGAGGCCGCGGCAAGAAGACCTCGACCGTCGATCCCAAACAGAGCGCCTGACCGGGCTGGATGCGTTCTCATAACAGGGTCGCGGATACGCGGCCGGAAATGGAATTGACGCGCCCCGGGCCGGCTTGCTGACTCTCCGCCGCGCTCCCAAATGGGTGCGCCCGCCTTGCCGGGCGGTTCTCCCCAAGCACACAAAATCACGACCATGCGAGTTCCGGGCCCACGGGTTCCGCCGCATCCGCAGCCCATGAGGGCGCATCCTCCATGCTCTTCAACTCGCTGACGTTTGTCGTATTCTTCATCGTCGTCGTCGTCCTGTTCTGGGCGATCCGCTCCTGGAGTTGGAAGAAGAACATGCTGCTCGTCGCGAGCTATGTGTTCTACGGCGCGTGGAATCCGCCGTTTGCGCTGCTGCTCTTGTTCTCGACGTTCATCGACTACATCGCAGGCGCCAAGATGGCCGCCGAGGAGCGGCCGTTTGCGCGACGCGTGTGGCTCGTGATCAGCCTCGTGGCGAACCTCGGCCTGCTCGGCTTCTTCAAATACGGCGGCTTCTTCGTGCACAACATGGAGGGCTTCCTCGTGCAGATGGGCGTGCAATACCGCGCGCCAGCGATCGACGTGATCCTGCCGGTCGGCATCTCGTTCTACACGTTCCAGACGCTCTCCTACACGCTTGATATCTACCGCAGGAAGCTCGCGCCCGCCGCCTCGTTCCGCGACTTCGCACTCTACGTGGCGTTCTTCCCGCAGCTCGTGGCCGGCCCGATCGTGCGCGCGATCGACTTCCTGCCGCAATGCGTCACGCAGACGCCCCCGCGCGCCGGCCGCTTCGCATGGGGCATGTTCCTGATGACGCTCGGTCTCTTCCAGAAAGTCGTCCTCGCCGACACGCTGCTCGCGAGCTCCTCGGACTCCGTCTTCGGCTACGGCGGCAAGCTTGCGATGCTCGACGCGTGGACGGGCGTGCTCGGATTCTCGGCCCAGATCTTCTTCGACTTCTCCGGCTACTCGACGTGCGCGATCGGACTGGCGATGTGCCTCGGGTTCTACCTGAACGACAACTTCAGATTCCCCTACGCAGCGGTCGGCTTCTCCGACTTCTGGCGGCGCTGGCACATCTCGCTGTCCACGTGGCTTCGCGACTATCTCTACATCCCGATGGGAGGAAACCGTCACGGCGCGTGGCGCACCGGGCTGAACCTCGTCGTCCTCATGTTTCTCGGCGGTCTCTGGCACGGCGCCGCGTGGACGTTTGTAGTGTGGGGCCTGATCCACGGTTTCTATCTCGTCGTCGAGCACACGCTGCGCACGCTCTTCGGCGATCCGCGGTTCTTCTCGACGCTGCTCTCGAAAATCGCGATCGGCCTTCTCACCTACGTGGCGGTGTGTTTTGCGTGGGTGTTCTTCCGCGCGCAGGACTTCGGCACCGCCTGGCGGATCGTCGAGTCGATGGTCGGCATCACGGGCACTGCCGACAAGCTGCTCTCGACGCGCGAGCTGCTCCAGGTGGGAATCGTGACAGTTGCCCTGCTCACCGCGCACTGGCTGATGCGCGAAACCTCGATTGAGGACGTCGCAGCGCGCACGCCGAAGTGGCTGATCGCAGGCGTGTGGGCGACGATGCTGTTCTTCATCATCCTAACACAGGGGAGTGCCAATGCCTTCATCTACTTCCAGTTTTGAGCGGCCCGTGCCGGCGATGCCGTGGACCGGCCTCGCTGTCGCGGCCTATATCATAGCGGCGGTCGTCACGATCGCATGGGAGTTCCGCGTGCGATCGGAGGGCTATGCGCCGACGCTCAACGACACCACCGACCTCTGGGCTGACCGCCGCGAGGCGGTGCGCCCGGATTCGCTCGTCGTGATTGGCGACTCGCGGCCGCTGTTCGACATCGATTTCGACGCTTTGGAAGCGGTCCTGGGAAAGCGACCCGTCCAGCTCGCGATCGCCGGCAGCGGCGCCTACCCGATCCTTGACGACCTTGCCAACGACGAGAGCTTCAAGGGCGATGTGATCATCAGCCTGGTGCCGGCGATGTTCATGACACCGGGCGGATATCTCGAGCAGGCGTCGCGAGACGCCCTGAAGCGCTACAAGTCTCGTGGCCCCGCACAGCGGTTCAGCCACCACATCGCAATGTTCCTCGAGGAGCGCATCGCCTTCCTGCAGCAGGAAGACCTGACGCTCGGCATGCTGCTTCAGGACATCAATATCCCAAACCGCCCGGGCGCGCTCGTGCCGCCGCGGTTCCCGCCGTATTTCCAGACGGCGGATAGAGAGCGACGTGTTCGCATGGCCGATGAGTGCGCGATCGTGGGCAGCCCGATGCAGCAATCGGTGGTCGCCTCTTGGCAGCGTCTCTTCAGGCCGCCGGCGCCGCCCTCGTGGATTCCGCCCGAGGTCTTCTTCGAGCAACTGCAGAAAGGGATGGAGGCCCGGTTTGGCGAGTCTGCCGCGGCGATCGCGAAGATTCGCGCGCGCGGCGGGCGCGTCGTCTGGGTGCGTTTCCCGCACACCGGATGGGTGAAGGAAATGGAGAACGTGGGCACACCGCGCGCGCCCACTTGGGATCGGATGATCAAGGAGACCGGCGCGCCGGGAATCCACTTCGAAGACCACCCCGAGCTCGCGGGCTTCGACTGCCCGGAATGGTCCCACCTATCCGGGCCCGACTCGGTGGAGTTCTCCAAACGCCTCGCCCCGCACTTGAAGCGCGCCTTCGAGGAGCAGCAGCCGAAATCTTGACGCGCCCCGCCCCGGCGACGCCCCGGGGAATTGCTTTGCGTTTGGGGCCGATCGCTGCGGCGATTGTCCGCTTATGCCTTTTCAAGCTCTCGGTTTGTCTCCGCAGGTGCTCCGTGGTGTCCAAGCCATGGGATACACCGACCCCACTCCTATTCAGTTGCGGGGCATCCCCGCCGTGCTCTCGGGCAAGGACATCATCGGCTCGGCCCAAACCGGCACCGGCAAGACCGCGGCGTTTGCGCTTCCGATTCTCACGCGCCTTGGCGCCCACAACCCCCGCACCCCGCGTGTGCTCGTGCTCGAGCCCACACGCGAGCTCGCGGCGCAGGTCGACAGCGCGTTTCGCGACTTTTCGCGCTTCGGCGACGTGCGCTCAGTCGTGCTGCACGGCGGCGTCGGCTACGGTCACCAGCGCTCGGAGCTGCGCCGCGGCGTCGACATCATCGTCGCGACTCCCGGCCGGTTGATCGACTATCTGGACAGCGGCGAGGTTCGCCTCGACGGCCTTGAGATCCTCGTGCTCGACGAGGTCGACCGGATGCTCGACATGGGTTTCCTGCCCGCCGTGAAGAAGATCATCCAGCGCTGCCCGAAGAAGCGGCAGACGCTTTTCTTCTCGGCCACCGTGCCGCCGGAGATCGCCGAGGTCGCCCGCTTCACGCTCGTCGATCCCGTGCGCATCGAGATCGGCGCGAGCCGCACCGTCACCGAAACGATCTCGCACGCGATCTACCCGGTTGCCGCCGGCCAGAAGTTCGAGCTGCTCGAGGCCCTGCTCGAGCGCACGGATTTCAACAGCATCCTTGTCTTCTCGCGCACGAAGCACGGCGCCGATCGCATCGCGCGCCGCTTGAAGCACTCGAACCACTCCGTCGCCGTCCTCCACTCGAACCGCTCGCAGAACCAGCGCATCGAGGCGCTCGCCGGTTTCAAGAACGGCAAATACGAGGTGATGGTCGCCACCGACATCGCCGCGCGCGGCATCGACGTGGCCGGCATCTCACACGTGATCAACTACGACGTGCCCGCGAATCCCGAGGACTACGTTCACCGCATCGGCCGCACGGGCCGCGCGATGGCGGTGGGCGATGCGTTCACGCTCGCCTCGCCGGAGAACGCCGATGACGTCCGCGCTATCGAGCGCTTCATCGGCCAGAAGATTCCGCAGCTCAAGCTCGAGGGCTTCAACTATCAGCCCATCGTCATGGGTCCCCCGAAGCCGCCGCAGCAGCGCGGAGGGGGACGGCAAGGTGGCGGTCACGGCGGCGGACAGCGCTCCCGCGGGCATAGCGGCGGTGGACAGTCGTCCAATCGCGGACATTCGGATCGCGGACCACAATCCTCAGGCCAGAGTGGCAGCGCCCCGGCCCCAAGGGCTGCAGCCGCGCCCCAGCCGCGTCGCTCGCGACTCAGTCGCGGAAGGTAGGACTCGTGTCTTGGAAGGTAGCCCGCGATCTCCGAGCGCGGGTTCTGATCTGACCCGTCCTCGGAGAGGCCGGGCTACCCTCGGAAGCCGCGGTCGTTACCCAATCAGCGCCGCCAGCTCCTTGCTCACGGCAAACGCGCTGCGCACGCGCTCGAACTCCGCGATCAGCTCGCGCGGCGATCCTGATCCTGGAAAAACCATGTCGAGCGTCGCTCCGGTGAACCGGATCTCCGCCGTGATACCCTTCGCGGTGATGCGACACTCGTTGCAGTTCGCCGGATAGTCCACGGACATACCGTGCGCGGTGTCGAGCGCCTCGATCGCGTCGACCACGGCCTCGACCTGGGCGCCTTTTTTTAGCGCGAATGAGATCTCGGAGAACATGCCCGCGAAGATCGCAGCGAACTCGTCGGTCTGCGCGAGATCGCCACTCCGCAGGTGTAGCAGCGTTTGCGTGATCGCGTAGCGCGCCGGATCGGCCGGCTCCAGCGCGAAAGCGATTTCGACTGTGAAGTCGCGCGCACTGAGAACGGCCGTGGCCGGGCCGAGTTCGAGAGACACGTCGCGCCGCTTGTAGCCGAGGCCCGTGCGCACGCTCTTGAAGAGCGCCTCGGCCTGGGACTCCAACTCGGGCGCGCATATCTTCCCCAGAAACGCATTCGTCACGGCGTTCGCCGCATCCGGGACGGTGTGGTGCCCTTTCTTGAATCCATCGAGCGCCTTCACCGCGCCGCCACCGCGGCCGATGAAGCTGATACCTGCAATGATTTCCGCTGAAAGTGCGCCTGCCATCGTCAGCACCCTACCAGCCGAGCATGCTGCGCGTGAACTCCCCGAAGAAGATCGCCGCGAGTATCCAGGTGACGACCGACACCTCGCGTCCCCGCCGCGCGAAGGTCATCAGCAGCGCAAACGTGATGAGCCCCAGTCCGATTCCGTAGCTGATGCTGAACGCCAGCGGCATCGCGAGGATCGTGACCGCGGCGGGCGCCGTGAGCGTGAAGTCCTTAAGGTTGAGGTGGACGATTGATTGGAACATGAACACGCCCACGATCACGAGCACAGGAGCCGTCGCCGCCGCGGGGATGATCAGGATCAGAGGCGTGAACACCAACGCGAGAAGGAAGCACACGGCCACCGTAACGCCGGTCAGTCCTGTGCGGCCGCCCGCCTCGACGCCGGAGGCCGACTCGATGTAGCTCACGACCGTCGACGTGCCGATCAGCGAACTTAGGATCGCCGCGCTCGAGTCGGCGACGAGCGCGCGTCCGAGCTTGGGCAATTTGCCGTTCGCATCGAGCAACCCGGCGCGCTGCGTGACACCGATCAGCGTGCCGATGTTGTCGAACATGTCGACGAACAGCAGCGTGATGATAATCGGGATCGCCGCGGCCGCGTTGGAGAAGATCCAGCCAAACTCGAGTTTCAGAAAAACCGGCTCGAGCGAAGCTGGCGCCGCGAGGAACGCGGACGGCAAGCTCGTGACCATCCCGCCTTTGCCGTCGGGCACGAAGAAGCCGACGACCGTTATGGCGATCACAGCGAGCACGATCGCACCGGGAATCCGCCGTGCGACGAGCGCGGCCGTGAGGATGATGCCCGCGAAGCACAGAAGCACGGGCGGCGAGCCGAGGTCACCGTGCGTGACGAATGTCGCGGGGCTCGCGACGATCATGCCGCCGTTCTTCAAGCCGATGAACGCGATGAAGAGCCCTATGCCGCACGTGATCGCGATCTTCAGTTGATAGGGGATCGCGTTGACGATCCGTTCGCGCACGCCGGTGACGCTGAGCGCGAGGAAGAGGCATCCGTTGATGAACACCATGCCGAGCGCGCTCTGCCACGGCACGCCGAGACCGAGGCACACAGTGTAGGTGAAGTAAGCGTTGATGCCCATGCCGGGCGCGAGCGCGAGCGGGTAGTTCGTGAGCGCGGCCATCAGAAGCGTGCTCACCGCGGCGCCGATCGCTGTGGCCGTGACGAGCGCGGCCTGATCCATGCCCGTGGCCGAGAGGATCATCGGGTTGACGGCAAGGATGTATGCCATCGCCGCGAACGTCGTCAGGCCCGCCTGGATCTCGCGGCCTGTCGTCGTGCCATTCTCGGAAAGTCGGAAAAGTTTCCCCAGCATCGCGCGGCCCGATGCCAACCGCCCCAACTCCCTCCCGCGAGCCGAAAAGCCGCGCATCAGTCCGCGAATCAGGCTGCCCTTACCTGCGCGCCGGGTGGTGGCGGCGTCAACCCGCCCGACGCACCAGGAGCGCGAAGCCTCACGGCCCTAATTTTCAATCCCTCGACTGTGCCGACCCTGATCGATTTATCGGGGAAACCCCTATCCAAATTTCACCTCAATACCTATGGTTATCGCGCCCGGCAAAGTGGTAGAATTAATGCGAACCGCGAAGCCCCACACTTCGCCACCAGCCAACCAAATATCATATCAACATGAATCGTATCCTTGCAGCTGTGGTATCAATCGCCCTCGTGGCATCTTCGGAAGCTCAACTCTGGGACGGAAGCCCTCTTCCGCTACCTTGGACGGGCATTTCCTCAGTCGATAGTTACTTCAGTGATTTCGGTGACGCGGGGAGCCTGTCGGAGTTCGACAAGGACACCGGCATCGAGTTCTCGCTTCAGGAGTATGGAACAAAGCCGTCCGGAATTAACGGAGCGAACGGCTGGACCAATGCGGCGAATTTCGCCGTCACCCTTCAAGCGGGAGACACCGTCATCATCACATTCCTCGGCAAGACCGCGGGATGGTTGAATGACTTCGGCCTGAACCTGGGCGGATCGAATGCCTATGGCGCCGGCGCCTCCACGCTCTGGAGTGCGATCGACAACGGCTCTCCCCCGGTCGGCGACCAGTTCTCCATGACGATGGCGGATGACAGCGCTCCGACGACGATCGATCTATGGTTGAACTCGAACGCGGCCCCGCTGGGCGGCACCTACTCAGTCTTCGATCCTGACAGCAGTGTTCCGTGGGATTCAGGACTTCCGGACTTTGACTACTCGGCGTTCGGGAAGATATTCAACGTCTTTGACGATGGCGCAGGCGAATCGCGCACAGTGCTCGTCGTTGCGATCGAGGACTGGCGCGACTTCGACGTGGATTTCACCGACCTGTTCTTCGCGATCGAGATCTACGACCGCACGGGAGAGTCGCAATTTCCGGTGCCCGAGCCGTCCACCTACGGCATGATTGGTGCCGCGCTGCTCATGGCACTCGTGGCAGCGCGCCGCATGCGCCGCGCCTAGGGTTGCAGAAACATCCTCCTGAAAGGAAAACTCAGTCAATCGACGCGGGCCGCACCCTAAAGGGCGGCCCGCTACGTTTATGTGCGCCGCTGGCTGCCCCGCCCCCCGGGACAGGTCCACGAGGCTGCAGGCATGCAGCATGCGCGCAAAAGCGGCAGAGGACTGCCGCGCTCCATGGCCAGCGGCGCAGACAGGAAACGCTCTCGAAATTCCCGTCAGCGTCTTGGAGTGCGGCAGTCTTCTGCCGCTTTCGGCTATGGCACACTGGACATACGGCGGATTCAGATACCTCAAAACCGGCTCATCGCGCGTGGGTGCTGACCCCCGTCACCTCGGCCGCACCATCAACAGCGTCCTGTCGTCGGCGCCGGCGAGGTCGGGTGCGAATTTATCGAGTGCTTCGTTGAGGAGGAGTTTCACGAGGTTGAGCGCGCGGTCTTCGCCAGATCGCAACGCTGCAACGAGTCGCTCGCGGCCGAATTCCTCGCCCGTGCTGGACGCCGCCTCGGTGATGCCGTCGGTGTAGAGCACGAGCAGATCGCGCGGGTGGAGGATCACCGAGGATTCCTCAAGCAGCTCGTCGAAGATCGGCCCTGGGTCGAGGCCGATCGCCATGCCGCCGGGCAGGAGCGTGAGGACCTCGTTGGACCCGCGCCGGATCACGACCGGCGGCTCGTGACCCGCGCGACAGAATGTGAACACGCGCGTGTTGAGATCGAGAATGCCGTAGACCAGTGAGATGAACATGGCCGAGGGCATGTCGGGCTGGATGAGCCGGTTCACCTCTCGGATGACCGCGGCAGGGCCGTCCTTTGCCTTTACGGTGGCCTTGATGCGCAGAGCAGTGCGGCATGCGGCCATGATGAGCGCGGCCGCGGCTCCCTTTCCTGATACGTCCGCAATCGCAAAACCCCAGCGACCCTTTTCGACCTCGAAGAAGTCGTAGTAGTCGCCGCCGACGAAGCGCGACGGAAAGTAGAGCGCACCGATCTCGGCCTCATCGATGTTCGGGTAGACATGCGGCAACAAGTGCCGTTGCACGTCGCGGGCGGTCTGCGCCTCGCGCTCGCGCGCGAGGTTTGCGCCTTCCTCGGCCTGCTTGCGCTCGGTGATGTCGGTGAGCAGACCCTCGTGGTGGGTGACCTGTCCCTCGTCGTCGACGCGGATGACCGTGCGGTCGTCGATCCAGCGGACTTCGCCGTCCTTCGTGACGACGCGGTATTCCTGCGAATATTCCAGATCTCCCGCGACCGCGTGGGCGACGACCTCTCGCACGACGCGCGGCTTGTCCTGCGGATGCACGAGGTCCACGAAGCGCACCCTCCCGGCCATCATGTCCGACGCCGTGAAGCCGAACTGCTCGATGCTCTTCGAGACGAACTCGACGGGGAACCCTTCTTCAGCGCGCCAGAGCACGACGACCGAAGGCGAGCGGTTCACAATGCGCTCCATCTCCTCGCGCTGTGCGAGCGCGGCGCGCAGTTCCTCCTGCGCGCGGCGGCGCACGCTTACGTCGCGACCGACGCCGAAGAACGCCGGGTGTCCGCGCTCGTCGGTGAAGTTCGAGCCGCTCGTCGAATGCCAGCGCCACGAGCCATCGAGGTGGCGCATCCGGTATTCGATGGACGAGGCGCCGGTGCCGCCATCGAGGACGCCGCGCAGGTAGTCGTCGAACGCCACGCGATCATCCGGATGCACAAACTCGCCGAACGGATGGCCGACCACCCTGACGATCGGGTGGCCGAGCTTCATCGTCCACGACGGAGACGAGAAACGGACGATGCCCGCGGTATCGAGCGTGTAGAGGATCTCGCTGGCATTCTCGACGTAGCGGCGGAAGCGCAGCTCGCTTTGTTTTAACTCAGTCTCGGCGCGGTGCTGGTCGGTGATGTCCTCGATCATCGCGAATTGTTGGGTGACCTTGCCCGTGCCGTCGTAAAGCACCGCGACCGTGAGGTTCGCCCAGATGACCTTCCCGTCCTTGTGGACGTAGCGCTTCTTCATCGAGAAGTGGTCGAACTCGCCGGCGCGCATGCGCCGCGTGAGCTCCATCTGTGGTGTGAGGTCGTCCGGGTGGGTGACTGCGAGAAGGTTGTCGAGATTGCGCGATTCCTCCTCCGAGAGTCCGACGATGCGCTGGTAGTGCTCGTTGAGGTGATAGACCTCCCTGCCGTCGGGCAGAAACTCGAGCCAGCTCACCCCCATCGGCGCCTTATCAAAGAGGAGCGTGAACTGCTCGCTCGCCGCCTTGAGCTGTGCGGTGCGCTCCTGCACGCGTGCCTCGAGCTCGCGGTTGAGGATGCTGACTTCCTCCTGCGCACGGCGTTCGTTGGTGATGTCGGCGATGATGCCGTCGTAGTGGGTGACGGCGCCGCTCTCGTCGCGACGCACCACGATCGTGTCGCGAATCCAGCGCACCTGGCCGTCCTTGCGCATGATCCGGTTCTCGAGCGGCGGCATGGCGCGGCCCTCGAGCGCGGCGGCGGAGTGCTCGAGCACCGCGGGGCGATCCTCCTCTAGGACCATGCGGAACCATAGGTCGGGAAGCGTCGCCATCTCCTTCTCGGTGTAGCCAGTGACAGCGAGGCACGCGGGGGTGTGAGTGGTGGCCACGGCTTTGCCGCCCTGCACTTTCACCGAGTAGTGGTAGTCGGTGACCGACGCCAGGAGCGTGCGAAACAGGTTCTCGCTGCGCACGGCCTGAGAGGTGCGCGCCTTCACGCGCGCCTCAAGGTCCTGCGTGAGTTCGCCGAGCTGCTCCTCGATCGCCTTGAGCCGCGTGATGTCGGTGCGAATTGCGAAGAAATACTTCGGCCGCCCGTCCTCGCCCGCGATCGGCATGATCGTGGAGTCGACCCAGTAAAACGTGCCGTCCTTGCGCTTGTTCCTGAAGACACCGTGCCAGCGCTCGCCGGCGTTGATCGTGTCCCACATCTCCTTGAAAAACTCGGGCGGGTGGTAACCCGAGTTCACGATCTGATGGGTCTGGCCCACGAGTTCGGAGCGCGCGTATCCGGAGATTTCGCAGAACTTGTCGTTGGCAAACACGATGACGCCCTGCGCGTCGGTCATCGCAACAATCGCGTGCATGTCGACGGCCGCCTGCAATTGCTCGAGGAATTGCAGTTCTTCTCCAAGGGGCCCGGGCTCGACGGGCGCTAACTCAGTCTTTGGTTCCGATTTTCGCGACATCGAACAGGAAAACTGCCCAACCGTAGGCAACAGATGCGACGCAGGGCGAGCGTCAAGCTGCCCGCTTCGACGCATGTGGCTCGAAATTCCGCGCCAACATGAGAACATCGGGCCCGTCAGCCCGAACCGTTCACCCCCTTCTTTGATGAATACCCTCACGCGCGCCGCTTGCGCCGCCACCCTCATGACCGCCGCGTCCGTCGCCTCCTCGGAAACCCGCGAGGAGGCGCTCGCCACGCTGGTCGCCGCGGAGCGCGCCTTTGCCCAGGTCTCGCTCGACTCCGGCTACAAAGCGGCCTTCCTCGGCGTGCTTGCCGCCGACTCGACGCTATTCCAACCAGACCCGGTCAACGGTCGGGAGGTAGTCTCGGCCTCCGAAGACCCGCCCTTCATCCTAAGTTGGTATCCCGTGACCGCCGACATCGCCGCGAGCGGCGACCTCGGCTTCACGACCGGACCGTATACCGTCAAACCGAAGGACCCCGCCGAGACGCGCCGCGGCTCCGGCCACTACACCTCCGTGTGGCGGCGTCTCCCAACAGGCGCGTGGGAACTCATCGTCGACCTCGGCACACGGCATCCGACAGCAGCAACTCCGCCCGCTGGCTGGAAACGTCCCGCTGGTTCCATTCCGCTCGCGGCTGCCGTGTCCAACGAAGAACGGGTGCGCCTGCAAGAGGCACTACGCTCCCGCGATGCCGCACTCGGCAACCCTCGCGAGGGAGAGACTTTCCTCGCCGCGCTCGCACGTTTCGCCGAGCCCGCCGCATGGATCTACCGTCCGGGCAGTGAGCCCTTCCCGGGGCTCGCCGCCGCAAGTGCGGACGCGCGCACCGCCGCAGAGATCGTTCGAAGCGCGCCCACGTCCGCCGAAATCTCCGCCGCGGGCGATTGGGGCTACACGCTTGGATCGATGATGATTACCTCCGGCGAGACTTCGACCGATGCGAACTACTTGCGGCTCTGGCGCCGCTCCACCGGACATGGCGAATGGATGCTCTTTCTCGACACGTTTGCGCCGATGCCGGCGCCCCAGCCGACTCCTCCACTTCCGCCGCCGGCGGGTGGTTGAAGCTGGAGCATCGCTCGCGGGCGATGGGTCTGTGTAGGTTGCGCGCTTGCCTCGCAACTTCATGCTATCGTGGCGCGTCAAGCGCGCCACCTACAGTTCGGAGCAGAAGGCCGCGTTAGAGACAACGCGGCCCACCCCGGAGACATGAGGATTCATGTAGTGATACGCCCGGTGCGGGCACCGGGCCTACAACTCCTTCTTTAGGTCGGGCCCCCGACCCGGGGAGAACTGGAGGCGTTCCATTGGGGCGGGTCAGAGACCCGCCCTACTTTCCCGACAGCGACTTCAAATACTTCGCGAGCGCGGCGATTGCCTCGTCGCTCACGCGCGCCTGCACCTGCTGGCGGGATGAACGTGGGAACTCGCCGTAGCCGTCGATGAACACCGCTCGACCTCGCCCAACCAAGTGGCAGACGGCCCAGTGTGCGTGCGGCACTGTCACTCCCTTCGCCGGATCGCGCTCGGCGTAGCCCGTCGTGGCTACCGCGAGTTTACACTTCATGAGCTTGCAGGCCCCGCGCGCCATCTCGCGCGCGATCTCGGCGGAGACGCAGTCGCTCGCCTTCGCCTTTGCGCGGTTCACGCCGAGGAGCGCGACCTTTTGGTCGAGGTTGTAGGCAGTGACTCCGCCGACGAAGAATTCCGACGCGCCGGATTCCGCGCTCACGCGCGCTTGCACGTTTCCCCCGGTGAGACTCTCCGCGACGGCGAGCCGGAGGGTCGGATGCGATTCAAAGAGTTTCTTGAGCATGAGTTTTCGCGGCCGCGAAGTTGCGACCTGTCTTTCGCAGGGCCACCGCTGCGCGGCTGGCGCCTGCCGATGGCTTCTTGAGCGCGTGTGCCCGGCCGCCCTTGGGCGGGCTAGGCCAGATGCCTGTATTTCGCAGGCGGGATCTTGAACCGGTGTCCGGAATCAAGGTCCGTGAAAATGTGCCAACTTGGATTGGCGGTGTCGTGCACAGCGACCTCGAGCACCTTGCCCTGGTCGTAGTGATACTCCTCGGACTCGAACGCGTGGTCCTCGTGGTGGACCGCTTCGCCCAGTTCCCCGGTGTGGTTCTCAAGAAGCTCAATTTTCCAATACATTTGAGTAAGGGGTTTGGTATGCGCCGGCGCGCAGGTTGATTGTGGTGGACCGGGTAGCCCGGTCAAGCGGGCCTTGTGCTTCCAAGCAGGTTTTTGTCTCGCGGGAAACGGGTCGGGCGACCCGGCCGGCAACCGGCAGACAGGCTCACCGTGGGAGATGGCTTCCCCGGCTCATTGTCGGGCCGGTGGCCCTCAGGCGGCAGCGCGCTCGCGAGCGAGGCGGCGCTTGAGCCTCCAGCGAAGGTCAGCCCGGAGGATATATCCCGGGCAACCCGCGGCTTCGCACAGGCATCGATGATCCCGGCACAACTCCCAGTCGAAGTTGTAGTCGTAGGTGATCTCGTCGCCAGCGGCGATGTCGCGCAATGCGATGATCCAGATGTGGCCGCGGATGATGCGCGTCACGCAGTTCGGATCGCACGAATGGTTTGCGAGGCGCGCGAGGTTCCACGGCACGCCGCCGTCGATATCGACACGCGAGTTCAGCACGAAGGCGTAGATCGAGGCGTCGCCCCCGCGGCGCGCGCGTGCGAGCCGGCGCTCCTCGAGCCGCTCGGACTCGCGCTTGCTGATCCGCCGGCCCACATACTCGATGACTCGTGTGCCTGCCGGAATCGCGCAGCGCGCGAACAGCCCGCGTCCGTGGATTCCGGACTGCGAGGCAGTCACCCATGTCGATTTGGTTGGTTTCCTCTGCGATGATGCCATCGCTCGAATCTATCCCGCGCGTTTCGCGCCCGGTCAAGAGCCGTGGTGGTCTGAACGGAGTCCGGTCGTTGTGGGTCGGGGTTTATGCCCGCCGGCTTGCTACGGAGTCGGGCTTAAAGCCCGACCCACAAAAAACTGATCCTCAATACCGGCGCACAAATTCCGAGGGACTGAGGGAGCAGACTCCGCGCTACCGCAGGTCGAGCTCGATGCCTACTGGGCAGTGGTCGGAGCCGGGCACACCGGAGAGGATGAACGCGCGCTTGATCGCGGGGCGCAGGCGTTCGGACGCGAGCCAGTAATCGATCCGCCACCCGACGTTTTTCTTGCGGGCGCCCGCGCGGAACGTCCACCACGAGTAGTGACCGGGGCCCGGCTCGAACGCGCGAAAGGTGTCGACGAAGCCCGCCTTCAACAGCCGGGTGAAGTTCGCCCGCTCTTCGTCGGTGAAGCCAGAGTTGCCGCGATTCTCCTTCGGGCGCGCGAGGTCGATCTCCTCGTGGGCCACATTGAAATCGCCGCACACGAGCACAGGCTTCACGCGATCGAGCTTGCGCAGGTAGGCGCGCAGGTCGCGGTCCCACTCCATCCGGTAGCCGAGCCGTGTGAGCTCGCGCTGCGCATTGGGCACGTAAAGGTTCACGAGATAGAAGCCGGGAAACTCGCACGTGATCGAGCGGCCCTCGAAGCCGTGCGCGTTTCTGCCGATGCCATCGACGATGGACAGCGGCTTCTCGCGCGTGAACACCGCGGTGCCCGCGTAGCCCTTCTTGGTCGCGTGGCTCCAATGTGCGTGCCAGCCGCCATCCCACGGCCCCGGGACGTGCGCCGACGCCGTGCGCGTCTCCTGCAGGCAGAGAATGTCGGGATCTTCCAGCGCGAGAAATTTCGCGAATCCCTTTCCGAGCACCGAGCGGATGCCATTCACGTTCCAACTGAGGAGTTTCACAGAAACAAAGTTGGTCGATTGCCGCGCAGGCCGGCCACAAAAATCCCTTCGCGTGATCCAATTTTGCCCGGCGCTGTTGCCAACCGGCAGCGATGTCGGATCATCGCGGTCTTCGAATCATGCTGCGCGTCAGTCAACCAACCTCTTCCTTCAGAATCGCCGGTGAGATGTCTCCAATTCGAATCGTGCCCGGAATCGCTCGCACCGTTCGCCGAATGGCATGAACGCGCGAACTGACTCGCCGCTTGCTCCCGCTGCGCTTCTCGCGCTCTGCGTCGCCATCGTCGTCGCCGGCAGTGTGTGGACGGCGTGGGACATGTTCACAGAGAAGAAGCGGCCGATGATCCAGGGGTGGGACGACAGCCACTATTATTTTTGGCTGCCGTCGGTCGTGATCGATCGCGACCTCGATTTCTCGAACCAACTCGAGGACAGCGGCACCGTGACGCCGGCTGCGCGGGACGCGGGGCTTGAGCAGGCGCGCACTCCGACCGGCCTGCTGCCAAACAAGTATCCGCCAGGGTGGGCGCTGGGCAGTCTTCCGTTTTTTCTGGCGGCGCACGTCACCGCGCCGGCAGGGTTCACGGGCTTCGAGCCGCGCTACCTGGTTTCCGTGTGGATCGGGCAGCTCCTTATCGCTGCGGCTGGATTGTGGTGCGCAGTCCGCGTTGTCGCGCGGTTCTTCCCGGAACGCACGGCGGCGATCGCCGTGCTCGGCGTGTGGCTCGCGAGTCCTCTCGTCTACTACCAGTCCGCGCGGTTTGCGATGAGCCACAGCCAGGTGTTCGCGCTCGCCGCGGCGGCGGCGTGGATCGCGTTTCGCATCGCGGATGGCGACGGTCGGCGGCGGACCTGGGCGATGCTTGGCTTCTGTGCCGCAATGCTGCTCGTGACGCGCAACATCGCGGTCGTCTACCTCGCCTTGCCGGCGCTGATCGTGGCGCGGCAGTTGCGATCGTGGCGCGCGGCAACGTGGCTGGCGATCGGCGCGGCTGGGCCACTCGCGGTTCAGTTCGTCGCCTGGAAGATTCTCTACGGATCTTGGCTCGTCTACACTTACGGCCAGGACCGGTTTGAGCCTGCGCAGGGGGATGCGATCCGGACTCTCTTCTCGCCGTGGCACGGGTGGTTCTACTGGCATCCGTTCCTGCTCGCGGCGGTGGTGGCCTTCGTCGTGTGGGCGGTGCGCCGCACCGAGGGACGCATGTGGCTCGCGTCACTTGCCGCGATTTTCGTTCTCAACACTGTCTGGCCGGTGTGGTGGTTTGGCTCGTCGTTCGGCCACCGCGGATTCGACGCCGCAACTCTCTTCGCGATGGTCGGTGCCGCTGCGCTCTGGCATGCCACTGCGATCCGCCCTCGGCTGCGTGTGGCGCTTGCGACGGTGGCCTGTGTCACGATCGCGTGGAACCTGGTGATGCTCGCGCTTTTTCTCACGCAGCGAATCTCTCGCGAAGAAGCCGTCACTTATGGCGAAGCCCTGCGAGCTGCGAGCAACTGGATGTTCTCCGGTCGATAGCGGGGCCACGGCGCGATTGCCAACGGCGGGCGATGCCGGATTATTCGCGGATTGCGGAACATGAAGCAGCCCGCGCAAACGAAACTCTCCTGCAAGATCTCCGTGAAGGTGACGCCTAACGCGCGCGCCGATGAGATCCGCGGATTCACCGGCGACGTGCTCGTCGTCCGCATCAAGGCGCAGCCTGTTGACGGCAAGGCGAACGACGCGCTCGTGCGTGTCGTCGCCGAGGCGCTGGGCCTGCCGCGCGCGGCGGTGTCGCTCGATCACGGCGCGACGGCGCGCAAGAAGCTTCTCGCCATCGAAGGAATTTCCCGCGAGGACGCGATGGCGCGGCTGGCCCCATGAGCGTCCAACCACCGCGATCGTTTGAGACAGCCCGACTGACCGCCTGCGTGCCGTCGGTCGACGATGCGGACGCAGTGTTTGCTGCGTATGCCTCGGACTTGCGGGTAACACGCATGCTTTCATGGAAGGCCTACACGGAGGTCGCACCGCTGAGGCAGTTTCTCGCCGACCGTCGGCGCGATTGGGATGAGGAGGGCGTGCACCTGGCGTGGCTCCTGCGGTTGAAGGAAAGCTCGCGGATCATCGGATCGATCGGCGCCGAGATGCAGGGGCACGCCGTGTGTTTCGGCTACGTGCTCGCCTACGATCATTGGGGCAAGGGCCTGATGGCAGAAGCGCTCAACTATCTCACCCACTGGGCGCTCGCGCAGCCTGCCATCTTTCGCGCGTGGGCGTTCTGCGATGTCGAGAACGAGCCATCGGCACGCGTGATGGAGAAGTGCGGCTTCGAGCGCGAGGGACGGCTGCGCCGCTGGCACGTATGTCCGACGATCGGCCCGGAGCCGCGCGACTGCCTCGTGCTGGCGAAGACGCGGTGAGTCTTCGAGGTAGGGCGTGACCGCTGGGCGCGCCTGCCCTGGATTGCGGCGGGCCAGCGGTCACGCCCTACCCACCCCATTCGCGAATTGCGGCGGGCGGATCTATTCTCCACGCCATTGCGTGCCCATGAGAAATCCATCGCATGTCGAACAACTCCTCTTCCGTCGCGCGACGCCTGACGACGGTCCCGCGATCCGCGAACTCGTGTTTTCGATCCTCAAGGAGCGAGGGCTGCCGACCGATGCACACACCGACGCCGACCTCGACGACATTTACGGGCACTACTTCGCCGTCGGCGGTGACTTTCGAATCCTGGCAACCGAGGCTGGCGAGATCGTCGGCTCGATCGGCTTGAAGCCCGTCGACAAGCGCACGGTCGAATTGCGCAAGATGTATCTGCGCACCGCGCACCGCGGTCACCACCATGGACGGCGCATGCTCGAGTGGGCGATCACCCGAGCGCGCGAGCTCAGTTTCAAGCGCATCACGCTTGAGACCGCCGCCGTCCTGAAGGAAGCGATCGCTCTCTACACCTCACACGGCTTCAAGCCCTACGACGGCGAGAAATGCTCGTCGCGCTGCGACCAGACCTACGAACTGGAGCTGTGAGCAGGAAGGGGGTGAGGGAATGAGGGAGTAAGGGATCCAAAAGACAGACGAAGAGACACGAATTTCACGAATTTGCACAAAGCGGCAGCAGAGTACTTGAACAAAGGATGATTGAACCGCGAAACGCGCGAAGAGACGCGAAGGACAACGGCGGGACACGAATTCCACGAATCTGCGTGCAGCGGAAAAGCCGCCGGAGTTTTTGAACCACGGATGAACACGAATGGGCACCGATAAGGACTCGGAGATTCTTCGCCGCGGAGCGGTTGTCACTCCTAGGCCAAGTGTCCCGAGCTCCTCCTCCAATTCGTGCCGTTTCGTGCAATTCGTGTCGCTCCCGCATCGCTTCGCGATTCTTCGCGTTCTTCGCGGTTTACTCGTCCCTCAATCCCATACTCCCTCATTCCCTTCTTCTCGTTCGCAATTGCGCGCATCTTGCGGCAGGTTTCTCTCATGAACGTGACCGTCGCCCGCGTTAACGAGTTTCAGGAAGCCCTCCTCCTGCGCTCGGTGCTCGAGGCCGATGGCATGGAGGTTTTCCTGCCCGACGAGTTCGTGATGCAGAATACCCCGCATCTCCTTTTCGCCAATGAGGGCATCCGGGTGCAGGTGAAACCCGAGGATGAGGCGCGTGCTAGCGCGATCCTGGACTCGAAGGCTCCGGATCCGGCTCCTTGAGAGTCTCCCAGAGTGGGTCACAGAGAGCACAGAGAGTCGAACCGAGGTCACGGAGCAATGCGGTGGACTCTGACTCTGTGAACTCCTTCCGGACTCCGTGTCCTCTGTGACAATCCGTGATTGAGTTGTCTTCAGTTGCAGCGATGCCGCGCCCTGCTCATCTGTGATTCGACAGTTTCATCCCGTCTCTTCCATGACCCCCTCCGTCGTCGACCTCTCCGAGAAACTCGCGCGCATCTCGAAGCCGTGGACACCCGGCATCGTCGCCGAGCTCAACGGCCAGCATGTCAAGCTCGTGAAGCTGCTCGGCGAGTTCGTGTGGCACGCGCACGAGAATGAGGACGAGATGTTCCTCGTGATCGATGGCACACTGCGGATGGAGTTTCGCGATCGCGGCGTGAACGTGGAGCGCGGCCAGTTCATCGTCGTGCCGCGCGGCGTGGAGCATCGGCCCGTCGCAGAAAGCGAGTGCGCCGTGATGCTTTTCGAGCCCGCATCGACCGTGAACACCGGCACAGCCGGCGGCACGCGCACCGTCGCGCAGCCGGAGTGGCTCTGACGTTGCGCTGATGCGCGCGGCTCGCCACTTTGCGCGGTGTTGAAGACTGAATCGTCCCAGAGCTCGTGGCGCGTGTGGTCGTGGGTGCCGAGCCTCTACTTCTGCGAGGCTATTCCGTATGTCGCGGTCGTCGCGCTCTCGGTGGTGATGTATAAGCGGCTCGGCGTCTCGAACGCCGAGATGGCGTTCTACACGAGCTGGCTCTACCTGCCGTGGGTCATCAAGCCGCTGTGGTCGCCGCTGCTCGAGCGCTTCCGCACGAAGCGATTCTGGATCGTCTCGCTGCAGTTCTTCATCGGCGCCGGGCTCGCCGCGATCGCGCTGACGATTCCTGGGCCGGATTTCTTCAAGTGGACGCTCGCCGCGTTCTGGCTGATGGCGTTCAGCTCGGCCACGCACGACATCGCGGCCGACGGTTTCTACATGCTCGCGCTTCCGCCGCACCAGCAGGCGGCGTTTGTCGGCGTGCGCAGCCTCTTCTACCGGCTCGCGAATATCGCGGGCCAGGGCGGACTCGTCTACCTCGCAGGTCATCTTGAGGAAACAACCGGCAACATCACGACCGCGTGGTCATGGGTGTTCGTGCCGCCGGCGTTGCTCTTCGCGATCGCTGCGACCTATCACTTCCTGGTGCTGCCGCGGCCCGTGGAGGATCGGCCATCTCGTGTCGCGACAAACGCGGCAGCGGACTGGGTTCTCGTCTTCGCAGAGTTTTTCCGGAAGCGCGAGATCGTGCAGGCGATGCTGTTCCTGTTGCTCTACCGGCTCGGCGAGGCCCAGCTCGTGAAACTCGCGCAGCCATTCCTGCTCGATGCGCGCGACGTCGGCGGTCTTGGCCTTTCGACAAAAGATGTCGGCCTGGCCTACGGCACCTACGGCATCATCGCGCTCACGGTCGGCGGACTCCTCGGTGGCTGGGCAATCTCGCGACGCGGACTGCGCGCGATGCTCTGGCCGATGCTCATCTGCATGCACGTGCCCAATCTCGCCTACGTGCTCCTCGCGTGGCTTCAGCCGGACAGTTTCCTGCTCGCATGCGGCGCAGTGGTCCTCGAGCAACTGGGCTACGGCTTCGGGTTCACGGCCTACCTCGTGTTCATGATGCTGGTCGCGACCGGCGAACACAAAACGGCGCACTATGCGATCTGCACCGGCTTCATGGCGCTCGGCATGATGCTTCCGGGGATGGTGGCGGGAGGAATCCAAGAGCTGCTCGGCTACTCGAACTTCTTTATCTGGGTTTGCGTCGCGACGCAGCCGTCGGTCGTGGCGGTCGCGCTGTTGAAGATCGACCCGGCGTTCGGACGGAAGGCGTGAGTCAACGCGCCCCTCGGCCCGTTCGACGGGCTCAGGGCTGGCGATGGGCGCGCTACCTTTTAAAGATCAGCTTCCATTGAAACGCGGGACCGGGGTCGACTTTGTTTTCCTGAATGTGGAAGTGCCCGAGGACGCCGCGGAAGTTTGCGAGCGCGTCGTCCGGAAGGTTCGACAACACGATTTCCCCCGCCGCGTCTCGCGGGTAATCGCGCTCGAGCCGCGGGAATGTCCTGCAAAGCGCGTCGATGAGTTTCGCGAGCGCCGCGTATTGCGTCGCTGTGAATCCGGGTTGGACGAGTTCGATTCTGTGCACAGTGCCTCGAATCACGTCTCCGGGCGGGAGCGCCGAGAGGTCACCCTCCGCCGGAAATGCACCGACGTTTGCGATCTCGATTCCTATCGAGCGGTTGTTGGCGACGGTCGCGTGGTAGGCCCGTTCCTGCAGATCAAGCGTCTGGTAAACTGTGCCGTCGACATCGATGAGGAAATGCGCGCTGAGCTGACGCTCGGCGAGGTGCTCGAAGCATTCGCGGCTGTTTCCGAATCCGTCGTAGTGGAGAACGATCTGGTCGACAACGCCCAGCACCGCAGAATCATCGCCCGCGGCGATCGCCTTTCCGTCGGTCGCTCGCCGTGCGCCGAAGC
Organism: Opitutaceae bacterium; assembly: GCA_035513275.1. Lineage (GTDB taxonomy): Bacteria > Verrucomicrobiota > Verrucomicrobiia > Opitutales > Opitutaceae > DATKCJ01. Next base: position 25,523 of record DATKCJ010000330.1, read on the forward strand.
TCTCGGGCGCACCCGACTCGTCGACCCGGGCTGTGCGATACGCGTCGAGTCCGCCGGCGTCCAGCCATGTGACCACACGTGTGCCCGTCTGCACATGCCTCCCGGCGACGATGAATGCGTCGCCTTGTCGCGATGGCGTCGCGCAGCCCCCGAGCGCGAGCAACGCCAGCGCGCCGATGAACCGGCTACTTCGCCACCTCGACAGGGATGCCATGACGGCGCAGCGAGCGCTGCAGTTCGCGGATGTGCGCTTGGTCGCGCGTGTCGACCGTGCAGATCGCGCGCACGGCGGAAACGTCGGGACCGCTGAATGCGCGATCGTGGATGATGTCGCGCACGCTCGCGCCGGACGCCGCGAGGATTGTTGTCAGCCGCGCGAGTCCGCCGGGCCGGTCGGAGATCTCTGCGGTGAACCGGCACAGCCTCCCGTCGGCCACAAGGCCGCGGTTGATGACGCGCCCGAGGATCGCGGGATCGATGTTGCCGCCGCAGAGCGTGAGGACGACGCGCTTCCCGGCGAGTTTCGGGAGCTTGCCAGACAGGAGCGCGGCGAGTGGCGCGGCGGCCGCGCCCTCGACGACGTTCTTCTCAAGCTCGAGGAGTCGAAGCACGGCGAGGGAGATCCATTTCTCGTCGACAACGACCACTTCGTCGACGAGCCGGCGGATGATCTTGAAAGTGTTGTCGCCGACCTGCGCCACCGCGAGTCCATCGGCGAGGGTGGGCTTGGCGACGGTCGGCACGGGTTTGCCGGCCTTCAACGCCGCAGTGAGGCTGGCGGTCGCGCGCGACTCGACGCCGATGATCCGCACGCGGGGTTTCAGCGCCTTCACGGCGATTGCGATACCCGCGATGAGTCCGCCGCCGCCGACAGGGACGATGATCGCGTCGAGGTCTCGCAATTGCCGCAGGATCTCGAGCCCCATCGTGCCCTGCCCCGCGATGACGTCGGGGTCGTCGTAGCCGTTGATGTAGGTGCGCCCTTCGCTCGATGCGATCCGATCTGCGGCCGTGCGCGCCTCGGCGAAGCTTGCTCCCTCAACGACCACGCGGGCGCCGAGCCCGCGGCAGGTGCTCAACTTTATGAGCGGCGCGTAGGTCGGCATCACAACTGTCACCGGGATGCCGAGTCGGCGGCCGTGATAGGTGAGACCGAGCGCGTGGTTTCCGGCCGAGGCGGCAATGACTCCGCGCTCGCGCTGTGCGGCTGGGAGACGAAGCAGCGCGTAAAGCGCGCCGCGTTCCTTGAACGAACCGGTGCGCTGCAGGTTGTCCAGTTTGCTGAAGATCCGGCAGCCAGTGAGTTCGGACAGTGGTATCGACTCGGGACACGGGGTGAGGACAACACCGCCCGCGATCCGGCGCCGCGCAGCCTCGATGTCCTTCAGGGTAACAGGCATGCCGGGATCGTAGTCCGCCTGACTTGGCTTGCGAGCCCGGGGTGGCAGGGATGCTTCTGGGGGTAGCGCGACCCTCTCCGAGGGGCGCGAGTATCCGACGCGCCTCTCGGCGAGAGGCGCGCTACCCGAAGGCAGTCCCTCCTATGCACCGGGAATAGGGTTGCCGGGTGGGAGGGCTGGCCCAAGAAATCTCTCCTGCGCAGCGACCACCCGCCCGCGACCAGCCGATGTTCCAAGTCACCTTTTCCGACCAAAGCCTTCAAGAGCTGGCCAAACTCGCGAAGCTGGAACAGCTCGATGTGATCGAGCCGCTCGGCAACCTGACTGCGTCGCAGCTCGCCAACCCGCGCGAGCCGCTCGGGCGTTTCCATCGCGACGGCATGGAGCTCTATCGCCTGCGCGCCGGCGAGTTCCGGATCTACTTCGAGGTAAAGGGCGAGACGCTCGTCACCCACTACATCCTTCACCGCAAGTCGTTGCAGGATTTTCTTTTTCGCTCCAAGCTGCCTGTGACCGCCGAGCAGATGATCGAAGACAACCAGTCGTTCTGGAAATACCTCGAGTCGCTCAGAAAGTAACGCATGGCTCCGTATACCATCTCTTTCGAGACCCTTGCGTGTAGGGGCGCGGCCGTTTCGTCCCGCGGCTGCGGGATCAAGGCCCCGAGACATGTCGAGGAGCTTTTCGGCCGCCTGCTGGGGCACGAGCGCGAAGATCGGCGCGCGCAAGGCACGGCCCCACAGTTCTCTTTCGGAGTCCAAGTGATATGACCCCGCACCTCGAGCCACCCGAGCCGCCGGTGAACACACAGGCGAGCCGCGTTTATTTCCTCCCGAATCTGATGACGGCGGGAAACCTCTTCTGCGGTTTCCTCGCGATCATCAAGTGCATCCAGGCAAGGCTCGCCACGAGCATCGGCGGCGAATACCTCGGCAAGACACCGGCCGAACTCTACACGCAGGCCGTTTGGTTCATCTTGGGAGCAGTGCTCTTCGACGTGCTCGACGGTCGCCTGGCACGCCTCGGTGGGCGCGAGTCGCTGTTCGGCGCGGAGTTCGACTCGCTGGCCGACGTGGTCTCGTTCGGCGTCGCGCCGGCGTTGATGGTTTTCTTCCTGATCCTGTCGCCTTCGCAAGGCTACCCGGTGTTCACGCAGATCGGATGGTTCCTCGGCTTCGTTTACCTGTTGTGCGCCGCGGCACGACTCGCGCGCTTCAACGTCCTTAGCAACCCCTACCTGCCGCGCGCCACAAAGGAGCTGAACAAAGACTTCAGTGGCCTTCCTGTGCCTGCGGCGGCCGGCACGATCGCATCGCTCGTGCTGTTCATCCTCAACCTCGAGAAGATGGACAAGTCGCTCAACACATGGGCGCTCACTCTGCCGCTGCTCCTGCTGCTCATCGCGATGCTCATGATAAGCTCTGTGCGCTACCCGAGTTTCAAGCAGGTCGACTGGCAGTTGCGCACACGGATCCGGACATTCCTGATTGTGCTGATCGCGATCGGTGCCGTGGTCGTCTTCCAAGAGATCGCGCTGCTCGTGATTTTCCTGAGCTACATCGCGTATGGCCTCGTCGGTCACTTCCGCCGCGGTGCCCGGACGCGGCGCATCCGACTTCTTCGCAAGTCACATGTGAGCAAGGCCGGAATTTCCGCTGAACAACCTCCCCCTGGTGAATAAGCGCCGAGTTGTTGTCGTGACTGCGATGTTTGTTCACAGGCCCGCCGGTCAGTGCCCACGCTCTCAAAATCGCTCCGTTCGCGGGCCATTCCGTGTTGTTCACACCCCTTATTGCTACTGTTAGCTTTTCAAAGGACTTGTCTCTACACAGAGGCGTGTCAAAAACCTCAAGACCCGCAGCCCTCGCATGAAATTCAAGATCAACAGGGACCATTTCAGCAATGGTCTCGCCCAGGTTCTCAACGTCGTCGGTTCGAAGGCTACCATGCCGATCTTGAGCAACGTCCTCATCGAGGCCGACAAGGACCAGATCTCCCTCACCACGACGAATCTCGACCTCGGCATCCGCTGCCGCATCAAGGCCGACGTGAAGGAAGCCGGTGCAATCACGCTGCCAGTGAAGAAACTCGCCTCGATCATCCGCGAGCTGCCGAGCACCGACGTGAGTATCGACACTTCGCCGGCACACCAGGCGAAGGTCACCTCCGGCGGTTCGCAGTTCAAGATCATGGGCATGGGCAAGGAGGAGTTTCCCGGTCTGCCTGAGTTTGAGGACGAGAAGGCGTTCATGCTCGAGCAGCTCGATTTCGCGCAGATGCTCAAGCACGTCTCCTACGCGCAGTCGAACGACGAGACGCGCTACATCCTCAACGGCGTCTACATCAACTTCAAGGAGGGCCGCCTCACGCTCGTCGCCACCGACGGCCGGCGTCTCGCGAAGGTCGAGAAGGCCACCGAGGTGCCCGAGAAGAGCACCGGCTCGATCATCCTTCCCGCGAAGACTGTCGCCGAACTCGTGCGACTGCTCGACAAGGGCGAAAAGGTGCAGGTGTCGTTCAACGAACGGCGCGCGTCCTTCCAGATCGGCACAGAGAAAGCTTCCGAGAGCGGGCTGTCCGATCAGGTTTATCTTTTCTCGAAAGTCGTCGACGGCAACTACCCGAACTACTCGCAAGTCATCCCCAAGGAGACCGCGCAGCGCATCAAGCTCGACCGCGAACTCTTCCTGCAGTGCGTGCATCGCGCCGCGCTTGTCACGACCGACAAGGCCAACGCCGTGAAGATCAAGCTGGGCTCGAACCAGCTCGAGATCTCGGCATCGAGCCCCGACTTCGGCGAATCGCACGAGTCGATGGGCGTCGAATACAGCGGGCCCGACCTCCAGGTTGCGTTCAATCCCGCCTTCGTGATGGACCCGCTGCGGGCGCTCACGACCAACGAAGTGTTTCTCGAACTCAAGGACGAGGTGAGCCCCGGCGTCTTCAAGACGCTCGATACGAGCTTCGTCTGCGTGATCATGCCGGTCAGGATTTCCTGACCCTCCCGCCGCTGGCACTCACGGTGCCTGGAAAGAAACGCGAGAGACCCAAGCCATGGACCACGGCGAATTCCTGCTGCCGTTGATCATCATCACCCTCGGGCTGCACCTGCTCAACACGCGTGTCGCCTCGCCGATCGTCGCGATCGCGAATCGCTGGGTGCGCTGGGTGCTCTTCAGTGGCAGCGTGGCGTATGTCGTCGGAGTCTTTGGCTGGTCCAGCCGACCGTTCTGGGCAGTGGCGGGCGTGGCGTTCATCACGTGGTTCATGCTCGAGTCGATCTACAACTGGGCTGCGATACGCGCGCTGAGCCTGAGCCCGCTGCCGCTTTTTCCGCGTTTCACGGTGAACACCGGCGGCGACGAGTGGCCGACACAGCGCCGCCTCTTCTGGATCCGCGACTGGCTGCGCGCCGGCCGCTTCACACAGACGCAGGCGCTCAAGGCCGAGATCGCACCCGGCGCGTTTCTGCGCGTGTCGGTCTATCAAAATCCCGAGACTATTGACCGCATCCAGATCGCGTTCATCCCGCACGCGAACAACGCCGTTTCACTTTGCTGCACGGTCTCGACGAACACCGCCGACGGTGAACGCTACGTGACCGACAACCTCTACCTGCCCTTCGGGGGCTTCTTCCCCGAGAATTGGCGCGTCGATCGCTGCCCGTGGGTGCGCAGCATCCCGCGACTCGTGGAGCTGCACCGGAAGCGCCTGCGCAAGGATGGGGTCATCCCCGTGCCGTGGCAGATCGATCCGCTCGACGACCTCAACAAACAGCAGAGCCAGCTCGAGCTCGTGAACACCGAGCTTGGTTTTCTAGCGCCGCACATAGACCGCGAGGAAAACGGCAAGCTCACCACCGAGGGCCGCTACCGCGTGTGGAAGGAAGTCTGGATGCTCAACTACCTCGGCCGCACGGTCGGCGGGAGTTGAAGCAGGGTTCGTGCTCCTGTAGGAGCCCGCTTGCGGGCGATTCTCTGTGGCTGCGGCATCTTGCCGCAGAGGGTCGAACGCTGCGGCTGCCCCTCTACAGGCTTGGGGTCCTGAGCTTGTCGAATGGAGAAGAAGCAGCCACCTCGAACCAATCGCCCGCAAGCGGGCTCCTACCTCGGACAAAGCAAAAAGCCCCGGCTTTCGCCGGGGCTTGATATTTCAAACTGCCCGATCGCTCACGGAGTCGCCGCGAGCGCTGCACTCGTGTTCACGAGGCCGTAGCCCGACGCATTCTCGCCCCACTCGATTTCCTCAGTCGTTCCGTTTGGATTCGTGATCATGCGTGTGCCTGCGGGCAGCGGCACTGCCGTGGATTTCAGAATCGCTTCAACGTCTGCCTGCACGAGCGACGGATTCTTCTCCAGCATGAGCGCGGCGATCCCCGCCACGTGTGGCGAGGCCATCGACGTGCCGCCGAGGAAGAACCAGTTGAGCTGGCCGTTCACTTGGTAGGGACCGACAATCCACGAACCGGGCGCCGCGACATCGAGCTGTTGACCGTCGAGCTGGCGCGATGAGAAATCCGTGATATAGAACTTTTCCGGATCGGGACCGGCGGGGCCTTCCGGAACATCCCTGTTGTTCCACCATGATCTGTTGCCATCAAGCCATTCGCCGACCCATCCGCTCGCAGCGACAGAGATCACCGGCGCATACGCACCGGGGTAGCCCATGCCGGCCTCGCCACGGTTGCCGGCGGAGGCAACGATGATCACGCCCTGCTCGATCGCATAGTCGATCGCTGCCTTCTCGACGGCGTCGAGCACCGAACCGCCGAGGCTCATGTTGATGACGACAGGCGAACCCGCGAGCGGACCGGCCTTGAGATTAGCGACGTAGACGATGCCGCGCGCAATGACGGAGGACCAACCCGAGCCATTCTGGTTGAGCACCTTCACGGGAATCACGACCGCATTCGGAGCCGCGCCGTTGATCGGGGTTCCACGGAGCCAATAGCCGAGAATCGAGCTCGTCACGTGCGTGCCGTGCGAGTTCTGGTCGCGTTCCCACTTGTTGGGCTGCGAGGAAACAGAGCCCATCTCGCCACCACCGCCGCCGAAGCAACGGGCCAGTTCGGTCGCGATTTGGTCCGCCGGAAAGTAGGCGCGCCATGTGTGGAGCAGACCTGTGTCGAGCACAGCGACATAGACGCCCGTGCCGTCGTAGGCGGCGGTGCGGCCCTCGCCAAAGTTAGTCACGTCGACAGCATCGAGATTCCATGTGTTGATGCCGCTGGCGAGCGGACTGACTTCCGGGCCATCCATCGGCGAGGTGTCGCGTGCCTGATCAAAACCCGCGGCTGCGACGAACGGCAGCGCCTGGATGGCGGCGAGTTGACTCTCCCGGGCCTGCAGCGTGACGGCCGAGATTTCCGGCACGACATCGCGCACCTTTCCGTGCTGGCCGAGCGCAGCAAGCACTCCGGCTGTGGGGGCCGTGTTCAGCACGACATTGATCCCCGTCATCTTGTTCTGTGCGGCAACGTGCACGGCCGCCGTGAGTGCGAGCGCGAGGCCCGCAAGGTATCGAATTCTCATGGTCTGATTCGTTTGGGTGTTTTGAGACGCCCCGCACGTGAAGTGCCGCGCGCGTCCGGGAGCTGGGGGCCCCTTTGTTGTGAGGGCTCGATTCTCGGAGCCCGTGTGCGGCACTGCCAGTTGAAACTCCTCGGGCGAGCGTAGGGACGCGCCTGATTCTCCCCTAAGGGTTTCCTTGAGAAGAGCTTCGCTCAGCGACCAGGCGGCGTGTCGGCGTAATCTTCCCAGCCAGCGACCAGCGCGTGGACGACCTTCGAGCCGACGAGGTGCGCGGCTTCGAGCGAAATCATGTAGGCGGAATATCCCTCGCCGAGTTTCTCACCGCTGAGGCTCCCGGCGGCATCGCCTGCGGGCCACTGCATGTCGAAGTTGCTCGCGGTGCGCAGCACGAGTGCTCGCGAGGGATCGACGCGGCCGGCCTTGCCGAGCTTGGCGAGCGCGTGGAGCGTGCCCGAGTCTTCCATGGCGGTCGTCATGTAGTTGCCCTCGCCGCCGGTGAAGTAGCGCACCCACTCGTTGGCCCACTTGTTGAGGAGCGTGCCGTGCCAGTAGGTCGAGGCCGAGAGGTTGTCGCCGCGCAGCACCAAGGGCGGCCGCTGCGCGTTTTCAAATCCAACGTAAAGCGCGCGGCGCGCCTGAATCGCCGGAGTGTCGCCGATGTCGGTGTCCACTGTGGTGTCGAACGCCCACTTCACGAGCGCGGGATCGAGGCGGAAGACGAGGCACTCGTTTGGATCCATCGGCTGCTCATACGGCACTTTCTTTCGGAGCGGCAGATAACCCGTCGGCCAGTCTGCCGGCATCTCTCGGGCATCGATCTCGTGGGCGAGGTCGCCATCGACAACGAAGTCGGCCCAGATCGCGGCGCCGAGAGGCGCGTCGTGCGGATCGACGCCCGCGATCCCCGCGACGAGCCAGTAGGCCTTTGAAAAGTCGAATCGCGGATCGAAACCAAGCGCCGTGATCGTCGTCGCGGCGCGGATCGTGCCGATGCCCGTGACAACCGCGAGCACGCTGCCGTCCTCGTTGGAACGCAGAGGTCGCTCCCCCGCCGGAAAATCCCACGTGCGCGTGAGGCCCTCTTTCTCGACCCAGAGCTGCAGCTCGCCGGGCCGGTCGCCCGAATCCGCACCGGGCTCGAACATGGTCACGATGACAACTTTCACTTGAACGGGCGCGGCGTGGAGGAGCGATGCCGCGGCAACGGCGCAGGCGAGGATGAGTGTTCTCATGCGCGCGAGTTTTCGAGCCGCGGGCGTGTGGTCAACGATTCGCTTGCGACTCACGGTGAAGCGCTATGCTTGGGGAATGGCGCTCCACGGAATCCGCGGAATCACGTTCGACGCGGGCGGCACGCTGATCGAGCCCAATCCAGGCGTCGGCGCCATCTATGCGGAGGTTGCAGCGAAACACGGAGTCACCGCGAATCCGGCTGAACTCGACGCGCGGTTCCGGGCGGTCTTCAAGCGGATGCGCCCTGCCCCGGTCGACGCGGTCTCGGAGGCGACGGAACGCGCATTCTGGACGAAGCTGGCGCACGAGGTTTTCTCCGGTATCGCAAACGACGGCACGTTCGACGGAATGTTTCCACAGCTTTGGAACGCATTTTCGGAGCCTGGTCGCTGGCAACTGCGGCCCGGCGCGGTCGAGACTCTTTCAAAACTGCGCGCGCGGGGATTCCGGCTTGCGATCCTCTCCAACTTCGACAGCCGGCTCCACGCCGTGCTCGCGGGCCTCGGCATCACTGCGATGGTCGACGGCGTGTTCATTTCCGTTGATGTCGGTGTCGCGAAACCCGACCCGCGCATTTTCGACCATGCAGCTCGCACACTTGGGCTTGAGCCGTGCCAGCTTCTCCATGTCGGCGACAGCGTGATGGCAGACGCCGCCGGTGCTGTTAGCGCCGGCTGGTCGGCGGCGCTCTTGGGCGGACAATTTCCCGATGCCGTGCCGATCGCGGAGTTGTCCGAAGTGCCGGCACTGCTCGGCTGAGTGCGGGTTGCGGCTTTCTCCCGCAGAGATTTTCTGCTGACGTTGCCCGCATGGGGGACCCCACCCATCCGAACCTCCAGGACATTGGCCGCCAGCGGCAGAAGGAAATCTACCTTCGTGGCGCGGCGGGAATCACGCCGCGGATTCCGACCGATCCCGCGCACCTCGAGGCCGCGGCGAACGCCGCGCTCACTCCAGAAGCGGCCGCATACATTGACGGTCGCGCCGGCGCAGGGAGCACGGCGTGCGCGAACCGCGCGGCGTTCGACAAATGGGCGATCGTGCCGCGCGTGCTCAACGACGTCTCGCGGCGCGAAATGTCGGTCTCCCTGTTTGGCTCAACGCTACCCTCGCCTTTGCTTCTCGCGCCCGTCGGCGTGCTCGATCTTGCGCACCGCGATGCGGATCTTGCCGTGGCACGTGCCGCGGCGTCCGTGGGCGTGCCGATGATATTTTCGAACCAGGCGTCGACCCCGATGGAGAAGTGCGCGGCCGCGATGGGATCGTCGCCGCGGTGGTTCCAACTTTATTGGAGCCGCGACGAGGCGCTCGTGGAAAGCTTCGTGCGCCGCGCCGAAGCGTGCGGCTGCTCGGCGATCGTGCTCACGCTCGACACGACGATGCTTGGCTGGCGCACGGGAGATCTCGATGGCGGCTATCTGCCGTTTCTCCGCGGCATGGGCATCGCGCAATACACGAGCGATCCGGTGTTTCGCGCAGCGATTCGAGAGCCGCAGCCGGCGACGCAGGTCGCGGCGCCTCGCCCGCCGTTCACGCCGTCGCTTCTCGCAACGGCGCTCGCGCAGAAGAGCAACTGGCCTGGTCCGTGGCCCTCGAAACTTTTCTCGAGCGAGCCGCGCCGCGCGGTCGAGCGGTTCATGGCGACCTACTCGCGTCCCGACCTGCAGTGGTCGGATCTGCCGCGGCTTCGCGCGATGACGAAGCTCCCGATCCTGCTCAAGGGCGTGCTTCACCCCGACGACGCGCGACGCGCCGTCGATGCAGGCATGGACGGCGTCATCGTCTCCAACCACGGAGGCCGGCAAATCGACGGCGAGATCGGCGCTCTCGATGCGCTACCCGCGGTAGCCAAGGCGGCGGGCTCACTTGCGGTGCTTTTCGACAGCGGCGTGCGAACGGGAGCTGACATCTTCAAAGCGCTCGCGCTCGGCGCGCGAGCCGTGTGCATCGGCCGGCCATACGTCCACGGTCTCGCGATCGCGGGCGAAGACGGCGTGGCAGACGTGATTCGCAACCTGCTCGCCGAGCTAGACCTCACGATGGGCTTGGCGGGCTGTCGCTCGGTGGCGGAGTTGACGAGGGAACGGCTGCAACCGGCGTGACCCGAGCAGCGCCCGGATTGTTCAACACGACAACAGTGCCTGTCATCCGGTCGTGGATCGCCTGGCGGTTCTCGTTCCAGAGTATCGACATGAAGCCGATGAGCCCTGTCGCGAGGCCGGCCGCGTAGCCACCGTTGCGGATGAACGCGTCCATCGGCGTGATCGCGCGACCGTCGAGCCGCACCACGCGTGTGCCCATCAGGAATTTTCCGAGTGTGCGGCCTCGAAGCCATGCAGTGAGCAGCGTGAAATAGACGCCGGCCCAGCCGAATGTGAGGCCGAACGTCTTCCCGAAATCCGCGGCGGCAGTCGTGAGAGATCGACCGCCCTCGCGGTTGCGCAGCGCCTTGTTTTCGGAAGAGAGAAACTCGTCACGTTGCTCGAGCCGGTTCACGGCGCGCTGAAGCTCCGAGTGCGATGGATTCGCCGACAGGAGTGGAGCTTCGGGTGGCCCTGCGCGCTCCTCGGCGGCAATGTTGAAAACTCCCGTGCGCACGATCGGGGTGCCGGCGACGAAGAACGCCGAGAGCAACATCACGCCCGCGCCCAGGCCTACAAGCACCCAGCGAAACACGAGCCAGACCCGCGCGTCGCTCACGCGACGGCTGCCGAGCGATGCAAACGTCAGCCCGGTGAAGACGCCAAGGATCGGCTTCGCGAGCGCCGAGAGCAGGATGATGACGACGAGATCGATCGCCATGCCGCCCGCGCGTTTGAACGGCGATGCGAGCACCGCATCTGCGAGCCCGGGGGCCACGCGAACCGCGTCGGTGTTCACGAACCGGCCACGCTGCTTGAGCGGCTTCGGAACGGGACTGGCGGCCGCGGCGGGCATCGGTGTTCCCAACGCTGCTCCCACCGCCGGGGTGGTCAAGCCCGGGGCCGACCCAGATGATTGCGGTTATTGCACTTCCGCGCTCGGCGAACCGGGAAAGCGCCAGAGGACTGGCGCACTCCACGGCGCCTTCGGCGCGATCAGAACCACCTTGCCTTTGCTTCACGCGTAAGCGTCTTGGTCTGCGGCAGTCCTCTGCCGCTTTCTTTTTGTCAGCGCCCGTCAGCGATGATTATTGTTCCACCGAGTTCCGAACATGAAATGAAGAAACGCGCAAAGTCCCTCTCGCACATCGATTCCTCCGGAGCACCCGCAATGGTCGATGTCGGCGCGAAGTCCGCCACGCGCCGTACGGCGCATGCTGTCGCGACCGTCGCCTTGCCGCGCGAAATCGCGCGGCTGCTGAGCGACGGCGAGATCCAGTCGGCGAAGGGGCCGGTGTTTCAAACGGCGTCGCTCGCCGGCGTGATGGGAGCGAAGCGCACCGCTGAACTCATCCCGCTTTGCCATCCGCTTCGCATCGATGATGTGAATGTCTCCATCGAGATGCGCGGCGAGGATGCCGAGGTGCATTGTCGCGTGAGCGCGACCGACCGCACGGGCGTGGAGATGGAGGCGCTCACGGGCGCGAGCGTCGCGGCGCTCACGATCTACGACATGTGCAAGGCCGTCTCGCACGGCATCCGCATCCGCGAGGTGCGGCTGCTTGAAAAGACGGGCGGCAAGAGCGACTTTCACGCGCGATGAACGCCGCGCCGCTCAAGCTCAGGCTCCAATACTTTGCCTTCCTGCGGGAGCGCCGCGGTCTTTCGCAAGAGGAGCTGGTCACTTCCGCGGCTACGCCGGCCGGCCTCTACGCGGAACTCTCGGAGCGGCATGGATTCACGCTGCCCGCCGAGCGCGTGCGAGTCGCGGTGAACGGCGAGTTCGCCGAACTCACTCACCCGCTCAAGAGCGGCGACGAGGTTGTCTTCATCCCGCCCGTGGCCGGGGGTTAAAAGACGGTAATGTTCGAACTCACAAACCAGCCGATAGACCCTGCCGCGCTCGAGGCGAAGTTCCGCGACGGAGCCTGTGGTGCGCTTGTCGTGTTCGAGGGACGTGTGCGAAACCTGAACGACGGCAAGCCCGTTGAGCGGCTCGAGTACGAGGTTTTCGGGTCGCTCGCCGGAAAGGAAGGCGCACGGATCCTTGAGGAGGCGATGCGCAACTTCGCCATCGCAAGGGCGTTGTGCGTGCACCGCACAGGTGTGCTGGAGATCGGCGGGATCGCGGTCTGGGTCGGAGTGGAAGCCGGGCACCGGGGCGCGGCGTTTGATGCGTGCCGGTTTGTCATCGATGAAGTGAAGGCGCGCGTGCCGATCTGGAAGAAGGAGCACTACGCGGACGGCAGGTCCGAATGGGTAGAGACGGTTGGTCCGGGTCGGGGGAATTAGTCTCGTCACCCTATTTCGCGGGAGCAATCTCCCCACTTATGGACATCGAGTCATTCCTCAAGAATCTCCCCCCGGACTTTTTGTTCAAAACGACGATCTTCGCGATCTGCGTCATGCTGGCCGTCTTGGCCTACCGCATTTACAAGAACTCGAACAGACTCCTGCTGGGAATCTTCGTGTCGGTGGTGATTGCAGTGGTTTTCTTCAACTGGGTCTACAACCGCACCGAGCCGAAGTGGCTGACGCCGGTGGTCGACAAGCTCGCTCACTTCTTCCCCACGAAGGACTACGCCAAGCAAGAAGCTGGCGGATTAAAGTAGCGCGCAAGACGGCCTTCTTCCGTCTGGGAATCGAGGGTTTTTTCGTGCCTTTGGGCGGCCCAGGGCCTAGGGGTCTTGGTCTTCATGTCTGAACAATCTTCCATCGGTCTCGTGGGACTTGCAGTGATGGGCCAGAACCTCGCCCTCAACATCGCGGACCACGGTTTCAAAATCTCCGTCTTCAACCGGACGGTCGAAAAAACGGAGAAGTTCGTCGCCGAGAATCCCTCGACACCGGGCGGCATCCTCGGAGCGAAGACACTGCAGGAGTTCGTCGGTTCACTCGCGAAACCGCGCCGGATCATCATGCTCGTGCAGGCCGGCAAGGCCACCGATGCGGTAATCGACTCGCTCACGCCGCTCCTCGAGCCCGGCGACATCATCATCGATGGCGGCAACTCGAAGTGGACGGACACGATCCGCCGCGAGGCCGCGCTGCGCGCCGCAGGCCTGCGGTTCATCGGCAGCGGAGTCTCCGGTGGCGAGGAAGGAGCGCGCTTCGGCCCTTCGCTCATGCCCGGTGGCGACCCCGAGGCCTACGAACACATCAAGGTTATCTGGGATGCGATCGCCGCGAAGGTGGACCGCAAGACCGGTCGCCCGCTCACCGGCGCGGCTCCTGGCAAGCCGATCAAGGGTGGCGTGCCTTGCGCGACCTACATCGGAACCGATGGCGCGGGCCACTACGTGAAGATGGTCCACAACGGGATCGAATACGGCGACATGCAGATGATCTGCGAGGCCTATGACCTCATGCGGAACATCCTCGGCATGCCGGCCGCCGAGATCGGCCGCGTGTTTGCGAAGTGGAACAAGGGCGCGCTCGACAGCTTTCTGATGGAAATTTCCGCGGACATCCTGCAACAGGCGGACCCGGTCACCGGCAAGGCGTTTGTCGACATCGTGCTCGACACCGCCGGCCAGAAAGGCACGGGCAAATGGACATCCGTCAACGCACTCGACATGGGCGTGCCCGCGCCGACGGTCGCCGAGGCTGTGTTCGCACGCTGCCTCTCGGCCGTGAAGGAAGAGCGCGTGAATGCCTCCAAGATCCTCAAGGGGCCGCGCGTGAAGTTCACGGGAAACAGAACGGCGTTTCTGAAGGCGATCCACGACGCGCTCTATTGCTCGAAGATTTGCTCCTATGCTCAGGGCTTCCAGCTCATGCGCGAGGCGCAGAAGGAATACCACTGGAAGCTGGACTTCGGGAAGATCGCGCAGATCTGGCGGGGCGGCTGCATCATCCGCGCGGTGTTCCTGCAGAAGATCACCGAGGCGTTCCGCCGGAACAAGAAACTGGCGAACCTTCTTCTCGATCCGTATTTCAACGCCACCGTGCGCAAGGCCCAGGCGAATTGGCGCAAGGTCATCGCGACCGCGGCCGTGCATGGCGTGCCCGCACCGACGTTCTCCTCCGCCCTCTCCTACTACGACGGCTACCGCACCGCGAATCTTCCGGCAAACCTCTTGCAAGCGCAGCGCGATTTCTTTGGCGCGCACACCTACGAGCGCGTCGATCAACCGCGCGGCAAGTTCTTCCACGTCGACTGGCCTGATCCAAAAAGGCCGCAAGTGAAGGCCTAGCCGCCGTCGCGCCCTTCAAAGACGACACCGGTTTTCGCGACTCACGCCATGAAGGGAATGCCACGCCTCCTCGCTCCGCTGCTCGCGATCCTCGTACTCGCCGGTTGCGGCGGGCGGGAGCGCGATGCCGACGCGGCGATCAGGGAGGGCAGGTTCATCATGGTCGTCGGCGCGGATCCGCAATCGCTCGATCCGCACGTGGCGACGGGGTTCGTCGAGTATCAAGTCTTCATGGCGATCTTCGAGGGCCTCACGCGCCTCGATCCGCGGACAAGTGACCCGATCCCCGGAACCGCGAGCCGCTGGGATGTGTCGCCCGACGGACTTACCTATACGTTTCATCTGAGGCCCGAGGCAAAGTGGTCCAACGGCGACCCCGTGACGGCGGGCGACTTCGCTTATTCAATCCAGCGGATGCTCACAGCTTCGCTCGGCAGCGAATACGCCTACTTCATCTTTGACCTGAAGAACGCGCGCGAATTTCACTCTGGCGCGATCACGGATTTCTCGCAGGTCGGCGTCGAGGTCGTGAACGACCACACGCTCGTGCTCACGCTCAACCGCGCGACGCCGTATTTTCCCGCGATGCTTTTCCACCAGGCGTGGATGCCGGTGCATCGCGCGAGCGTCGAGGCCGCCGGGCCGATGGCCGATCGCAACTCGCGATGGGCGCGCCCCGGCACGCTCGTTGGCAACGGACCGTTCAAGCTCGTCGACTGGCGGAACAACGAGCGGCTCATCGTTGAACGAAATCCCCATTTCCACGGCGCCGCGGGCGTGAGGCTCAACTCGATCCACTTCCTGCCGATCGAAAACACCGACACCGGGGACCGCGCCTTCCGCGCCGGGCAGGTGCACGTGACAGACTCGCTTCCGCCGGCGCGCATCGCGCTCTATCGCGAAGAAAGCAATCCCGACTTCCGCTCAAACACCTACCTCGGCACGGCGTTTGCGATTTTCAACACCACGCGTAAGCCGCTCGACGACCCGCGCGTGCGCAAGGCGATCTCGCTCGCCTGCGACCGCAAGACGCTCGTCGAACGCGTCGCCCGCGCCGGGCAGGAACCGGCGGGAAGTTTCACGCCGCCAGGCACCGCGGGCTACGAACCGCCGTTGAATCCGCTCTTTGATCCCGAAGCAGCGCGCGCCCTCCTCGCGGAAGCGGGCTACCCTGGCGGCAAGGGATTTCCGACGATCGAGGTCACGTTCCCTTCGAGCAACAACACGCAGTTGGTCATGGAGGCGCTTCAGGAAATGTGGCGCCGCGAACTTGGCATCAACGTAACGCTCGCGAACATCGAGTGGAAAGTGTTTCTCGATAACCTCTCCGGGCTGAACTACGACATCGCGCTCATGTCGTGGGTCGGCGACTATATCGACCCGAACACCTTCCTCACGACGATGACCAGCACCAGCGGCAACAACCGCACAGGCTGGAAGAACGCGCAGTTCGACGCGCTCGTCGATCGCGCGGGCGACAACCCCGATCGCGGCGCCCGCTTTCTCCGGCTTGGAGAGGCTGAGCGAATCCTGCTCGACGATCAGCCTATCGCCCCGATCTGGCACTTGACGCGAAGCTACCTCATCCACCCCGCGGTGCGCGGATACTATCCAAACCTCCTCGACCTCCACCCGTATCAGGACGTGTGGCTCGAGGAAGTGAAGCCGTGACGCTAAGAGCGTTCGGGCTAGTTTGATCCCGTCCTCTTCGCGTCTAGCGTTTCGATGAGCGACGTCACGGCGGCATCGATCGATCGCCTCGGCTTGCCCAATTCGATCTCCAGCTTCGCGGGCGCGAGAACGGTTGTCTTCGCCGCGTGCAAATTTTTCTTGCCCGACTCGGAGTCGATGTCTGTGCCGTCGCCCACAATAAATGGAACCGCGGCGTCGCCAAACCATACGCGCCAGCTCTTCTCCTCGTCGAAGTAAATGAGGAGACACGAATGCGGATCCCCAAGCGAGAGCGACGCGAGCAAGTTGCTCAGCGACTTGTCCAATCCTCCTGGAAGTTCCGAGATGCTGCACCCCAGCCGCACGAAGATCTGTGTGCCGCGCACCTGGTGATAGTGGTTGAGCTTCTCCTCAATCCACCGCGGAAACCACTCGGGGACCCCGAGGTCGACCTCGCTCGAGTAGAGTGGCGGCAATGCCGTGTGTCGCGGCTGGAGAACGCGTGCCGCCGCAAGCAGTGCATCGAACGACTCTTGTGCGGGATGATACGCCTGCGCGCCTTCGCCCACGCGCATGATCTCGACGCGCTCGATCGAGTCGCCCTCCGCGATCGCAGTGACGACATCCATGCCGGAGTGCACGACGCCGAAGACGGTATGCTTGTAATTGAGCCGGTGCACCGGCTCGATCGCGAAGTAGAACTGGCTTCCATTCGTGTTCGGTCCGGAGTTTGCCATAGCGAGCGCACCGCGCACATGTCGCGCACGCGGGTCGAACTCGTCGGCAAACGAGTAGCCCGGACCGCCCTCGCCCGAGCCGAGAGGATCGCCGCCCTGGATCACGAACCCGGGAACGACGCGATGAAAGACCAGGCCGTCGTAGAAGGGTTGCCCGGCTGAGCGTCCCTGAAAGGCAATCGTTCCCTCCGCGAGCCCGACGAAGCTTGCGACAGTTAACGGGGCCTTGTCGGGAAACAGCTCGGCAGTGATCACGCCCTTCGGCGTGTGGATCACGGCGTAGAGTCCGTCGGCGAGTTGCTCGGTCGCAATGCCCGCCGGCGCGGCGAGCGTGACAAGCACGGCGACAAGGCTGCCAACTGCATATCGTGAGGAGCTCATCGCTTCAAGACGCCTGGCTCGACTCGCGCCGCGCCGCAGCCTCCCAAATCGCGAGCACGCGCGCGAAGTCCTCCCTGCGGCTTCCGCTCACGATCACCTCGTCGAAGATGTCGATCGAGCGCATCTCATTCTCGGCCGACTTGAGGCGGCGCGCGATCTCCTCCTCGTCGTCATGCCCGCGGCCGATCAGCCGCTTGCGAAGCTCCTCCATCGAGGGAGGCTTCACAAACACCGTGACGAGCGCCGAGCGGATCATCGGGTCGGACTTCGCAACTTCATTGATGCTGCGCACGCCCTGCACATCCACGTTCATCACGAGATTGATGCCAGCGGCCAGTTTCTCGTGAACCGAGCGGCGCAGCGTGCCGTAACGAAAGCGGCCGTGCACGCGCGCCCACTCAAGAAATTCCCCGTGTGCGAGACTCCGGTCGAACTGTTCCTCGGAGAAGAAGTGGTAGTCCTTGCCGTCGACTTCTCCAGGCCGCGCCGGGCGCGTCGTCACCGTGATCACCTTTTCGACTTCCGGCACCTCGGCGACGATGCGCGCAGCGAGCGTCGTCTTCCCTGTGCCCGCGGGACCCGCGATGATCATCAGCACAGGGTGAACGTCGGTGACCGGCATCGGCGTGAACTCAGTAAGTGAACGAGACGATTGCAAGCAGGAGTCCGTAGCTCCCGCAAAACACCCCCGCGGCGCGCGCTCGCGTCGGCCGGGCGAACAGCCACTCGAGAAAGTCGCGCATGCGGTAGGGATAGCCCGCAAGAAAGAGCGCCGCGATGATCGCCACATAGACCAGCGCCACCATGAACAGCCGTTGCGGAAGCTCCCACTGCATGAACGCCGCCGTGAGAAAACTCCCGCCACCGAGGAGCACCAGCACGGCGAGGCCGCGCACCGCGAGGAAATCCGGCACGAGCTTGAAGCTCAGGATCGCAATCCCCGCAAAGACGACGAAAAGGACGAGCCTGTAGTTACCAAAGTCCGCCTCGGTGAGCTGCGTGACGATGTAGAGAAACCACGCGGCGCCGGCGCCGAAGAGGACCCAAGCCGCGCGACGCGAACGAGGAAACGCCCGGGCCGTCGCGCCGACGACTGGCGCGTTCCAAAGGAGCAGCCCGCCGGCGGCGATCAGGAGCAAACCGGGAATGAGGGTCGCAAGAAAAAGGCTCATAAGGCAGTTGAAGCAGGCAGTTGAAGTCTAAGTCCGGGGCGGCGACGAGAGGAAAGTCGTGTGGCTAAGGTAACTTCGACTTCGAGCTTCAACTTAAACCGTGGCCAGCTCGAGCTGGCCGTAAAGCACGCTAGGTGTCGTGCGTGTGATCGAGACCGGCACGAGCTGGCCGACGAGGCGCTCGTCGGCATCAAAGTGGACGATGCGGTTGCCGCGCGTGCGTCCCATCGAGCCGATGCCCTTCTTGTCGCGGCCCTCGACGAGAACCTCCTGCGTCGTGCCTTCCAGCAGTCTGTTCCGCCGGATCGAGTTGGCCTCGAGGATGTCGAGCAGCTCGCGGTTGCGCGCCTCTTTCACCGCGTCAGGAATCTGGTCGCCTGCCTCTGCAGCGGGCGTGCCGCTGCGGATCGAATACTTGAAGACGTAGGCCATGTCGTAGTTCGCGGCCTCGAAGAGCGAACGCGTCTCAGCGAAGTCGTCCTCCGTTTCGCCGGGGAAGCCCACGATCACATCTGTCGAGAAATACATGTCGGGCCGCACGCGGCGCAGGCTCTCGACAATCTCGAGATATTTCGCGCGGGTGTAGGGCCGGTTCATCGCGCGAAGGATCCGATCGCTGCCCGACTGCATCGGCAGGTGGACGTATTCGCAGAGCTTCGGCAACCGACCGTAGGCCTCGACAAGGTCCTGCTTGAAACCGCGCGGGTGTGGCGAAGTGAAACGGATGCGTTCGATCCCATCGATCGCGTCGATGCGCTCGAGCAACTGCACGAAGGGCGAGATGCCGTTCGCGTGCTCGTAGTCGCGACGACCGTAACTCGTGACGATCTGGCCGAGCAGTGTGATCTCCTTAACACCGCGTTCCGCGAGCGCGCGGCACTCCGCAACGATTTCCTCCATCGGGCGCGAGCGCTCGTCGCCACGCGTCTTCGGCACGATACAGAAAGAACAGTGCATGTCGCAGCCCTGCTGAATCGACACGAACGCCGTGACCTGCCTGTCCGTGAGTTCGTGGTCGCGGATCGTGTTTTGCGATCCAACCTCTTCGGCCGTGTCGATGATGGTCTCGCCGACAGGCACGCCCGCGTCGCGCGCGGCACGAAGGTTGTCGAGATAGCCTGGAACGGTGTGAAACTTTTGCGTGCCGATGATCAGGTCGACATCGGGCAGCCGGTCGAGAAGTTCGGCGCCGCGGTTCTGCGCCATGCAGCCGAGGATCCCGAGAACGAAGTCGGGATTGCGCCGCTTGTGAGCCGAGACGTTCGCCGCTTTGCCGATCGCCTTTTGCTCGGCGGAGTCGCGCACGGAACAAGTGTTGAGCAGGAGGATGTCGCAATCGGACTCATCGGCCACGATCCGGTAGCCCCGCGCACGAAGCATCGCCGCGACCGCCTCGCTGTCGCGCTCGTTCATCTGGCAGCCGTAGGTCTTGATGTGAACGCGGTTCACTTGCTTAGATCCCACCGCGCCGACTTGTCCGCCATAGCTCGCAGAGCGACGGCGGAAGCGTCGCGGCGAGAGCCGAGAGGCGAAGGCGGGAGGTCTTGATGTGGACGCGATTCATCCCGGGAAGGGGCAAGCGAGCCAAATGCGCCCCGGCGGGTCAACCCAAAGCCCCTCCCGAGCCTGAGCTGCGACGGCACGTTGGGAGGGGGCAGCCGCGACCTTGACGCTTCTCGCACAGAAGGCGCACGCTTGTCGCCATGTTACCCCGCACCCTGTTGTTTCTCTCTGCGATCCTGCTGCCGCTCACGGTCGCAGCTCGCACTCCCGTGGTGCTCGACACGGACATCGGCACCGACATCGACGACACTTGGGCGTTGCTGCATTTACTCCGCAGCCCGGAGCTCGATCTCAAGATGGTGCTGACCGATACGGGAGACACGACTTACCGCGCGACCGTGGCAGCCAAATTCCTCGAGGCCGCGGGACGCACCGATGTCGTGATCGGGATCGGACTCCCCGGGGAACTTGAGGAGGCCAACCGGACGCTCGATCCCTGGATCCGCGGCTACAACCTGGCGGACTATCCCGGAACCGTGCACAAGGACGGGTTCGATGCATTCATCGAACTTGTGATGAACTCGCCCGAAACGGTGACGGTGATCGCGATCGGCGGCGTGCCAGGTCTCGCAGCGGCGCTCGAGCGCGAACCGCGCATTGCGTCGCAGGCGCGGTTTGTAGGCATGCACGGCAGTTTCGATGTGGGGTACGGCGGGAGTCCAGAGATCGCG